>PBVL01000127.1 GCA_002728675.1 Gammaproteobacteria bacterium
CATGAAGATGCACCTCGAGCTGCGCGTCATCGTGATAGCCGTAGTCGATGTCATGGATGGTCAGGCTGTCGACACTGGAGCGCCCAAGGCGCTGGAGCGAATCTTCGTGCTGACGCAGGATAGCGTCGTACGTGTATCTGAATGAAACCCGGAAACCGGTCAGCGGGTCGCGGACCGTGCGCACCATCCCGCCTGGCGACACGGTCTTGTTGGCGTCGTTGCGGATCGGTTCCGGAACGAGGGTTTTGCCAATCTTCGTGTTGATGGCATAAGTGGCAGGGTCAGGCGCGGTGCCGGCGCCTTCCGCCCCGTTCAGGGCAAGACCCAGGCGTCGCTCGGAGCGGCCGACGCCGTACCAGGGCGCGGTGTCGAAGAACCGGACGCCGAGGTCCCAGGCCGCCTGCACCGTGTCGAATGCGTCACTGTTGGAAACGGCCGGACTGCCAATCGTCCCTCCGCCAAAGCCGAATGGGATGACGGCGAGCGAACTCTTGCCCACCTTGCGGGGTGTGACGACGTCCATGGGCGGCGTAGCTCTGGCTGCGTGACGGCCGGCATTTTCGCACAGGGTAAGGCCGGCGTGGTCTGCGGCCGTATTGCTGCACGGCGACAATCAGTTGAGGTTGTTGTCGGCGCTCATGGTGTGCGACAGCGTGATGGCCCGTTCGAGCAGCGCATCAATCTGCAGCCGGGCCTGGTCGCTGTAGTCGAAGCCGAGAAAGGCGCACTTGGAAAGTTCGATCACCGCGTAGAGGACTTCCGTCTCGTCGCTCGGATCGCGCAGATGGAACAGCAGGTTCGAGAAGAACGCGAACTCCTGATAGGCCTGCTCGGCCTCGAACAGGATGCAGAGGTCCTTGAGCGGTTGGACGAGGTCGCGGGTTATGACCGCCGGGAAATCTCCGTTCGCGATCATTGGTGGGCCGTCAGGCTTTCCATGTCACGCACGGGCAGCATGATTTCGTTGCGCTTCAGGAACGAGGGCCACATGGGCGGGTTGTACCGGGCCCACTCGGGCGCGCCCCACTTCCGCCAGCGTGCGCTGTCCGACACGGCGCTCGTCAGTCGTGCGGCATGTCGCTCGTAGCGACCTGTGCTCCACCCGCCGCGATACTTCGCAACAGCCATGGTGCGCGCGGGAACGCTGATCAGTTCGACAGATGCGTTGTCGGGGAGAGGCAGTGTGTCGAGCGAGTATGCGCTCGGCATCACGAAGCTGACCCAATAGCCGCCTGACTCGTCGGCGTGCTGTGCGACTGGCGCGGTCATGTCGATCTTCTCGTTGCGGATGTTGTCGCCAAAGATGTAGCCGCCGAGGCGCGGAAATGCGTTGTGCCCGGCGCGCAGAAACTCTCCCGTGACCCGGGTCCGCGCGATGTTCATCGGCGTGTACTCACGGACTTCGATGACGCCCTCTGCATGGGCAATCGTGTCGATGACACGGTACTCCGGCTCCTCGATCGCAAGAAGCGATGGCGCGAAAGTTGCGGTGGTGAGTCCGGCGATCATGGCGATGAGGAGAGTCCTTTTGCGCAGCGTTGACATGGGTGACGTTCCGAAATGCTCCAGTCTTCTACGCTTCGCCGCCCCCCGCGGATCAACACGAACGCCTCAGGACCACCTTCAGGTAGGGGACACACACCAAAACCGGTCTCACGCCATTGCCCGCCGGCAGCTGCATCGCGTTGATCCAGGACGTACAACGGGCCGCGCAAGCCGCGGCCGTCCCGCCCTGGCGGCAAAAGGACACACACTTGAACCTGTCCTACAGCAACGTGAGGCATCGCTGACTTCGTTGTGCGACATCATCCGCGTTGACCCGGCTCAGCCAGGGAGGCTGCGTCCGCGACTCGCCTTGCTTCTTCTGAACGGGGACACACACTGAAACCAGGCTCACGCCGGCAGGGCGATTGCTGATAGCGTCGTGCGCGCGGTCGCACGGCGTGCGTTCGCGTTCCTAAAGCGTTTTGATGGACACACACTGAAAAGGGGCTCACATGTGTGTACGGCGTCCGCGACTCGAACGTGAGCCCTTCAGGTCAACAGGGAGAATGCTGTCTGGCTTGTATGCTCCCTTGGCACCCACATGAATGGTTCGTGGATGGACAGGAGGTTGTGGCCCACTCCGGCGCGCGCGCCGGTTCGATCTCAGCGCTTCGCGGGCACCGGAATCTCGATCACTTCCGCACGGGGGGCGCCCGCATCCAGGTAGAGCCGGCCCACCGCGATCGGAAGTTTGAAGCGTCGGGGTCCCGCGCTGCCGGGATTGAAGACAAGCGTCTCATCCCGGCGCTCGACCAGGGGTTTGTGCGAGTGCCCTGCAATGACGACGTCGCTGTGGGCGATGCGCTCGGGTCGAGCCGTCCTGAGATCGTGAACGACGTGAATCCGGATGCCTTCGATCGTCAGGTCGAGGGTCTCCGGCAGCGAGTTTGCCCACGGGTCACGGTCGATGTTCCCTGCGATTGCGTGGACCGGCGCGATCGCCGCCAGCTCCGTCAGCACCGACGGCGCACCCACATCACCTGCGTGCACGATGGTGTCGACGCCATGAAGAATCGCGAGCGCCTCTGGTCGCAGCAGTTTGTGAGTGTCGGCAATGACGCCGATGACGGCAGACATACGCCCCTCGCTCCGAGGGTCAGCCCCCCGATCTTAGCGCGGGCCCCTGCCGTGGGCGAGATGGCAAACGAGGGGCGCTACAATAGCGCGATGACTTTGGCTCCTCCCAGTGCAAAGCCGCTTTACGGCTACCGCAAGTACTGGGCGCATCGGCTCACGCCGGCGCCCGTGCTGCCGATGTCGCGGGAAGAAATGGATGACCTCGGCTGGGACGCGTGTGACGTCATCCTCGTGACGGGGGACGCCTACGTCGACCATCCGAGCTTCGGCATGGCGATTGTCGGGCGCTTCCTCGAGAGCCAGGGCTTCCGCGTAGGCATCATCGCCCAGCCGGACTGGCGCTCGACCCGCGACTTCGAGGCCCTTGGGCAGCCGAACCTGTTTTTCGGTGTGACCGCGGGGAACATGGATTCCATGGTGAACCGCTACACGGCGGATCGCCGCATGCGCTCTGACGATGCGTACACGGCTAACGGCGAAGGCGGCAAACGGCCTGATCGCAGCGTGATCGTTTACTCCAACCGTGTGCGCGAAGCCTTCGGCGGCGTGCCGGTGGTCATCGGCGGGATCGAAGCGAGTCTGCGTCGTATTGCGCACTGGGACTACTGGTCCGAGAAAGTACGGCGCAGCGTTCTGCTCGACGCCAAGGCCGATCTGCTGGTGTTCGGCAACGGGGAGCGCCAGATCGCCGAGATCGCGCATCGGCTGGCAGCCGGCGAGGCGATTCGGCGTATCACGGACGTGCGCGGAACCGCGTTTCGCAGGCGCGCCGACATGCAGGCCCCCGAAGGCGGCTGGATCGAGGTCGACTCGACCCACCTCGACATGCCGGGACCGGTCGGGCCAATGCCCGATCCGTACCAGATGGAGCCCGAACAGCCGGCGAAGGGGGAGTCACCGCCCTCAGAAGATGTCCAGGTCGTGCGATTCGTCCGGGATGTTCCCGCAAAGGACAGAGACCGGTCGGTCATCCGGCTGCCAGGTTTCGAGGCGGTGCGGGACGACCCGATCCTGTACGCCCACGCGTCCCGCATTCTTCACGTCGAGTCGAACCCGGGGAACGCCCGCCCGCTCGTGCAGCGCCATCACGACGTGGACGTCTGGATCAATCCGCCGCCCGTTCCACTCGAAACGGGAGAACTCGACGCGGTGTACGAACTGCCGTACACGCGTCAGCCGCATCCGGCGTACGGCGACGCGAACATCCCCGCCTACGAGATGATCCGGTTCTCCGTCGCGATCCAGCGCGGATGTTTCGGCGGGTGCACGTTCTGTTCGATCACGGAACACGAAGGCCGGATCATTCAGAGCCGCTCGGAGGCATCCGTCCTGCGGGAAGTCGAGGAGATCCGTGATCGCGTGCCGGGCTTCACTGGCGTCATTTCAGATCTGGGCGGACCCACTGCCAACATGTACCGCCTCGCCTGCAAGGACAAGACGATTGAGAGCGCCTGCCGGCGCCCGTCCTGCGTCTATCCCGCAATCTGTCCGAACCTCGACACGAACCATCAGCCCCTGATCGGGTTGTACCGCAAGGCGCGTGAGCTGCCCGGGGTGAAGAAGGTGCTGATTGCCTCGGGCGTGCGCTATGACCTTGCAAACGAATCACCGGAGTACGTGCGCGAGCTCGCGATGCACCATACGGGCGGCTATCTGAAGATCGCGCCGGAGGCGCTCTCGGAAGGCCCGCTGGCGGCGATGATGAAACCCGGCATGGGGACCTACTACCGCTTCAAGGAACTGTTCGATCGCTACTCGAAGGAAGCGGGCAAGGAGCAGTACCTGATCCCCTACTTCATCGCTGCCCACCCAGGCACGACTGACGAAGACATGCTTGAGCTTGCGCTCTGGCTCAAGTCGAACGATTTTCGCGCTGACCAGGTGCAGGCCTTCCTGCCGGGGCCGATGGCAACGGCCACCGCGATGTACCACAGCGGCGTCAGCCCGCTGCGGCGTGTCTCCGCTGCGAGCGAGCCGCTCTACATTCCGAAAGGAGCGCGGCAGCGGCGCGTGCACAAGGCATTCCTGCGCTATCACGATCCCGCGAACTGGCCGATCCTGCGCCAGGCGCTGACGGACATGGGACGCGCTGATCTCATCGGCAGCGGCAAGGGCCAACTCGTCCCCGCCGAACCCCGCGACCCTGGTCGCTCCGGGCGCGGGAGTCCGCGCAAGGGTCAGGGTGCACGGCCGTTTCGCACCCAGCACACGAGGCCGGGCAGGAAACGGAAGTAGCGTCGTCCGGGTATCAGGACTGTGCGTGCAGCACCACCTGCATCTCGCGATATCCCCGGATGAGGTTGGAGCGATATCGCTCCGGGGGGCTGGCGACCTCGATCCGGTCGAATCGCGCCAACAGCTCTTCCCACAGGACCCTCAGCTGCATTTCGGCGAGCCGGTTGCCCATGCAGCGGTGAATGCCGTAGCCGAAGGAGAGGTGGGAACGGGCGTTCGGCCGGTCGATCTGCAGATCGTGGGCATGATCGAACACGGTCTCATCCCGGTTCCCGGAGATGTACCACATGGCGACCTTGTCGCCCGCGCGAATCGTCTTGCCGCGCAGTTCGTAGTCGGCCAGCGCGGTGCGGCGCATGTAGAGGACCGGCGTCTGCCAGCGGATGATCTCGGACACCATGTTCGGGATCAGCGAGTGGTCCGCCTTGACCTTCTCGAACTCGCCCGGGTACTGGTTGAGTGCGAGGACCCCGCCCGTGATCGAGTTCCGCGTCGTGTCGTTCCCGCCGACGATCAGCAGGATGACGTTGCCAAAGAACTCGGACGGTGACATGTTGCGGGTGTCTTCCGACCGGATCAGCATCGACAGCAGGTCGTTGCCGCTCGGATCTTTCTGACGCTCTTCCCAGAGCGCGCGGAACGTCTCGAAACATTCCATGAGCTCGGCATGCCGTGACGCTTTCGATTCGTTGACGCCCGAGTCGGTGCTGGAGGTTGCGACGTCAGACCAGCGCGTCAGCTTGCGGCGATCTTCGAACGGGAAGTCTAAGAGCGTTGCGAGCATCTGTGTCGTCAGTTCGATTGCGACCCGGTCGACCCAGCTGAACGGCTCGCCAACCGGCAGGCTGTCCAGGATCGCGCACGCCCGCGAGCGAATGAGGCTCTCCATCGAAGCGAGGTTCGTCGGCCCGGTGACGGGCGCGACCGCCTTGCGCTGTTGATGGTGCCGGGGCTGATCCATCGTGATGAAGTTCGCCTGCGTCACGTCACCTTCAGCGAAGGTCACCGACGGCTCGGACGAGAAGACCTCGTGGGTCTGGTCGATCTCGCGGATGTCTTCGTAGCGGGTGACGGACCAGAACGGGCCCGAGTAGCTCGCCTCGTGAAAGTGCACGGGGTCCTCGCGGCGCAGGCGCTCGAAATAGGGGAAGTGCGTGTTGTGCTCGAACAACCGGCGGTCCGACGGGTCGATCGCGGCCAGCGGCATTGCCCACGCGTCGCGTCGCTCGGCTTCGAGGCGGCCCAGGTCTTCCTGCGCGTAATGGTTCATCACAATTCTCCGGCGGACGGGCGGCTGCCCGGCGCGTTTTGGCCATGCTATGTTGGATCAATTCTAACTTCGGACGGGCTCTCGCGTCGTAACGCGGCGGGCGTCCGGGAGCAGCACATGAATCCCAAAGTGACCACCAGTGACGGCGCGCTCGAAGGTCGTACCGAGAACGGGATCAGCCGATTCCTCGGAATCCCCTACGCCGCGCCACCGGTCGGGCCGCTACGCTGGCGGGCGCCCGAACCGGCTGTCCCCTGGTCGGGAATCAGGGATGCCGGCGAGTTTGGCCTCTCCGCGCCACAGGCGGCAGTCGGTGGCCTGCAGAAGCTGATCGGTATCTCTGGCGGCCCCACCGGAGAAGACTGCCTCTTCGTCAATGTGTGGACCCCGGCCGAGGATGATGCCAGGCGCCCGGTCCTGTTCTGGATTCACGGCGGTGCGAACACCCTCGGCTCTGGCGCGCAGCCGCGGATCAACGGCGAGCACCTGGCGCGCCGCGGCGACGTGGTCGTGGTGACATTCAACTATCGTTTGGGTGCGCTCGGCTTCCTGCACGCACCGGAGTTGGGTGCGACCGGCAATGAGGCCCTGCTCGATCAGGTAGCGGCGCTCCGCTGGGTCCGGCACAACATCGCCGCGTTTGGTGGCGACCCGGACAACGTCACCGCGTTTGGCCAGTCCGCCGGGGGGTTTGATCTCGTTGCGCTCATGGCCATGGAGTCCGCGCACGGGCTCTTTCACAAGGCGGGTCCCATGAGTGGATCTCTCGGGATGTCACGCTCACCGGCCGACGCTGCCAAGGCGACCGCTGCCATGGCCGATCACTTTGGCGGTATTGATACGCTGCGAGATGCGAGTGCCGAGGCGATCCTGAAATGGCAACTGTCGGCGCCGTTTGGCTACGGTGCCGTACAGGATGGCGCCGTTATCTCCGAGCCCATCGGGAACGCGATCGGGGATGGTCGCTATACCAATGGGATGCCGCTCCTCATCGGGACCTGCGAGCACGAGTCCGCGCTGTGGACCGCGATGGGCGGCAGCACGGGCGAACTGGACGACGCCGCGTTGCGCGAGCGGCTCGCCAGGATGGGCATTGCGGAAGTCGACGAGGTGCTGGGCGCCTACGCGACCGACGCACGCCAACCCGTCGACGTGCTGACAGCGGTCATTACAGATCGCACGTTCCGCCTGCCGGCAATCCGGACGGCCGAACTGCACTCCGCCCACACGGCAGACGTCTGGGCCTACCTCTTCGACTACAGATCTCCTGCCATGGACGGCAGGCTCGGCAGCGTGCACTCGCTCGACATCCCGTTCGCCTTTGGCACGTTGACCGCCGAGGGCATGGACGAGTTCTGCGGCAGTGGACCGGCGGTCGAGGCGCTGTCAGGGCAGATCATGGACATGTGGATCAACTTTGCGCGGGAAGGGACACCCTCCCACGCCGGATTGCCTGCCTGGCCCCGCTACGGTGATGCGCGCGAGACGATGCGCCTCGGCCTCGACGCGAGGATCGATGCGGATCCGCTGCGCGAGCAACGCACGGTGTGGGGATGACTGACATCAAGGCAGTGTTCGAATCGACGCGGCGCGTCGCGGTCGTCGGTGTCTCGGACAAGCCGTGGAAGCCCAGCGTGCCGGTAGCCTGGTACCTCGACTCCGTGTTCGAGGTGCTGCCGGTTAATCCGCGCCACATGCAACTGATGGACCGTCCCTGTTACCCGACGCTCACCGACGTTCCGGGCGACGTTGACCTGGCGGTCATTTTTCAGCGGGACGACGACGTGCTGCGCCACGTCGCGCCGGCAATCGAAAAAGGCGTGCGCTGCTTCTGGATGCAGTTCGGCATTCGCAACGCGCTTGCAAGAGAACGCCTCGAGGCGGCGGGCGTGCTCGTCGTCGAAGACCGGTGCAGCAAGGTCGATCACATACGCCTCTTTGCGTAGGCGGCTACCAAACGAGGTTGCCGGGGTGTCCGGTGGGGTGCCGGTGGACAAACCGCGTGGACTCAGGCGAGTATTCCGCCCCTTCACAACCCGCGACATCTGGAGGATGCGGTGTAATACAACAACATCGAATACGAGACTGACGACCGCTTGGCGTTCATCACGCTCAACCGGCCTGAGAAGCTCAATCCGCTGAGTCACGCCCTGCGCGGGGAAGTGTATGACGCCATGAAACAGGCTGAACACGACGAGAACATCGGCGTGATCATCCTGCGCGCAAACGGACGCGCCTTTTCTGCGGGCTACGACCTGACTCCGCAGCCCGAGGAAAGCGAATTCGTCTCGCAGCGTTCCGGGATGCCCGACACGGGCAGCACCCACCCGCAGCACTACGACTGGTCCCGTCACGCGCTGATGGGTCACTGGATGATCTGGGAACTCGCGAAGCCCGTGATCTGCCAGATTCAGGGCTATTGCCTGGCCGGGGGTACGGAACTTGCCAGCATGTGTGACATGCGCATCGTTGCCGAGGACGCGCGCGTTGGGTACCCGCCCGTGCGCGCCATGGGCACCATGGACATGATGTGGGCGCCCTGGTACATGCCGATGGCCAAGGCGCATGAGTTTGCGTACACGGGTGACTGGTTCTCCGGCGAAGACATGGTCCGCTATGGCTGGGCCAACTACTGCGTCCCGAAAGACGAGCTCGAGGAGTTTACCATCAACTTCGCGCGGCGCATGGGCCACATTGACAACGATCAGCTTAATTACAACAAACGTGCGGTCAAGCGTCAGTACGAGATCATGGGGATGCGCACGGGGCTGATGGTCGGCACCGACGTCGAGGCGATGTCGAAGCACCGTCCGGCAGCGGGCGAGTTCGGCAAGCGTGTGCGCGAGGGTGGCCTCAAAGCGGCGCTCGAGTGGCGCGACGGTCCGTTCCAGGACTTCCGTGGCGCGCGTGATTCCGCGCCAAAACAGCGTCCGCTTGCGGGCAAGGAAGGCTCCGACGGCAAAGGACCGGGTAAAGACGGTTACGGCACAACCTGACCGGGTCTGATGCAGGCCGTCAAGGCTGATGTCGTCAAAGGGGCCGCTCGCGCGGCCCCTTTCTCGTTGGGGCGCAGGAGACGTCGGACAGACGGTTGGCCCAACGGGACAGACGGGCGGCGAGTTGCTGTGATTGTTAACCGGTTAACACTTCAGGACGTTGGTCCTTGTGGGCTACCGTTCGTCGGATAACGTATCGCACTCGACCCANTNGGGGNCGGATGGAGCCTCGCGATGTTCAACCGACCAATGCCCAAAGCCGCGGGCGCGTGTGGAGCTCTTCTGCGNCGAGGCATCGCAATCTGNTGCGTGCTGGGGATCGCCGCGGCACACGCGGATCNGCCCGTGCAGATGACGCNTGAGTTCTTCGCACCAGGGACCGGGCATTCGCATCCGGATGCGGAGCCGACCTNCGCGTACGACATGGTGCCGCCGGTCGCGGCCGACGTGTTGGGCGCCGACCCGCTGAGCCATCAGCAGTCGATGGATGCACGGTACTTCATGTCCGTCTTTTTCGCCCCCGCTTCAAGTTGGTTTCGAGCAGCAACTTCGGCTACTTCGACTTTCACCAGGGATCGGACATCACGCCAGACTTGACCAGCGGCGGGGTGACCTATCACGAAGACTCGCCGCCGCCGATTGTCTCCATGTGCGCGGGTGAGGTTGACGACGTCATCGACGGTCCCGACTCGGAGATGGAGCAGCTTGGGACGGGGCGCTCCCTGCAGGTGCGGTGTGATCAGCACTTCGCGGTACCGGGGTGGGGGCCGATCCTGATCGCCTACCGGCACCTGGGTGCGATCGAAGCTGGCTTGCCCGAAGGCGCACGGGTCGAGAAGGGTCAGCTCATCGGGCCGATGGGGGCAAGCGGGCACACGTCGAACGTGCATCTGCATCTGTCCGTCCGGCGGCGTGATGAGACCGGTACGCACAACGTCCACCCATTGCGGCTCTTCGACCCCGCGACAATGCCCCATCTGCTCACCGCCATGGCGGACTCCGAGGTCTGGCAACTCGAGCGCAACGCGTCGGACATCCTGTTCCGCATTGCCGTGCCCCACTCGATGGCGCAGATTCTTGCGGTCGGGCTTGCGGGGCCCGGTTACGAGAAGCGTTACGACTTCGAGCACGTCAGCGAGATGGCCGACGACGACCGGGATCAGAAGAACTTCATCGACGGCGTTGAGCTGTTTGCCTACCCGTTCAACCGGGGCCTCGTCGCCTACCAGCGCTATCTGTTCGATCGCGCGGACTTTCCCCAGCCCTATCCTGCGAGCCCGCTCGCGCCCACCGACGACTTCTACCCAATGCCCAAGCGCGGTTTGCTTACAACGCCCGCGTATGTGATTGATGTTCGCTTCAGCGATCTGCCGCCGGACTACGATCCGACGCAGTACACGCTGACCCTCACGGACGTCTTCGGCGCGGGCCTGCGGGCCACGGCGCTGGCGCACAGGTCACCCGACGTCCACCTGGCGTTCGCACCGATCGTCGAGGACGCGCAGGACGGTGAGGAGTTCGAGGACGGTGAGATGACGCTGACGGACGGCGATCTTGAACTGGTCGATAACGGCAGCAACGGCAACCAGCGTCTCGCGCTGCACTTCGAGAACGTGCGCATTCCGCCGGGGGCGGATGTCATCGACGCACGCGTGCAGTTTACCGCCGACGAAACGCACGATGAGCCAACGCTGCTCGAACTCTATCTGGACGCCACTCCGGCGAGTGCACCACTCACGACCACCAACTTCGACGTCAGCAATCGCGCGCGGGCAGATTGGGCAACGCTGGACCCCGGGAGCCAGGATCGGGGTCGGCCTCGCGGGCGAAGCCGAACGCACGGCGTCTTCCGCTCCCGCGCTGAGTGAACTGGCCGCACTGCCCGGTTGGAGCGAGACCAGTCCGGTGACGCTGATGGTGAGCGGAACCGGCAAGCGCGTCGCGGATGCGCGGCGGGCAGGTTCCTCCGTCGCGCCGTATCTCGAGGCACGCTACCGCGTGCCCGTCGCGCCCGTGCCTCGAGCGGAGATGAGTCTGGTGGCACCGGGCCTGCTGGTTGCTAACGGCGGGCACGCGTTCGGCATTGCTCAGGACGGCCCGGCCGTCGTCGTATCCGAGGTCAGCTACGCCGTCAACGGCGATGTCGTCGCAGCGCCCTTCGAGGGGCTGCTCACGTTCGATGCGCCGGGTCCCTACGACGTCAGCGCGCGCGTGATGGATGCGGAAGGCGTCCTGCGCGACGTGCCCACGGTTGCCGTGACCGTGCTTGCCGACACGGACGGCGACGGGATGAGCGACGCCCACGAGGCGCTGCACGGTCTGGATGAAAGCGTCGACGATGGCGATGCCGACGCCGACAGCGACGGGTTCAGCAATCTGGACGAGTTTCTGGCGGGGACTTCAGCGTCCGACCCGGGCGCCCGCAGTCCGCCGCAGACGGCCCGTCTTGCGAATCTGTCCGCGCGTGCCTGGGTCGGGACGGGCGACGATGTGCTGATTGGGGGCTGATCATCGGGGGTGAGGAATCGATGGATATCTTCCTGCGCGCCCGCGGCCCTGGAATCGACCTGGGCCTGGTCCCGGAGGATGAGCAACTCGCCGATCCCGTGCTGCAGCTTTTCGAAGGGGCGAACGTCATCGCGACCAATGACAACTGGAGTACGCTCGACGCGGAAGCAATTCCAGCGAGCCTCCCGCTCGATCATCCGAACGACAGCGCGCTGCGCGTTCAGCTCATGCCGGGCGCCTACACGGCTGTCGTGAGCGGTGCGGGCGGCGGAACCGGGGTTGGGATCGTCGAGATCTTTGCGGTTGGAGAGTCTTCGTCCCGCCTCCTGAATCTGTCGGCCCGAGCGCGGGTTCTGCAGGGTGACGCCGTGCTGATTGGCGGTCTGATCGTCGAAGGAGACGGAGACCTGCCCGTCATCCTGCGGGCGATCGGGCCGAGTATCGGCACGGACCTCGTCGCGGCCGAAGACCGGCTGGCGGACCCCTGGTTGCAGGCATTCGAGGGTGCGAGCGAATCGTTCCTGAGCGATGACTGGCAGCAGCACGAATCGGCAGCACAGATCCCCGCGTCACATCAGCCCGTGCATCCCAGCGAAGCCGCCGTGCAGGGGGCGCTCGCGCCCGGTGGCCATACCGCGATCGTTCGCGGCGTGGGTGATGGCACCGGGGTGGGTCTTGTCGAAGTGTTCGTCGCCCCGTGACACGGTGAGCGCGGGCTCAGGGACGGTGCCTGCGCCGCGCGGCAAGCCCTGTCAGTCCTGCCGCGAACAGCATGGGAACCCCCGGAGCCGCGAGTTGCGAGTTCCGAGTTCTCAGAGGCTGGCGCGAAGTTCGTCCCTGAAGTCGGGGTGGGCAATCGCAATCAGGCGCTCCGCGCGCTCGTGAAGCGAGGCGCTGCCAAGGTCCGCAACCCCGTATTCGGTGACAACCAGGTCCACGTCGGTACGCAGCGCGGTCACGACTTCGACCCGGGGGACAATACGGGAGCTCTGCCCGCGCCTTGCGGTTGCGCTCATGGCGACGACGCTGCGACCGCCCACGGACGCCTTGGCTGCGCGCATGAAGTCGACCGACCCGCCTGTTCCGGAGATCTGGCGTCCGCCGACCACTTCCGCATTGACTTGTCCCATCAGGTCCACTTCGACCGCCGAGTTGATCGAGACGAACTGCGGGAGCTGCCGGATCACTCCGACCTCGTGGGTGTAGTTGGCGCCGCGGAAGACGAAGTCCGCAGCCTCGGTCAGATAGTCGTGCATCACGGCCGTGCCGAGTGCCATGCCGCTCACGTGCAGGCCGGTGTCAATGGGCTTGCG
>PBVL01000128.1 GCA_002728675.1 Gammaproteobacteria bacterium
AGTTCCTCGAGCGTGTGCGTCATGGCCTCGCATCCGGCAAGCCGCCGGAGCCGGGCAGAACCGACGTCGGATGCCGCCCCGGCGGCACCCGGGGTCAGTTCAATCAGAAGTGACCGGTGAGGTTGATGAACACGCCGTCGACGGCCACGTCGACGCCAACGTCGATGTCGCTCGCGTCACCTTCGAGTCCGAACCGGCGATAGCCCGCCTCGATGCCAAACTCCGGAAGAATGAAGTTCTCTGTCTCCCAACCCACCTTCAGCGCGTAGTCGAGCACACGGTTACCGCTGTAGGAAATGACGTTCCCTTCAGCGCCGAGGTACATGCCGGTGAACGGCAGGCCAAACTTCGCGTGCGCATACAGCATCGGCAGCAGTCCTTCGACGTCTTCCTCGGCCGGACCGATGGCCACCTTGCCGTCGAGCCAGCGCCCGGTCACGCCGAGGTCGAGATCGAAACCAATGTCGACCAACTCGTAGTACAGCGTGACATCGGTGTGGGTCAGGTCGAGATCCGTCGCAACCGTCTGCGACGGCGCGAAGGTCTGCCCGATAAACGTGAAGTTCGTCGACAGCGTGCCTGTCCCGGAGTCTTTGATGTCTGTGCGCGCAAGGCGAATGTTCGGGAGCACGGGGATGGGGTGTTCGAAACGAACATAGAAGGAATTGCCGGCGTCGCCGTCGAGCGACAGTTCGTCGTCCAGATCCACATCGGCTACGACGTCACCGTCAAACCCGGCGTTCCAATATCCCGCCCCAACGTAAAGGCCAAGAAAGTCAGCCTGAGCCGTTCCGCCTGACACCGCCAGGACACAGCCGAAGGCGGCCGATTTCATCCACGAATTCCAGCGTTGCATACGCCACTCCCTTTCGAACGCGAGTCATTAGAAAAAAAATCCCGTTTGAATACAAACCTNTTGGACGAGCNCCTCGTCAATCCGGACAAGCGCGCCGCTGCGGCGAAGCGCATGGGGAACGTGCCGGCGGACAGGTGCAAACCGTCCGCAGCAAGTGACGAAAGCGCCGGGAGGCGCGACAGAAAAAAAGGGGGCAACCATGCTGCGCATGCAGGGCATTACCAAGACCTATCGGACGGACGTNATNGAAACGCGTGCCCTGGCGGGCCTGGACCTCACGGTCGAAGCGGGCGAGTTCGTCGCGGTGACGGGTCCATCCGGATCCGGCAAGACCACCTTCCTGAACATTGCGGGATTGCTCGAGACTTACGACGGCGGTCGTTACGAACTCGAAGGGACTGACGTGACCGGCCTCTCCGACAACGCCCGTTCACGAATCCGCAACGAGAAGATCGGCTTCATCTTCCAAAGCTTCAACCTCATCCCCGNCCTCANCCTCTTCGACAANGTGGACGTGCCGCTGCGCTACCGGCGCATGAGCGGTGCAGAGCGACGCGAGCGGATCGAAGGCGCATTGGAACGGGTTGGCCTCGCGTCACGCATGAAACACCTGCCCTCCCAACTCTCCGGCGGGCAGCAGCAGCGCGTGGCCATCGCGCGGGCGCTCGCGGGCGACCCCCTCTTTCTGCTGGCGGACGAACCGACCGGCAACCTCGACTCGCANATGGCGGGTAAGGTGCTGGACCTCGTTCAGGAGATCAACGACGGCGGGACGACCATCGTCATGGTCACACACGATCCGATCCTGGCCAGCCGCGCCGCGCGGGAGATTCGTCTGCTGGACGGACGTATCGATCCATCGCTCAGCGAGGCACCCGTGGCGGTGAACGCGTGATGTGGTCCTATCATTTCCNCAACGCGCTGCGCTCGATGAAGCGCAACCCTGCGCTGACCGCGCTGATGATTGCTGCGATCGCGGTCGGTATCGGGGTCAGCATGACCATGGTGACCATCTACTACATCATGGACGGCGAGCCCATCCCGCGTAAGAGCACAATGCTCTACCGGGTCCAGGTCGACTCCTGGAACCCGCTCCGCCCCTTCGATGACGACCACCCCGAGCGCGCTCCCCACCAGATGACCTGGCGCGACGCCACCAATCTGCTGGCCGCCGAGGGTGCAGCACGTCAGGTCGCGATGTTCGAATCAACCCTCGTCGTCGAACCCGAGGGCCAACTGCCGTTCGAAGCGGCGACGCGGGTCACGAACGGGGACTTCTTCGCGATGTTCGACGTGCCGTTCAGGTACGGCGCCCCGTGAGAACGCGGCATCGACCGGCAGCCTGCGACCGTCGTCGTGCTGAACGTGCGCCTGAACGACAAACTCTTCGGCGGTGAGAACAGCGTCGGGCGACGCGTACAGCTTTCCGGTACGTACTACACCATCACCGGCGTCACCGCGAAGTGGGAGGCCATGCCGCGCTTCTACGACGTGATCGGCAGCCCCTTCGACGACGTTGAAGACCTGTTCGTGCCGATCTCCCTGACCGAATAGCAGCAGTTCCGAAGTTCGGGCAGCACCTGGGGCTGGAAGAACGAACGCATCGACACCTTCCAGGATCGTCTCAACTCCGAAATGACCTGGCTGCAATACTGGGCCGAACTGCCTGGTGCCTCCGACCGCGAGGCATACATGGCGCACCTCACCAACTACGTCAACGAACAGAAGAAGCTCGGGCGCTTCGAACGGCCTGTGAACAATGCCATTCACGACGTCATGGCATGGATGCGCTACAACGAGGTGGTTGTGGACGAGGTGAAGGTCCTCATCAGCCTCGGCTTCCTGTTCTTCGTCGTGTGCCTACTGAGTTGTGTGTCGTTGCTGCTCACAAAGGTCAACGGGCATCGCTCGGAGCTGAGCCTGCGTCGCGCGCTCGGCGCCAGCCGGTCGCAGGTATTGCTGCAAAACCTCATTGAGTGTCGGCGGCGCGGGTGGCCTGCTCGGCATCGGTCTGGCGCATCTGGGGCTGACGGCCATCCAGGCCGGTATCTCTCAGGCCCCGGACCACATGTTCCGGATCGACTGGGTGATTGTGGGTCTCTCGATTGCGATCTCGGTCTCGGCCACGGTGATTGCGGGCCTGTACCCCGCCTGGAAGGCATGCGAGATCGCACCCGCGAGCGAACTGAAAGCCCAATAGGAGTCGACCCATGGAAATCCGCCCCATCCTCTCCTCGCTGCGTCACCACAAGACGGGCACGATTCTCGTCGCGCTGCAGATCGCGGTCAGCCTTGCGGTGATCGCCAACGCACTCTCGATCATCAACCAGCGGGTCGAGAAGATCAGTCGCCCGACCGGCATCGATGTCCCCAACATCATCGTTGCGGAAGTTCGCGGCTTCCGTGCGGACTACGACTCGCCCGCCGCAATCACGCGGGACCTCGATGCACTGCGCGCCCTGCTAGGCATGTTGCACGCCACGGTGACCAGCGCGGTCCCCTTGTCCGGCTCCGGCTCCAGCACCGGTCTGCGTATCGAGCCGGACGAAGACAAACCAACCGTGGGGACGGCCGTCTATCGCATGGAGGAAGACGGCATCAAGACCCTCGGCGTCAACCTCGAACGCGGCCGGAACTTCTATACCGAAGAGTTCACGACCCATGTCCCCGGCGAGAACGCAGCCCAGACGCCGGCCTCCGTCATCGTGACGCATGCGCTTGCGAAGGAGCTGTACCCCGGGGAAGACCCGCTGGGCAAGCCGATCTATTGGGGATCACTCGAATCATTGGCATCATCGAGCACATGCACGGTGCCTGGGTCGGCTGGTCCGGGTTCGAACGCAACGTGATCGTTCCCCGCAGACAGGCGGGCAAGACGGCGCGTCACATGATTCGCACGGAACCGGGCGAACGCGACGGTCTCGTGCCGGTCATCGAAGCCAAACTCGCGGAACTCGACCCCAATCGCGTGAGCCGCAACGTACAGACCCATACCACGATCATGAATCGCGCCTACGAGGTGGACGCGGTGATGGCCTGGATTCTCGTCGCGGTGGTCGGCCTCCTGGTTGGCCTGACGGTGCTCGTCACTGCGGGGCTCGCGTCTTACTTCGTCAGCCAGCGCACCAAACAGATCGGCACCCGGCGCGCGCTCGGTGCGACCCGCTGGAACGTCGTGCGCTACTTCATGACGGAGAACTGGATCATCACGACCTTTGGCGTGGTCCTCAGCATGCTGATGACGGTCGCGGTGAGCTATGTCCTCGAGACGAACTTTTCGCTCCCACACCTGCCGACACGCTACATCGTCGCGTGCGTGCTGGGCGCATGGCCGATCAGCCTCGTTGCCTCCTTCCTGCCGGCCCGCCGCGCTGGCATGATCCCGCCGGCGGTGGCAACCCGGACCGTGTAGTCACAGCGGATCATGGCCCTTCGCCGCGGCACAGACCCGGGCGGTTAGCGAAGCCAGGGGCAAGTCACGGATTCATCTGCTCTGCCCCATTGGCACCGGCACCCTGCGACGTCGCCTTCAGCGCGACCGGCGTCCCCCACCGGCGGCCCGCTCTGCGGCGGTACGCCGATCAGGCCTCACCGAGCCGGACCGCGCGACGCGTGCGCGGGTGCTACCCGTCCTGCGGCGACGTCAGCAGGCGCCGCACGCCGTAGTACCCCTGCGAGCGGACATAGTTGATCACCGAATCGACGTATTCGAGAGACGTGCCGAGCGAACTGCCGATCAGATTCACCCTCAGGCGATCCTCATATTCGAGCTCACAACTCGCGTAGGTTGCGAGAAACGCGGCCTCGATAACCTGCTGTTTGCCATGGGCGTTCACGTTGGCCGACAGCTTGCCCACCAGTTTGTGAACGTCGATCTCACCATTGGTGACGCCGCGCACATCTGCCCTGAACCCTGCCTCGTCGAGTTCGCGTCCCGTGACCTTCATGAAAATGTCGGCCATCGTGTCGAAACGATCCCATGTGCCATAGCCTACCGCGATGTACGCCACCACCTTGCGGATCACCGCGATCTGCGAAGGTTCCTCCATCGCGCCACGGCTGTAGGAGTTCGAACAAGCGTCGCAGGCAAGATAGTCAGCGATCGTATTGATCTGCAGCAGCGGGATGCCGAAGAGCGTGAAGAACTCTCGCTCGACGACGTGCGAGAAGGTCTGTCTGCGGCCGCACACCGCACAGTCGTACTCGCCCGCCGGCTCAGAATGACCTCGAACCTGTGATCCAAACAGGATGAACATGCGATTCTCTCCGGCGAACGCGCTGCGCTGGGACGGTCCGACCGCCGGGTGCAGCGCCGCGTGTAGCCGCGGCAGCCCGCCGGTCCCGTGAAGGAGTATAGTGCCTCTCGCGCGGACTTACCCCGGATGACGACGCTCGGCGACGCGACTCCGGTGTCCGGCAACAACCGAATCATGGAGGGGCAGCATGCCGAAACACCTGGCAATCTCGAAGGAGTCGACATGATCAGACGCATCCTGATCGCGATGGTGCTTGCCTGCTGGTCGCTGAACGCCACAGCCCAGGTTGACGCCGCGGCAGCAGAGGCCAACGCCGCCGAAATCATCCAGCGGATGCAGGATCTCTATCGGGGCGAATCCTCCCGCGCCGAGATGAGCATGATCGTCGAGACGCCCGACTACAAACGCACCATGACGATGTCGTCGGTGAGCAGGGGGACCGAAGACATGCTCATCCGCATCCTGTCACCCCGCAAGGACAGGGGTATCACCACCCTCAAGCGCGAACAGGAGATGTGGAATTTCTTTCCCAAGATCAACAAGGTGATCAAGGTGCCACCATCGATGATGATGGGATCGTGGATGGGCAGCGATTTCACGAACGACGACATCGTTCAGGACACGGAACTGGTCGATGAGTACGCCCTTGACCTGGCCGTCGAGGAACCGAACTACGTCGTGACGCTCATGCCGAGAGAACAAACCGTCACCGTCTGGGGCAAGATCGTCTACGTCATCAATGCAACAACCCTGCTGCCCGTCGAGCAGTCGTTCTTCGATGACCGCGGAGAGAAGGTCCGGGTCATGCGCTTTCTCGAGCCCCGCGACTTCGGCGGCACTATGCTGCCGTCCGTGATGGAACTCGTCCCGCTCAACAAGCCAGGGCACAAGACCATCGTGCGCTACGACATGCTCGAACAGGATGCGGACGACGTTGCAGAGTCGCTCTTCACCCTGCGCAACCTCAAAAAGCGGTTCTGACGCGTGTTGTTCAGACTCGCATTCCGCAACATCTTCCGCCAGCGGCGGCGGACGGTGCTCACGACGATGAGCATGACTGCGGGATATGTGCTGTGCACCTTCGCCATATCCATGCAGTACGGCAGCTACGGCGGCGGCATCGAGTTCTTCGTGCGGGACCACACGACCCATGTTCAGGTCCACCGCGGCGACTATCTGAAGCGTCCCAAGCTGCAGAAGACCATCAGCGATCCGACGCCGCTGATCGAGCGTCTCTCCAGCGATCCGTTCGTGGAAAGTTTCACCCTGCGCGTGTTCGCGCCGGCAATCGCCTATTCCAACGACAAGAGCTCACCTGCTTACATCCAGGGTGTCGACCCGGAGCGCGAGCGCGCCACGACGACCCTTGAGGAGAAAGTGAGCGACGGCGGCTATTTCTCCCCCAAACCGGACGCCGACGGCTACTTCGAGGCGATGATCGGACACGGCATCGCTGACCTGTTGGGCATCGGCGTCGGCGACGAACTGATTCTCATCTCATCCGGCGCGGACGGCAGCATTGCCAACGACATCTTCATCGTCAGCGGACTGATCGGGGACCAGCGATCGCCCGACCGGCTCAACGTCTACCTGCCGCTGCGCGGCGCCCAGCAGTTCCTGAGCATGGGTTCGCGGGTGCACCAGATTGGAATCATGCTGCAGAACAACAGCCGCACGATCGAATATTCGGACAGCCTCCAGGCGGGGATCGATCCCGACCTCACCGCCGACCCGTGGCAGCGCGTCCAGGAATCGTTCTACAAAACGATGGTCGCCGACATGCAGGGCATGTACGTCACGCTTGGGATCATCGTTTTGATCGTGTGCATTGGCGTGCTGAACACGGTGCTGATGTCGGTGCTCGAGCGGACGCGCGAGTTTGGCGTACTCAGGGCAATCGGCACCAAGCCCCTGAACATCGCCCGCATGGTGTTCCTGGAGAACCTGATGCTGTCGACGATGAGTTGCCTGATCGGGTTTCTGATCGCGCTTCCGCTGCTTCTCTGGCTGTCGAACGTGGGCATCGTCATGCCGGAACCGATCGACATCGGTGGCGTGATGATGTCGCACATGAAAGGCGAATTTTCCGCACGGGCGTTCCTGATTCCCCTGGCGTTCGTCGTCGTCACCGCCTTGATCGTCTGCATCCCGCCGGGCCTGCGTGCTGCCCGCGTCTCGCCCGTCAAGGCCATGAGCGCGCACTGATGGGAAGCAGCTTGCCGGAAGGGGCCCGGAGCCAACCATGCTGAACCTCAAACTCGCCTATCGGAACCTGTTCCGAAACGTCCGCCGTACGGTATTGACCGTCCTGCTGATCGCTTCGTCGCTGGCGGCCCTGATCCTCGCCGACGCGATGATCGGTGGCTTGCGCAACAAGATGGTGGAAGGCGTGACTCATCTGCTCTCGGGAGAAGCACAGGTCCACCGCACGGGCTACCTCGACACGCTCGATGCAGACCTGTTCCTGCCGGATCCGGATGCCCTGCTCGCGCTACTCGCCGACGACCCTGCTGTTCGGGGTTACGCGCCCCGGGCCATCACCGGGGGCATGGTTTCGTCGCCCTACAACGTTGCGGGCGGCTTTCTTTACGGCATCGTCCCGGAACGCGAACGCGACGTCAGCCGCATCGCCGAAGCGGTCGTTCGCGGCGAGTACCTCACCGGCGCAACCGGCGAGATTCTCATGGGTACCGATCTCGCCGACCTGCTGGAGGTTGATCTCGGCGACAGGATCGTCGTGACGGTTGCGCAAGTGGACGGCGGGGAACTCTCACAAGCCCTCTTTCGTCTGAGCGGCATCACCGACCTTGGCGTTCGTGAGCTGGACAGTTCCGCGGTGTTTGTCAACCTTGGCGAGGCCCAGGTCACGCTCGGGCTCGCGCGGGGGGTGCATGAAATCGCAATCCGGTATGCCGAAGGCGAAGACTCGGCGGATGTTGCACACCCGCTGCTGACCAGGCTCAATGCCACACCCGCGGGCGGTCCGGTCGAAGCGTTGGGTTGGATGGAATTTAACCCCGGCATGGGCCAGATTGTCCAGATGACGGCCTTCTCGACCCTGATCATGGGCTCCGTTCTGTTCCTGATCGCGTCGTTCGGCGTCATCAACTCCATGTTCATGTCGATCTACGAACGCATCTACGAGTTTGGCGTGATCAAGGCCCTGGGCTCGCGCCCAACCGGGATCGTTGGCCTGGTGCTGTGGGAGGCGACGTTGATCGCCCTCCTCAGTTGTCTCGTCGGCTTGCTGCTCGGTGGTTCACTCGCCTGGCATTTCTCGGTCAACGGCATGAGCCTGGGCGAGTTCGACATGGCCGGCATGACGGTCGACAAATTCGACGCAGTGGTCAGGTTCGAGCAATTCGTCAACTTCCCGATCTACGTCACGATCCTGACCCTGATCGCGGCGCTCTACCCCGCCCGCTTCGCTGCGCGCATCGTGCCGACCGAAGCCCTCCAGAAAACGCTGTAGGAGCAATCCATGCCCAACGTCCTAGCGGCCTCCTCACTCACCCGGGTGTTTGGTGAAGGCGACACCAGCGTCACCGCACTCGATCACGTCAACATCGAGATCGAAGCGGGTGAGTTCACCGCAATCATCGGGCCTTCCGGCTCCGGGAAGACAACGCTCCTGCACCTGCTCGGCGGCCTCGACAACCCGACCTCCGGTTCCGTCTTTCTCTCGGGTACCAACATCGCAACGATGTCCGGCAACGAGTTGTCGGACTTCCGCCGGGACCACATCGGCTTCATCTTCCAGGCCTACAATCTGATTCCCGTACTGTCGGCCGAGGAGAACATCGAGTACATCATGCTGCTCCAGGGGAAGCCGCATGCCGAGCGTCACGCCCGAACGCTGGAGATGCTCTCGAAGGTTGGGCTCGACGGCCTTGGCGAACGACGTCCCGCGCAGTTGTCGGGAGGGCAGCAGCAGCGCGTCGCCGTCGCACGGGCGATGGCCTCGTCGCCCGACATCATCCTCGCGGACGAGCCAACCGCCAATCTCGACAGCAAGACGGGCGCGTCGCTGCTCGACCTCATGCGGGACCTCAACGAGGAACAGGGCATGACGTTCGTCTTTTCGACCCACGATCAGATGATCATGGATCGCGCCCGGCGCCTCGTCACCCTGCGGGACGGACGCATCGAACAGGACGAGCGCCGCTGAGCGATGCGGGTCCGTACCCATCTCGCCCGCGGACTTTGGGCCACCCTTCTGTTCGCGCTGACCGGGTCCCCGACGGCCTCGGCCGAGACGCGGCTCTCCGGCTACCTCAAGACATTCGCAATCGTCCAGGAAGCGCCCGATCTGCCCGGCGACTGGCATCGCACCGCGCAGTCCCAGAACGGCCTCCGCCTGATGTGGGACGCGTTCGGTGACAACGTGGCCCTGCAGGTGCACTACGAACTGTCACCGGTGTTCGAGTCCCGCGCCGACGTTGCCGACAACCGCACGTTTACGGGTGCCGGCAACTCCTGGCGCATCGGGGATCTTGGCAACAACCTGGACGATGGCCCGCGGCATGATGTGTTTCAAAACCTGGACCGGCTCAACCTGCAGTTCAGCCTCCCGGGAGGCGATCTGACGCTCGGCCGGCAGGCGATCACCTTCGGCGCTTCGCGCATCATCAGCCCCACCGACATCTTTCTGCCTTTCGATGTACGCACCTTCAATCAGGAGTACCGGGTCGGCGTCGATGCAATCCGTTACCAGCGGCCGCTGGGTTCACTCGGCGAACTTGACGTTGGGTACATCGCCGGTGAGGACGCCGCGTCAGACAACTCGGCCGCCTACCTGCAGGCGCGCGCGAATGCCGGTGGCAACGACATGTTTTTCGTGTTCGCACGCTTCGCGGATCAGACCCTTGCCGGTGTTGGTCTGCAGCGTGCCCTGGGAGACCTCGGTTTCTGGCTGGAGGCTGCTCGGGTCACGGGCGATCAGGATTACTTGCGCGCTTCGGTCGGCCTCGATCGGGCGTTCGGCGAACACGTCTTTGGGCAAGTCGAGTATCACTACAACGGTGCCGGGGCATCGGAACCGACCGACTATGCGACACTCTTCGCGACGCCTGCATATCGGACGGGGGGGCTGTTCCTGCTGGGTGAACACTACCTGATGCCTTCGTTGTCGATCACGGCGAGCCCACTGACCGTGGTCAGCATTGCGGGGTTCGTCAATCTGAGTGACCGATCCGCGTTTCTCTCTCTCGCCGCGCAGCGCAGCCTGTCGGACAACCTGTACGCGGATGCAGGGATCTATCTGTTCGCGGGAGATGACCTCGAAACGGACGGCCCCGCCGTCACACTGAGGTCCGAGTACGGCGACAGCCCCGCGCTCGCGTATGTGAGCCTCCGCTACTACTTCTAGCGAGCCCTGGAACAGTTCGCCTATCCAGTTTCCGGCGCCTGCCGAACCTGCGCCATGAAGATGCCAGGCTGGCCATCGAGTGGCATGGACGCGGCAGATGGCGGGCTCCGGAAAGTCCTGAATACGGGTGGTTGACCCCGGCGGCCCTGGCTCTCAGTAATTGACGTAGTTCTCGATCACTCGCTTGACCGCAAGCACCTCGGTGTCGAGCGGGTCCCGCACGAGCGGATTGCTGATCGCGCCAGCCAGGTTTCGACCGCGTGTGATGAGTTGCGCCCGCGCGAGGTCGATCGCAACGCCGCCACGGCTGATGTCACCCTTCTTGCCGTCCAGGCCGAGCAGAATCCGCTCGGCCTCGGCAAACAGCCGATCTCTCGCACCGTTGTTGCCAAGCCGCGTGTACAGGCGTGCGAACCGCGAGAGCACCACCGCACGCCGGGCGGGGTCTGCAAGGCCGTTCGCCATGGCTTCACCGGTCGCAAGCTGTTGCCCGGCGCCGGCTGTGTCGCCCTGACGGATGAGTAACGCCAGGAGTCGGAACCGCAGTGTCGCGCTGGCGCCGGCGTCGTTCACCCTGCCCAGCATCGCGCCAGCCATGTATGGCCGCCGCCGCTCAATCAACTGTTCCGCCAGCTTCGCGTACACCTGATCCTTCGCCTTCAGGTGCCCGGTATTGCTCACCGAGAGATCGACGCCGTCAAAATCACCTACGTACGCCTGGGCCAACGCGATTTCTGCAAAGACCTTTGCACGCGTGCCCACATCGAGCCC
>PBVL01000129.1 GCA_002728675.1 Gammaproteobacteria bacterium
GCCCCAATTCTGCTTCGCTATCCGCGTCATCCCGAGTCTGCGCCACGGTTGATCTCCGAGTTCGACGCCTTATCCTAGCGTGTTCGCTCGAACCGCTGAAGGACGCCTATGCGCCTATCGATCCCGACCGCAACACGCGCAGGGCCAGGCAGTGGAGTGACGATGCGCTGTCGGGGAAAGAGCCCCGCTTCATCGATGACCTTCGTGCGGCGCGCGAGGCGCGAACTCCACGCCCATCGAGCGAGCCGATCTCGAACGGGCGATGGCCGCCGAGTCGCTGTTCAAGGTGCGATTTCACGTGTCGTTCGGTGAATTTGCAGAAGCTCTGTTCTTCTGCCGGGGTGAGTCGCTGCGTCGCGATCGAATCAACCGTCCGCTTGGACTTCGGGGAAAGGAGATCGCGTTTACGAACTATGACCGCCTCCTAGTATGCGGGAGGTTCAAGGAGGAGGCCGCGCTGCAGGACGGGAGCACCCGGCGCAACTTCGAGCCCGGCTCCGTCATGCTCAAGGTGTTCCAGAATGTTCCTGAGGTCGGTCTGGAGGTGCTCTTCCCCAATATCGAAGTACGGATGAAGACAGTCGATAAGCTCGCAATTGGCGTTCCCGCGGCGGCACATCACCCGCTCCCGCGCGAGCAGGCGCAAACGTCGGACGGAGCGTCCGTGTATTCTTCGCTCGATGTCGTTGCACCTCCGACCCCTGAGGAGCCGCCATCGCGACGCATGACCCTTACGCCGCGCTGCGCGTTCCGCTGTTTCGCAACTTCCTGATCGCGACGTGCCTCGTGCGAATGGGCACTGCCGCGCAGGGGCTCGCGATCGCGTGGGAGGTGTACGACCGTACGGGTGACGCGCTTGCACTGGGACTCGTGGGACTCGTACAGGCGATCCCGATGCTCCTGCTGACGCTCCCGGCAGGCTACCTTGCGGACGTCTTCGATCGACGCAAACTGATCATCCTGAGCCTGGCGGGGGCAACCGCATCGTCGGCAGCACTGGCTGTCTTCAGCCAGAACCAGGCATCGATCGAGTGGCTCTACCTGCTCCTCTTCATCGATTCCGTATTCGTGCGCCTCGGCTGGCCGGCGAGGTCGGCGATCATGCCGTTGCTCGTCTCCGAGGAGATCTTCGAGAGTGCCGTGAAGTGGCGAACGAGTCTGATGCAGATCACCGGCATCGCGGGTCCGGCGCTCGGCGGCATCATCATCGCGATCCACCTGCAGACCGCGTACGTGCTGGCGGCAATCTCGTCGGCCGCATTCATCGTGTTCCTGATGGGCATGCGGCTGCCCGACGCGCCCCGCATCGAACGCGGTAACATGATCGGGCAGGTTGTGGAAGGTCTACAGTTCGTCTGGCGCAAACGAATTTTGCTTGGTGCGATTTCCCTCGACCTGTTTGCGGTCCTCTTGGGTGGTGCTGTTTACCTGCTCCCGATTTTTGCCCGGGACATCATCGACGTTGCCGCCGTTGGCCTCGAACCGGAGGAAGCGCTGGGCTGGTTACGGGCCGCGCCGGCGGGGGGCGCGACCGCGATGGCAATTCTGCTGGCCTACATGCCGCCCCTCAGGCACAGCGGGCCGATTCTCTTTTGGTGCGTGGCAGGCTTCGGGGCCTCGACCATCGTGTTCGGCTTCTCGACCTCGTTCTGGATCTCGATGTTGGCGCTTGCGCTGACGGGAGCCTTCGACAACGTCAGCATGGTGATTCGTCAGGTGATCGTCCAGATGGCGACACCTAACGCGATGCGCGGCCGGGTCTCGGCGGTTAACGCCATCTTCGTCGGATCCTCGAATGAGATCGGCGGCTTCGAGTCGGGTGCGGTTGCCGCGCTGTCGACGCCCCTCATCTCAGTGGTTAGTGGCGGAATTGGCACCATGCTGGTCGTGGTGGCGTGGGCAAGGCTCTTCCCGGGGCTGCGCGAACTCGGGAGTCTGTCCGACCTCACGGCACAGCGCATCGAGGAAGAACGTGCGTCGGATGAGGCGGCTGCGGCAATGAAGCGCGAATAGGGCTGACGCTATGCGTCGCAGAGGCTCGTCCAGCCAAGTTTTCTGATCGCAAACTTGCGATCGGCCCGCATGGCCTGGCGAAGCAGGAACTCGTTCACCTGTGCCCAGTCGCCGCCGATGAGCTGAACCATCTTCCGGGCACAACTGCAGTTCGCCTCCGATCGCCACGGCGAGCCGCCGGACTTGTTCCCCAGTTTCACGAGTTTTCTTGGGCTGCGCGCGTCCCTCAACATCTGTGGAAGGCGTGTGGACACTCTGGTGAACCGTGAGTGGGTTCTGCAGCTTCCTGCGAGCGCGTCGTCAAAGCCGTGGCGCGCAACGAGGGTCTCCATGCGGGAGGACATTGCGGAGAGCGCGTCCAAGACTGTTTCCTTGTCGCTGCCCTGGCCCGAGACCGGAAGCGTCGCGAAAATGGTTGCGGCGAATGCCTGTACGAGTTGGTTGGGCCGTCGGCTCATTCCCGGATCATCCAGTGTAGGCGCAGGCATGTCGAGCGCCGCGATGCGGGTACGGTACTAGGGTGTAGACTGCTGGCAGCCAAAGTCAAAGGAGAAGAGCGGTGCAAGACCTCAGCGGCAAGGTTGCGTTCGTCACGGGCGGTGCAAGCGGGATCGGCAAGTCAATGGTGCGCGCCCTGCTGAACGAAGGCATGAAGGTGGCGATCGCGGACGTCGAGGACGACGCGCTGGCCGCGACCGTGAGCGAGTTCAGTGATGCCAACAACCAGCTGATGCCTGTGCAGGTGGACGTGACACGGTCGGATGCGGTAGCTGAGGCACGCGCTGCCGTTGAGGCGCAGCTTGGCCGGGTTCAGGTCGTCTGTAACAACGCGGGTGTGTTCGTGTCGGGTCCGTTGCAACAGGCAACCGATGACGACTGGGCGTGGGTGAACGGCGTCAACGTGCAGGGCGTCATCAACGTCGTGCAGGCCTTCCTGCCGTCGATGATCGCTTCAGACCTGCCGGGGCACATCGTGAACACCGCTTCACTCGCGGGGCATTTCGCGCCAAAAGGCCTGGGGGTGTACAACACCGGCAAGTTTGCGGTCGTGGGGCTGACGGAGAGTTTGCGGGCCGATCTCGAGGGAACGAAGGTGAGTGTCTCGGCGCTTTGTCCGGGGGTCGTGCGGACCAACATTGGCAACGCATCGCGTAACCGTCCGGCTTCGCTCGGTGATACGGCGGCTGCGCCACCAGCGGCCACAGACTCAGGTTCCGCTCTGCCCGAGAACGTGGTGGATGGCGTGATCGAGCCGGACGCCGTCGGCGAGATGGTGGTGCAGGGCATCCTCGGAGATGATCTCTACATCTTCAGCCATCCGGAGTTGCGGCCGCTCGTGGCGGCGCGAGTCGAGGGCATCCTCGCAAGCTTCGACCGCTGGCAGGCGTACCGCGAATCGCGGGACTGAAGAAAGATTGAACCGGCGGGCGTTCCCGCGATCCCAGGGTTGGACGCGGCAGCGCATTGCCGAGCTGTCAGATCGCCATGTGATTGGCTGCGATCCGTATGGCGAATTGGTGTCCCAGATTCGCGAGACCGCCCTCGAACGCCAACTGATGAGCGCGTACACGTCGTTCGTGGCTGTCGATTCGAGGCATGTGACGCAGGGAGCCCACGGTACGACTGTACGTCAGGCGGTGCCGGTCCCGACTGGGGTGCGTTGCGACACGACGGTGCCGTCGGACGGATAACGGGACCTGGATTCCTCGGGCTCGGCCGCGGTACGGGTCTGGTAGTCTTCCCTGCTCAAACCGAGCGAGGGAGCGATGATGGCTTACGAGACGATCCTTACTGAAACCCGTGGCCGGGTTGGGATCATCCGGTTCAACCGACCGGATCGACTGAACGCGTGGACTGCGCAACTCAATGCCGAAGTCCACGATCAGATCGGTCAGTGGAACGACGACCCCTCCGTTGGTGCCATCGTGCTAACGGGCGAAGGCCGGGGTTTCATGGCAGGTGCCGACCTCAACGACTTTGCAGATCGTGTCGAGACCGATAAGGAACCGGGTGGCGAGCAGATGTCGACCGGCAGCAGCGGCGGCTACTCGACCACGGGTTTCATCCAACGCTCGAAGCCGACCATTGCAGCGGTCAACGGTTATGCAGTTGGCATCGGCCTGACCCTAATTCTGCCCTGCGACGTGCGGATCGCTTCGACCAATGCATTGATGAGCATTCGCTTCGTGAAGATGGGTCTGATGCCTGAACTTGGTTCGACCCGACTGCTTGCGCAACTGGTGGGGCTGGGTAACGCCAGCGAGATGTGCCTCACGGGACGAATGGTCCCGGCTGATGAGGCCTTGCGAATGGGCCTCGTGACCGCGGTCACGGAGCCGGAAGATCTGCTCGAAACAGCGATCGCAAAAGCTGAAGAGATCGCGGGCAATCCCGGCAACGCCGTAATGATGATCAAGGAACTGCTGCGCAAGAATCCTATGGACGCGGACCTCGAAGCAGTCATGGAGCGCGAGAGTATCCGTGATCAGATTGCGCGCCGGCATCCGAACCATGCAGAGGCCGTCTCGGCGTTCCTGGAGAAACGGGACCCGAACTTCGACAACGGCTGACGCCAGTGCCATCCGGGGCGGCGTCGGCCGCCCCGGATGGATCACGCTGCCGGCAGTGCCGCGAGGTCGAANCCTTGCGCAACCGGCAGTACCTTCTCCGCGAAGAGCCGCATGCTNTTCTCCGCTTTCTCGAGCGGCATNGAGCCGTACGAGAACACGGCAATGAANTCGTCGGTGCCCATCTGCTCGTTCACGTGGCGCAGTTTNTCGATGCACGTTTCCGGGCTGCCCCAGATGTGATTGGCGATATAGATGTCTTCACCCTGGGTCTCCGGAGGCCGTGACTGCGCGGCCTTGGCGATCTGACCGTAGTACTCGTAGCCCTTGGTCGTCTGCAGATGTTCGCCGAAGAACTGGTAATGGCGCATCGCCGAGTCGCCGTATTCGGCCATGTACCTCGATGCGTCCTCGTGCGCTTCCGCGTCGGTCTCGGCGCAGTAGACCCAGCAGACGGCGGTTGGCCGTTCCGGCTGCAGACCGTGATCGTTCTGGCGAATCTCGTTGTAGCCGGCGAGTTCGTTGCGGTGGGTATCCCAACCCCGTTGGGGAATGAAGAGCGGTTTGGCACCTTCATGCGCGGCCACCGGCATCGACTGCGGACTGCCCCATGCGATGTAGAGATTCTCGGCAAGCTTCGAGTCCGGGCGGGGCTGGGGCCGCAGGGTCGTCCGTGGAATCTGGTAGTGGGTGCCCTCGTAGGAGAACCACTCCTCCGTCAGGGCCAGGCGCACCACGTCCAGCGCCTCTTTGAATCGCTCGCGCGACTCCTCCATGTTGATGCGCAGGCCGTTGTACTCACGCAGGCCAAGTCCGCGACCAAAGCCGACCTTCAGGCTGCGGCCGTTCAGCATGTGGTCCAGCATGATGAACTGTTCGGCCACCTGCACGGGATCGTGCCATGGCAGCACGACGATCATCGTACCCATCCCGATCCGCTTGGTCGTTCCGGCAAAGTAGCTGAGGAACTGTAGCGGGTTGGTGATCATCGTGTAGGGCGTGAAGTGGTGCTCGATCGTCCAGATGGAGTCGAACCCCAGTGGTTCCACAAGTGAGCCCAGGTGCATCTGCTCGCGCATGATCTGCGCGTCGTGGATGGGCGGCGGGTTGGGACTGGCCGACGCGTCGGCTTCGGCCGCCTCATACCGTTCCCAATCGGTGTAGTTCTGTGCAAACAACGTCACGCCAATCTTCATGGCAACCCCTGCATGGGCAATTGTGTTCGTTTCCATCATACGCGCTGCGGTGCGGATGAGACCCAGCGTGAATGCGCGCATACTCGTTGCGCAACGGATCTTGAATCGATGACGGGGGAGTGACGTGGATCAGCTTGAAGGCAAAGTGGCACTGGTGACGGGCGGTGCGAGCGGAATCGGGCTCGCGATGGTGACGAGCCTTGCGGCGAGCGGCATGCGGGTTGTCATGGCGGACATCGAGGAAGCGGCGCTGGCCAGCGCACATGACTCCTTCAGCGACACGAACGCCGAGGTGTTGCCGGTGAAACTGGACGTCACCGATGGGGATCAGTTCGAGTCGGTCGTCGAGGAGACCGAACGTGAATTTGGTGACATTGCCGTGCTCTGCAACAACGCGGGCGTCGGAGTTGGCGGGCATATCGCGGAGATGACGCCGCGTGACTGGGAGTGGGTGCTCTCGGTGAACCTGCAGGGCGTCGTCAACGGCATGCTCGCCTGTGCGCCCCGCATGCGTTCACGCGGCGCGGGTCACATCGTGAACACCGCGTCCATGGCGGGCCAGATCGGGATGATCCCGAACCTCTCCGTCTACTGCGCGAGCAAGTTTGCGGTGGTTGGCCTGAGCGAGTCGGCCTGGGTGGACTTCCAGGGCGAAGGTGTTGGTGTCTCGGTGCTGTGCCCGAATCTTGTTCGCACCAACATCCTTGATTCCGGCCGGAACCGCCCGGAAGACCTGAGCGGCGAGATCGACAATGCGTCGCACATCCTCACCGCGGACCTGACCGATGCCGAGCGCAAAGAACGGCAGGCCGAGATGATGGGCGGCGCACTCGACCCTGCCGTGGTCGGAGACATGGTCGTCGAGGCGGTGAAACAGAACGAGTTATACATTTTTACGCACCCAGAGACGGCCGGGCAGTTGCAGAACCGGTTCGATGGCATGCTCGCTGCGTGTGCCCGCTGGGATGACTATCGGGCAAGGTCCTAGTGGCGCCTGACGCGATCAGCAAGTCCCAGTGGCATGCGTACTCGTGCTGATCCGCGTCGGCGACCGTCGCGGTAACCGCTGATTGCGTATCCCAGGTTCGGTCGAGTTCGACGATGCGGGAGCCAGCGATCACGGACTACCGGGCTCTGACGTGGCCGTGCAGACGATTGCCGATGTGGAGTTCGCGCGCCTCGCCAGCAACAAAATATGGCTACCGACCAACTCAACCAATCGGTAACTCAAGGACACGAGTCCTCCAGTCGATTGACCCGGATGATCTGCCGGATTTCCGCAACGTAATCCGGTCCGCGTTCCGAGTAGCTGGACAGGCCGATAGCAATGTCCGCACCGCGCGGGGTCCTGCCGGAAGCACGCGCCGCGGCGCGAATGAGGCGGAGTTATTTGTAGGCGGGGTGCGTGTTGAGCAGATGCGCGTAACGCCGGACGCTGTCGGTCACGCTCTCGAATCGCTGTACTTCGTGTGTGGCCCCGGGAGTCCGTTCGAGCGGCGTGATCCCACATGCCGGGCTGGTAACACCAGATTCCGAAGTAGTTCCGCCCTTCGACGGCAAAGCGGGAAGTGCCCCACGCCGATTCGCGGGCGGCCTGTGCAAGTGCGAGAGAAAGCGGCACCACGCCGGCACGCGTATAGAGTTCCGTCAGTTCCGGAGTTGGACTGACACTCAGTTCGACGCGATAACGTTCCGCCAGCCGTTGAAGCGAGCGGTGCGGGCTCGAAGGCGTGGCCTGCCGCAACGTCGACTCAACCAGTCGGCGGTGTTCGTCAATCTCCTGATTGACCGCCTGCACGTGTGGCTCCAGGAACGCGAAAAACAGCCGCTTGCGCTCGGCAATGTTGGTGATGGCCTCGAATTCGGGCGTTGGCGGTGCCGGGGGAGGATCGGGGCGGGGTTCGGGTTCAGGTGTGCGGCAACTGAGCAGGGTCAGGAGCGTGAGGGCGCCCAGGCAGGGCTTCAGCGTCGGGTTGTGTGTGACGTGTATGTCGGTCATCAGCGCGGTGGTGCACCTCGGTCGGCCTGACTCACCAGCAATGGGCGATGTCGGTATCCCTGGACGTGTGGAGTGACATCATCCCCCAGAGCGCGGTCTGTGGCATGCAGTGATTCGGGCCCGGTCCCGGACCGCCCACCCGAGCGGGTCGACGTTCCGAGTGGCCGTCAGGTGGTGCGTGGCACACGCTTCGATGGCGCCAGACTCCCGTTGCAAAGGTCCGTGATCTTCGTCGGAGCGTCCATGTTCTGCGCCCTGGTGAGTTTGTTGCTGAACGCGGGCCTGAGCGTGACATCGATATTACCCGGCAATGGATTGGGCGGCAGTATTGCCGTGCCATGGCTGTCCACTGTTTGAGGTTCTGTTTGAGATTGTCCGCTGCCTGAGGTTGCCGTAGGAGGTTGTGACCCCCACCGACGCGATGCGCGGGGCGCTGACTGCGGGTGCCACCAAACCAGTGGGGCGCGCACGCATGGAGCGCGGACAGTGGGAGGCGGGCCACCTGGTTGACGGGCAGACGACACTCGACGAACGTGGCCGGATCTCTCCGGGCGGGATGCGGCTTTCGGCCTGGTGCCGTCAGGAGTACGCTAGGACGCCACAAGAACAACAACCGAGACCCGACGGACATCTC
>PBVL01000130.1 GCA_002728675.1 Gammaproteobacteria bacterium
CCGTCGACGAAGTCTGAGCCAGCGTCCGCCAGTTCGTCGGGCCGATTGCGGTCGGAGCCGATGATGTTCGTCGCGATCATGCCCGGGCACAACGCGGAAACGCCGATGTTGTGTGGCTCGAGGTCCGCGCGCGCGGACTCGGAGAGTCCCACCACCGCGTATTTGGTGGCGGCGTAGATTGCCTGGCGCGGACCCGTCATGTGGCCAAGGATCGAGGCCGTGTTCACGATATGCCCACCTTCGCCGTGGGACTTGATGAGTGGGACATACTCCTGAAGCCCGCTGATGACGCCCTGCAGGTTCACCCCCAGGACCCAGTCCCAGTCGGCGTAGGTCAGTTCGCCAACCGGGCCTCCGGCCACCACGCCGGCGTTGTTGCACAGGATGTGCACACGGCCGTAGTGCGCGTCGACGGCTTCCGCGGTCTCGCGGACCGCATCACGGCTCGAGACGTCACAGATGTACTTCTGCACGTCGACGTTGGTCGCGGGTAACGATTCGAATGTGGCGTCGAGCGCGTCCTGCTCGATGTCCAGCATGGCGACGTGGACACCTTCGTTGATCAACGCGCGGGTGATCCCCAACCCGATTCCGGACGCCGCACCGGTGACGACGGCCACCTTGTTTTCGATGTTCTGCATGGTTACCGCCCGGTGGTTGTTGTTGTGGTGGGCCGTGAGGGTAACCCGGTTACTTGCCGGTGAGCGACCATGGCCCGCGGTAAGATGGGGCTTGTGACTGGGGGAGATGACCACGCGTGGACGGATCCATTCGACAGCAGGTACTCGTGCTCTTTCTGGCGTCCTCCGCGCTGGACTCGGGGGTGATCGCTTGGGCGGCATATGACGGGACCGGGCAGAATCCGAGAATGGCGGGTGACGAGGACGAGCCACCCTACGCAACCGGGCTTGCGGCTCTGGAGGACGGCTGGCGACTGATCCAGGCGAGCCCGCTCGTGAGTCACGGGACGGGCGACGAGTTCCGGACGGGGTATCTGAAGTACGAGTTTTTCTTCGAGAAACTGGTCGCCCCTGGGTTGGTCGACAGCAAGCTGGTTGAGTCGCAGGAGGAACAATCATGAGCCTGACGGAAGAGTTGATGGACTCGTCGGCACCAGTGTTGCTCAGCAGCGCGCAGATGGCCGAGTTTGCGGCCAAGGGTGTGTTGCGTATGGACGCAGTCGTCCCGGACGCGGTGAATCAGCAGTTCCTGGGCGACATTGGTCACGTCGATGAAGAGAACATCACCAGCGTTGCCGAACACTACGGGCGGATTCAGGCAAGCAGCGCGATCCCGGTCGTCAAGCCGGGCACTTCGCTGCGGGACGCCTACCCCGATGGCAGTGCGCTTGCGCGCCTGATGGCCGTGCCGGAAGTGGCCGGCGCGGTGGCGTCTCTCGTGGGTGATGACTGTGTGCTCGACCACCACTTTCTGCACGTGACCTTCCCGCCGCGGTTCTTCGAAGGCACGAACCGGCGCCAGACGTCACAGCACACCCACCAGGATTCGACCATTGATCCGCGGCAGGCGTTCGACATGCAGATCATGTACTTCCCGCATGAGGTCACGCGGCCGATGGGAGGAACCCGGTATCTGCCCGGCAGTCATCTGCGCATCGTCAGCGAGGCCGCAATTGCTCGCTACCAGAACATCCGCGGGCAGCAGCACGTCGTGTGCCCCGCAGGCACCGTGCTCTTCACCCACATGGGCATCTGGCACGGCGGCGGAGTGAATCTGTCGGACCGTCTGCGCTACATGTTCAAGATCCGGCTCTGTCCGACCCGCCGCCAGGTGCGTCTGTGGGACGACTCCGATCTTGGGGACGATCATTTTGAACAGCGCCCCATCTTCTGGCGCGGTGGCTCCACCGAGTCCGACCCGGTACAGCACCGCCTGACGCGGGGAGAGCCCTGGTTCGAGGCCGACTCGGGGCGTCTGGAGTACATCAACCGGATTCGCTTCTGGCGTTACCTGCTCGGCGACGACACGTTCGATGCCGACTACTGGGTGACACGGGTCGAGAACGAGCACCTCTGAGCGGAACTTTGACCGTGACCCAGGTGTACGACGCCATCGGTGTCGACTATGCGAACCTGCGGCGGCCGGAGCCGCGCTGGGCCGCACAGATCGAGGCGGCGCCGGCGGGCGCGCAATCGATCGTGAACGTGGGGGCCGGCAGCGGATCCTACGAGCCTGCGAACGGGTCGGTTGTCGCCCTCGAACCGTCTTTCGTCATGATCGACCAGCGTCCTCCGGGCGCAGCGCCCGTCGTGGCCGGGATCGCCGAAGCGCTGCCGTTTCCCGAAGACAGCTTTGACGCGGCGCTCGCCGTCCTGACGGTCCATCACTGGCGCGACCCTGATGCCGGCTTCGCCGAACTCCGGCGCGTTGCCTCGCGACAGGTGGTCATGACCTGGGATCGTGAAGCCGTGGTGGATTTCTGGCTGGTGCGCGAGTACCTCCNGGAGATTGCCGAACGCGAGGCGGATGTCGTGACGATGCGCGAGACGTGTGCCGGGCTCGACACCGCACACGTTGAGCCGATGCCCGTANCGTNGGATTGCGTTGACGGATGCNTTGCCGCCTACTGGCGCCGTNCTCACGCCTACCTTGATGCCCGTGTGCGGGCCGCCATCTCTGGCTTTGCCCTCCTCGAGCCTGCCGTCGTGGAGCGGGGGATCGCCGCGCTGGCGGCCGACCACGACAACGGTGCGTGGCAGTCGAAACACGCGGATCTGCTCGATCTCGATGAACTGGACGCCGGATACCGGTTGGTGACGGCGGGAGGAACTGGCTGAATGTATACGGGCACGGTGAGCGTATGCTTCAGGGTCGAAGACCTGCAGGCCGCGGTTCGGTTCTACGAGGCGCTTGGATTCTCGGAGGTGGAAGGGGGCATGGCCGGGCATAGCGCGGTCATGCATCGCGGCAGCGCGCGTCTCTTTCTCATGAACTTTGGGTTCGACTCCCTCAACTTTCGCGGCGCGGATGCGTTCGAGGTCCGCGCTCACCTCGAACGAGCCGGCGAACACGCGCCGGGAACTGCGGAACGACAGGATGACGGTGGCACCCAGTGGCTGACTGAGGACCCCGAAGGGCACGTGTTGTTCTTCAACACCCATGCCCGTGAGATGACGGCTGAGCATTGCGCGGGCGAAGTGGCCCGGATACTGGCGGCTGCCGTTCAGGACCTGGCTGACGTCGGTGCCGACGAGGAGTGCATCGCGGCCGTACGCGGCGTTGCCGAGACATAAAGTTTGCAGTAGCAGGGCGGCCGCTGAACCTGTGGCCGGCGGTCCTGATTGACGAAGGTTGTGGAGGTATCGCATGGCGAGCTATTCCTGGACGGAACCGGAGCTCATCGAAGCCGGCACCAGCCTGCTCGAAGCATAGATGCTGGGAATGAGCATCTACATCTCCGTTGTCAGCGGGTATCTGGTCGTCGCCTACGTTGCGGGCAAAAGACTCGAGCGATTTCAGCTGTTCACGATCGCCGTCCTGTTCGTCACATTCTCGTTCTTTGCTTCGATTGGTACGTTCGGGCTGATTCGCGGAGGCGTGAATGCGTTCGACGGCATCGACGACGGTCTGGGTGGCGTGGTGCACGCGATTTACGTGGCAGTTCCCTATGCGATCACATCTGTGCAACTGTTCGGGATCGGGCTGTCCTTGAAGTTCATGCTGGATCAGCGCAAGGGCGCGACGGACGAAAGCTGAGCGCCTGAGCGATGGACCGGGAGGCGATCGAGTTCGTCATCGATGCATTACCCAGGGGGCGAACGATCTTCTATGACTTCGAGGATCGATTTGCTGTCCTGATTCTCGCCCATCGGCTGAGGGAAGGGCCGCTCACGATCGCAGAGTTGAAAGACTCTCACCATTTTTGGACAAGCCAGTCGTGAAGGAGCGAATCGCCCATCTGGGTGGCGGCGTGATCACGCCGGCGGACCTGCTGGACTGCTGGCCATTCAGCGTGGACGCGTACCGGCTGACCCTCGCGACCTGGCCAGACCTCACCGTGAAGCTAAATCGCTCCGAGCATCAGGTCACTCGCCGTGGCTACAGCCTGGTTTTCCAATTCAACATGCCCGTGTCCCACAGGCGTAGCCTCGAGAAGAAGGTCGGGGCCTGGCGCGACTACACGAGCGAACGGGCGCACCCGGTTTCGACCACCGGACAACTCACCCTCGCCTGGGCGCGCATTGATCTGGATCTGACCCGCGGAGAAGCGCTCATTGAGGAACTCCAGTCGGACTGGGTCCGCGACGTTCGGCTCTACGCGGAGTCCGAATGGAGCGACGATCCGAAGGCCTGAAAGGCGTACTACTCAGAGCACCTGGAGCAGAGAGCGAAGCGCTGGTCGCAGACTTTGCTCACGGCAACCCTCTGGTTTCTGCTAGAGGAGTTGGAACTCCGAACGATCTTCATCCACACCCACGAGTCGGGCATCCGACTGAAGCAGATTCGATACGGCGCCCCGCCCAAGTCGATTTACTCCGACCTGCCGAAGCGGTTCTGCTTTCGGCCAACACATAACGGTCCCTCCTTCCTGCTGGACACAAAGGATCGGCACATCGACTCGCTCTTCGACGATCCGGAGACACGCTGGCATGTGCATACGCTGTGACGGTCGCTCCGAGCATGGGGAACGACCGGCTACACGCGTCAGGGATTCCGCTGGAAGACTGGCGCGTTGCGGCGCCCGAAGCCCGCAGACGCGCGGATGCTACACCGCCTCGTCGAGCACCCAGGGATTGTCCGGCGTCTCGCCGGCGACCGTGGATCGCACCATGACCCTGGGCTGATCGAGCGGCCAGTCGTGGCCCCTGTGCAGCACGCAACGGTTGTCCCACACGCCAATGTCACCCGGGCGCCAGCGGTGTTTCCAGGTGCGCGGCGCCTGGGCCCCTTCCTCGGTGAGACGCTTGAGCAGCGCGCGGCTTTCTTCCTCGTCTGCGCCGATGATGTGGCTCGCGTGGCGGCCGACGAACAGATTGCGGCGCCCCGTGCGCGGATGGGCGCGCACGACGGGGTGTTCCACGGGCGGCAGTTCTTCGAGGTCTTCTTTACCGATGATTTCGAGTCCGCCGTGCCAGGAGTGGCTGTAGCGATAGCTGTGCACGGCGATCTTGTCTTCCAGGTAGTTCTTGAGATCGTCATCCAGTTCGTCGTAGGCGGCACGCATGTCCGCCCATTCCGTCTCGCCGCCCGTTTCCGGGACGACGTGGGCCGCGAGGATGGATGCCTTGGCACCGACGCACTTGTAGCTGCTGTCCGAGTGCCAGCGCAGATTGCCCTGGTGGAATCGTACCTGCAGGCTGTCGGGTTCGGCGACGCTGCCGTCCGCTTTGACGTTTGTGATTCGACCGAGGCCGGTGCCCCCGGCGCTCCGCTTCAGGCCAGCTTCGAGCCGGCCGAACAGGCGCGTGAAGGTCAGATGTTCTTCATCGCTGAGGTGCTGGTCCGCGAAGACGAGCACGCCGTATTGGTCCCACGCGGCTTCGACTTCGGCAAACGACTCCTCGTTAAGTGTGCGCAGGTCGATGTCGGTCACGATGGCGCCAAGTGTTGCGCCGGAAGGTTCGATGTTCACGTGCTCGTCCCTCGGTGGTTTCCCCTCGATGTCGGTCGAGTTTAGCCGAGTTCCCGTTTCGACGATCAGGTTGCCCCGACATCCCACACAAACGCATCACCGTCCGCAAGGAGCGCCTCGCAGGTGAAGGACCGCGAATCTTCGAGGGTGTAGGCACCGTCACCCGCATGGGGATAGCGATCCGACAGGTAGTGCACTTCGCACGTGTGCGGCCCGGCAGTTGGACCGTCGACAGCGGAGATTTCGAAGTGTCCATCGCCCGTTCTGTTGAATTTCTGCCGGGCTAGCGGCGCGTTGGGGTCGTGTGGACGAAATGTGACCCAGCACATGCCGAGCGGCGCGCCGCCCGCGGTGATGCGACCGGTAAGGCGGAAGCGGGGTTTGGGCGTGAGGAAACCCGAACGGCGCATCCAGTTGTGCAGCAGGTCCGGCCAGGCCGCGAGGTCCGGGTCGCCGGCGCCGAGGCCCGCGCCGTGCTCACCGTAGCCGAAGACGTGCAGCTCCGATTGGACGCCCGCCCTGCGCAGGGCGTCATAGAAGAGCAGCGCCTGGTTGGCCGGCACGATCGAGTCCTCATGGGTGTGCATGACAAACGCGGGCGGTGTGGTTGCGTCGACGCGCGGGTCGGCCGGAACGTACTCATCCGCTTTGCGGCCGCGGACCACGCCGTTGACGACCGCGTAGACGGGCACCAGGAAGTCGGGGCGGCACGACTCGCGCTCGACGGGGTCGGACGAGCTCGCGTCACCGTGGTCCCACCGGGTCCCGACATTTGCGGTCAGGTGCCCACCCGCCGAGAAGCCGAGCATGCCGATGCGGTTCGGGTCGACGCCGTCCTGCGCCGCGCGGCCCCGGATCGAGCGCATGGCGCGTTGCCCGTCGAGCAGGGACGTCTCGGAGTGGTAGCGCTCGCCGAGCCGGTAACGCAGTACGTAGGCTGCAATCCCGACGCGGTTGAGCCAGCGCGCTACCTGCAGCCCCTCGTGATCGGACGCGAGTACGCGATAGCCGCCGCCGGGGCACACGAGTACACCGGCGCCGTTTGCGATTGACGGGTCCGGCAGGTGCGTTGACAGCGCCGGCACGTCGAGCGGGCCGTTCCCCAGTGCGCCCGGTGCGGAGCCGTCCCAGAGAGGCATCAGCGTGGCATTGGTCATTGGATTCCTTGCGTCAGGCGAGGTTCACAACATCCCGCGGCGTTCCAGTTCCAGCCGAACCACGGTCGGATCGGTGACGTGGCAGGTTTGCATGCCCACCGCCTCCGCGCCCGCGATGTTCTTTGGCGAGTCGTCAAAGAACAGAATCTGCGAGAGGGGTGTGTCGGTCGCCTCGGCGACCTTCTCGAAGGCCGCGGCGTCGGGCTTGCGCTCGCCAAGGTCGTTCGAAGTGAAGACTGCATGGAACGGAGTGAGCGCGTCCGCGTAAGCGGATTCGAAACGGTCCTGATGGACACGGTTGGTGTTGCTGAACACGTACAGCGGCAGATCGAGCCGCGGCAGCAGGCTTGTGACTTCGGTGATCTCGCCCTGGAACACTTCATTCCAGCCACGCTCGAAGTCGTGATCCGACAGATCGAGCCCAAGCAGATTCCGCAGCGCCTGCCAGTATTCCGTCGAATGGATGTGCCCACGCTCGTGGGCTTCATAGCTGGCCTCCATGCTGAAGCGTGCCTTCAGGTCCGCGGCCGACCTGTTCCCGGCTTCGCTCCAGGAGGCGAACACGCGGTCGAAGCTGATGTCGATGAGCACCGCGCCGAGATCGAACAGCAGGATCGAAGGTTCGCGCATGTCAGAAAGCCAGCATCAGAAAGTCGCGCACGGTAATCCCGTATCGCTCGTTGTAAATCCACCAGCAGAGGAAAAACATCCCGATGCACATCGCCGAGCAGTAGAACGTGATGGCGAACGTGGTCACGACGACGTCGCTCGTCAGGACGGCGCGCAGCAGGCTCTCCCTGTTTGGTTCCAGGGGCACCTGTGTGATGCGGGACGATTTGGGCGACTTCATGGCGTCCGGACTCTGCAATGCGGACCGTGGTTGGCCCTGCGACGACGTGGTGGGGCTATCGTAACGCAGCAGGCAGGCGCCGCCAGCCACATCGCGTGCGGTGGACGCGTGGGCTCGTGCCGTCGTCACGAAGACGGCGCCCTTTTGTTGCCGCACGGCCATGGGATCGCCGCGTGCGTCCCATCGGACCGCGGTGCGGCCGGGCCTGGCGTTCTGCACCGACCGGGCGGGTATGCCAACTACAAGCGATGCGGCGGGACCGTAGGGTTCGCTGCTCTCAGCCACTCAGGGCGGGCGGTCGGGGTTGCCGGCCGCCCCGCACCATGCTGCGCTACTTTTTCTGCTTTCTGAGCTTCTTGGCGCGCTTGCGTGCGTCCTTGTACGCCCGGTCCACAGACTTCTGGTGCGATGTCGCCAGTTTCGGATAGATCGCCATGGCCGCGGCGAGTGCCTGCTCGTAGTCGGGCGTGCCGTTGTACTGCGAGTGCAGGTACACGGAATAGTCCTGAAGCTTGTTGAAGGACGCGGCCGTGTTGGACTTGATGTAGTCCCAGCCGCCGATCGCGAGTACGGCGCCTGTTTCCTTTGACTTGCGTTTCATCAGCCCGCCGGTCAGACCACCGAACGGGACCTTGGCGGCAAGTGCTTCGGCCGCCTTACCGCCGGCAGCCGCGCGGTAAGGCGCTCGCTGACAGCGCCTTCTCGGCCCAGGGCGTTAACACCCCTTCGTCGTCGAACGGCAGCATGAACTTGCCGGCAGAGCCGGCTTTGGGTTCGGCTACGTTCAGTTCGATCTCTCCTGAGTCGAGCAGGCGCTGCACGTCGTCGTACTTGTCGAGCACCTTGCCGACGCCGACCAGAATCCGCTGCGCCCGCACGAGATCCGCGACGTCGGCGACCGCGACCTGCGGCAATGTGAGTGCGGCACTAAGTGCTGCAACCGCAAGATATCGTAGCGACAGGTTCATGTGTTCATCTCCATTGAGGGTTCGTCGAGGTGACACCGTGCGGGCGTCTGCAAAACGGCGGCCCGAAATTACCCTGGGTCGAGGTTCCCGGTTCGGCAAAACACCCCGAGTGGTGTTTCACGCCCGACGGCCGTCAGGTGGTGCGCGACGTTGACACTCTGGTCGGGCCGGTGGTATCCCTCGCGCCCTTCACACGCATTCGGCAGCAGACGATGGAAGGGATCAATCCACGCACGCCCGTTCTGGTAGGCGTCGGCCAACTCAAACACCCGATCGCCGACCTCGCGGAGAGCGTCGAACCCATTGAAATGATGCTGCGGGCCACGCGGCTGGCCGAGGCGGACACGGGCGTTACATTGCTCGACCAGGTGGATTCGGTGCGGGTCGTGCGCGGCGTATGGGAGTACGTGAACCCGGCCGGCTGGATCGCCGCACAGATCGGAGCCGGCGATGCGCAGACCGTTGGCACGCTGTTCGGCGGCAACCAGAACCAGGCGCTGATGAATCAGACAGCCAGGGACATCCTCGCCGGAAACGCCGAGCTTGTACTGATCACCGGCGCCGAGAATGGGTACAGCGCTGCGAAGGCCCGGAAGACGGGGGTCACCCTGCCGGCGACGGAGACGCCCGGTGAGCCCGATGTCGTCTTCGGGCACGCGCAGAAGAGCGAACACCATTACTTCGAAATGGCGAAGGGCATCCGGATGGCGATCCAGGTGTATCCGATGTACGAGAACGCCATCCGACATGCCCGCGGCGAAACCATGTCAGGGCACCTGGAGCGAGTCTCCTCGCTGTGGTCGAGGTTCAACGACGTTGCGCAGCGCAATCCCACCGCGTGGATCGACTACAACCTGACGGCGGAAGAGATTGTGACCCCGTCGCCAACGAACCGGGCGGTCAGCTATCCGTATCCGAAGCTGATGAACGCGAACAATGCGGTCGACATGGGTGCGGCGCTCATCGTGACCTCGGTCGGCAAGGCCCGCGAGTTGGGGATCGACGAGTCGCGGTTCGTCTACCCGCACGCGGGTGTCGAAGGTCAGGATCATTTCTCCGCTTCGGTGCGCGATAACTTCCACACCTCGCCCGGAATCCGCCTGATCGGCGAGACGCTCTTCGAGCTTGCCGGCGTCGCTGCTGCGGACCTCGACTATGTCGACCTTTACAGCTGTTTTCCGTCGGCGGTGCAGGTTGCCGCGATGGAGTTGGGGCTGGGTGAGGCGCGTGATCTGACGGTCACGGGTGGACTGACGTTCAACGGCGGGCCGCTCAACAATTACGTCATGCACAGCATTGCGCGAATGGCGGAGTTGCTGCGGGAGAACCCGGGCACTACGGGGCTCGTCACCGCCAACGGCGGCAATCTCTACAAACATGCGCACGGCATCTATTCGGCGTCGCCGCCGGCACGGGACTTCGAATGGCGCAACGTGCAGCCGCAGATCGATGCGCTGCCGGGTCGCACCTGTGTTGCCGAACACGACGGTGAGGTGACGGTCGAATCGTATGCCGTCATGTACGGTGTTGACGGGCCGAATGTTGCGCACGTCGCGTGTCTCACGCCGGACGGCGCGCGGACCTGGGTCAACGCCGAAGACCCCGACCTGATGCTCGCGATGACGCGCGAAGAGTTCTGTGGGCGTGCCGGCAATCTGTCGGCGCAGGGGCTGCAGCTTCGCTAGTCGGTTAAGGCCGGTGCGTCGTCACCGTTCCGTTGGACTGAGGAGACAGTGATTGGAGACGTTCCTCAATTTTCTGGTTGAGCATGGCTACGCGGTCGTCTTTGCCTGGGTGGCCCTGGATCAGGCGGGGCTGCCGCTGCCCGCGGTGCCGATTCTGCTGGGGGCGGGCGCGCTCGCGTCGGCGGGAACGCTCTCGCTGCCGGTTGTCGTAGCGGTTGCGGCCCTCGCGTCAGTGCCGATTGACTGGATCTGGTTCGAGTTGGGACGCCGTCGTGGGGGCCGCGTATTGAACCTGCTGTGCGCCACCTCGCTCGAGCCGGACTACTGCGTGTGCAATACCGAAGCCATGTTTTCGCGCCTAGGCGTTGCCTCCCTGCTCATCGCCAAGTTCGTGCCGGGGCTGCAGACCATTGCACCGCCGATGGCGGGCATGACCGGCATGTCGCTCGGCTTCTTTCTGCTGCTGGATACCGCCGGTGCGCTGATCTGGGCCGGGCTCATCGCAGGCATCGGCTTGGTGTTCGGCGACCAACTGACCTCGATGGCGGAGCAGTTTGCCGAACTGGGAACGCTGGCCGGCATCATTGCGGTTACAGCCATCGTCGGCTGGTTCGGCTGGAAGGCGACGCAGCGCACCCTGTTTCTGCGTTCGCTCCGCATGCGGCGCATGACGCCCGTCGAGGTGAACGCGCGCCTTCAGGAAGACGGGGATGTGCACGTGATCGATCTGCGTCACCAGTACGATGTGGATGTGCTCCCCCGGACGGTCCCCGGCGCCCTGCGCATACCGATGGAGTTCATCGATCAGCATGCGCATCGAATACCCCGCACGAGCGACATCATCCTGTATTGCAGCTGACCGGATGAAGCCTCGAGCGCCCGTGTGGCACTCAAGTTGAAACGACGCGGCGTGGCCAACGTCTTTCCGATGATTGGCGGTATGGAGGACTGGATCGAAGCGGGCCTCCCGACGGAAACCGTTACCGACTGACCACGGCCGTGCCCGATCGGTGCAGCGCGTAGTGGTACGCTCTGCGGCTTCAGCAGAGTCGGGGATACCGCGTGGTCAGGATTGGCATAGTCGGGGCGGGCGCAAACACGCGTTCGCGGCACATACCTGGGTTTCAGGCAATTGAGGGCGTCACGCTGACGGGCGTCTGCAATCGGNCGCGCGAATCGTCGCAGGCCGCGGCAGACGCNTTCGGGATCGAACGCGTGTTCGACACCTGGGAAGCGCTCGTCGAGTCGGATGACGTCGACGCAATCTGCATCGGTACCTGGCCGTACATGCATCATCCGATCACCCTGCGCGCACTTGCGNCGGGCAAACATGTGCTNACGGAAGCGCGGATGGCAATGAATCTCGCTGAGGCGCGGGAAATGTACGCCGCGGCCGAAGCGAGCGACAAGGTGGCGATGATCGTTCCGGCGCCGTTCTACCTGAAATACGAGGCGACCGTGCTGCAGATGGTTGCTGACGGGGTATTCGGGGACTGGCTAGACATCCACGTGCGCGGCCTTGGCGGTGCATACGCGCCGGACGCGCCGCTTGCCTGGCGTCAGCGCAGGGATCTGTCGGGCAACAACGTCATGTCGATGGGGATCATGAACGAGACCGTACGCCGGTACGCGGGGCACGAGGCGAGCGTGATGGCCTCCGGCAAGATTTTTACCACGGAACGTACCGACGCAGAGACCGGCGAGCGCCGCGCGGCAGACGTGCCNGAGAGCCTCGGCATCGTCGCTGAACTCGAATCCGGGGCGACGGCGGTCTATCACTTCAGCACGGTAGCGGCGGGCGGTGACAACGGGGCAATCGAAATGTACGGCACGAAGGGCGCGGTGNGTTACGCCGACAGCGCCTGTCAGGTGCGGCTCGACGGCGGGGACTGGGCAGCGCTCGAAGTTGAGCCCGGCCGCGAAGGCGGCTGGCGCGTGGAGGAGGACTTCATCGACTCGATCCGTGACGGCGCACCGGTGACCCACACCTCGTTCGCCGACGGAGTCCGCTACATGGAGTTCACCGAGGCGGTGNGACAGTCCCTCGTCGAGGGGCGGCGCATCGAACTGCCGCTCGCGTGATCACGGAATAAACCTCGTGCTTCATCCGTAAGCAGGGGTAAATGGCCGACCCGCTTTACCGGATGTTGGATGCCGTAGNNCCGGGCGCACACGCGCTCGCGACACAGATGCTGGGCAATCGCGACGACGCTGCTGATGCGGTGCAGGACGCGCTGCGTTCCGTGCTCGAACGCGGGGGCTCCTACNATCCCGGTCGGGGGCCCTATAGCGCGTGGTTTCTCGCGATCGTGCGCAACCGCTGCATTGACCTGCTGCGCTCCCGTGNGTNCCGCCGCGAGGTNGCACTGGAAGACGACGCTCCGGACTGGCGTGGGCCNCCCGACNCGGAACCGGAGAGCGCGCTCGCGCAGTCAGAGCTNAAGGGCAGGCTGAAAGCCGCGATCAGCTCGCTTGCGCCGGAACATCGGGAGATTGTGATTCTGCGGGACTATCTGGGACTGACATACGCCGAAATAGGCGAAGTGGTTGGCGTCCCCCAGGGCACGGTCATGTCGCGCCTGCACCGCGCGCGCCTCGCGCTGCTCGAGCGACTGAAGGACGATGCACATGACAACCTGTGACGACGTGGCGGATCGCCTCAGCGGCTACGTGGATGGCGAACTGACCCAGGGCGGCCGGCAACGCGTGGACGTGCACCTGGAAGGGTGCGACGCNTGTCGCCGGGCCGTCGCCGAACTGCGCGAACTGAAGGAGCGCATGCAGGCGCTCGACCTNGGAGAAATGAGACGGGAGGAATGGCGGGAAATGGTTGATGACACTGTGGTGCAGACCAGTCGGAGCCTTGGCTGGATACTGTTCATTNGCGNNGCGGGATTCCTGACGGCATATGNAATNCTCGGGTTCCTGGCCGACAGTGAAGTCAGCGGCGTGGTCAGGTTTGCGGTTTCCNCGGTCTTCGGGGGCCTCACCTCGCTCTTTGTCTCCGTTCTGCGTGAGCGCATGATCCGGAGCAAGACCGACCCCTACAATGATGTGGAGATCTGAATGATCGTCGTAACGTCCGAACAGATTGCGGGCAAGCGGGTNGTCAAGACCCTTGGGCTGTGTCGTGGCAATACCATCCGTGCGCGGCACATCGGTAAGGACATCATCGCAGGCCTGCGCACGCTGGTGGGCGGTGAGATCAGCGAGTATTCGAAGCTCATCGCCGAGTCCCGNGAGCAGTCGATCGATCGCATGGTCACTGAGGCCGAACACCTCGGGGCCAATGCCATCGTCGCGGCGCGCTTCACCACGTCGGTGATGATGGGCGGCGCCGCGGAGTTGCTTGCGGTCGGGACTGCGGTCGTCGTCGAGGACAACTGATCGTCCCCTTTGCGTTGCGTGAGAGTCGTGGGGGTAAGTGTCAGCGTGGGCTGAACAGCTCGCCGACGCTTTCCCCTGTGTGAATCCGGCGGATCGCTTGTGCCATCAGCGACGCGATCGACAACACGGTCAGTTTGTCGATGCGCTTGGCGTCCGGGACGTGGACGGTGTTCGTCACGATGAGCGACTCGATCGGCGCGGCTTCGAGCCGTTCGACGGACTCACCGACCAGCACGCCGTGTGTCGCGCCCGCAATGACCCTGCCGGCGCCCGCGCTCTTCAGCGTTCGCGCGGTCTCGACGAGGGTGCCTCCGGTCGAGATTTCGTCTTCGAAGACGATGCAGTCTTTCCCGTCCACGTCCCCGACAACCGACCCCTGGCGTACTTCGGTGTCACTGATCCGGCGTTTGTCGATGATGGCGAGCGGGAGTTCCAGTTGAGACGCGAACTTGCCGGCGCGTTTGGCGCCGCCGGCGTCGGTTGCGACGACTACGGAGTTGGCCATGTCGCACGTTTCGGCGACGTGTGCGGCGACGATGGGGATGGCTGTCAGGTGGTCGACGGGCATGCTGAAAAACCCGTGCACCTGTTCCGCGTGCAGGTCCATCGTCAATACCCGATCAGCGCCCGCGGTCTTCAGCAGGTCAGCGATGAGGCGGCCCGCGATGGAAATGCGGGGCGCATCCTTCTTGTCTGAACGCGCATACGAGTAGTAGGGAATCACCGCCGTGATTCGCTTCGCCGATGCGCTGCGGAGCGCGTCGAGCGTGACGAGCAACTCCATGATCCGATCGCTCGCCGGTTCGGTAAACGCCTGGACCACGAAGACGTCTCGTTCCCTGACGTTCGCCATGATCTGGACGGAGAGGTTGTCGTTGGAGAACCGCGACAGGCCCAGGCCGGAGCGCTCAACCCCGAGTTGCGTGCAGATCTCGTCAGCCAACGCGGGGTTCGAGCTCCCGGCAAAAACCAGCAGTTCGTTGTTCATTGGAATCTCCGGACCCCGAGGCAGGTGTGGCAGGCAGCGAATACTACTGGAAACCTGCACGGAACCGAACCAATCCGCCCAATTCGGGGTCGTTTTACCCAATACTCACGGTTGACTGTTTCTCGGATTCCTGTAGCACCGAGGTCGGTCCGGGGAGGAGTGGCGAGGCAGGTCAACGTGACCGCAGAGAAGGGTTCGTTCATTCGTGGCGTTGGCGGTCCGATGTTGCGGTGTAATGCCCGGTGGGAGCCTGTCGATGCCAATCAAGCCGCGCTCACCCTTTTTTGGCGAACCCACCGTCGAGGCGCTCTGCGTGCGCCTGCGCTCCATCGACACCCGGTCCAATGCGATCCACGACCTGGATGCCGGCCGGATACTGATCACGCGGCTTGTCCTGGATGACGTCAATCTGCTGCAGTGTGCTTCGGTTGGTGAAGCGCCGCGTGACGGTGTTCCTCCGTTNGTGAGGCTCTACACGGAAGCGTTTCGGGCCAGCCCGACACCCACNATGGTGGCTGATCGACGCTCGCGGAAACCCATCGACGTCAATGNAGCAGGCTGACGTGATGCTGCTCGACGGCACGATGCCTGGCATGACCGGCATCGACGTNATNGGGCAGCTGAACCAGCGCGACTTCCGTCTCCCGGTCGTCATGATGAGCGGCTATGGTGAAAGCCGGGTCGAAGGCATTGGGTACNGCGGGGCGCTCAGTTTTGTCGCAAAGCCGTTTACCGCCAACACACTGTTGAAGACTGTTTCCGATGCCCTCCTGGCGTCAGGGCAGGAGGATCAGGAATAACACCGCGCCGGCGGCAATTCCGATATTGCGACCCGTCGTGAGTACGCCGCGTTCCAGTTGCTGCCTCAGCTCGGTGCCGGGATCGCCACCTGCCTGCACCCGTCGGATGATCGGCACTTCGAAGACGCTGACGCTGATCGCGATGGCTGTCGAGGCGGCAACCAGCATCGCCTGACCGGCCGTGTTTCCCGGCAGGATCGTCCACAAGGTCAGAGCCAGGAGCCAGTTGGCGGCCGGGCCGCCGCGACTCATCGAAAGGAACTGACTCACCGAGTTGCGCGCCATGTCGAACTCGAACATGAAGAAGAACTGACGCGTTTGCTTCAGGACCGGCGACCGCGCGTTTGCAAAGCGGGCGCCCGTGAAATGCCCCCACTCGTGTGCGAGGTAGGCGAGCACGTATCCCGCAATGATGCCGTTTGCGATGCTGACGAACCCGGCGAGGAACAATCCAGACTCGATGGCCCACAGGTCGCCCGCCCCGAAGAGGGTGAGCGCCGCCATCGCGGCCGCGAAGTGATGCTGTGCGATGCGCGACAGGCCTTCGTTCGGGTCGCGCTCGGGTTGCTCCGCTTCCTGAGGCGCCTCGGGCGTTTTTGCGACGGTTGATGGTTCGCTCGCCTGCGCCGTCGTTTCCGTTTCCTCTCCCGCTTCCTGTTCCGTTTCCGGCAGGGTCTCCGCGGATTCAGCGGAGACAGCGTCTTGTGGGTGGTCTGGCTGGCGGTTGCTGCTGCTGGACATTGGCGTTCCTCAGCGGACGAGACAGGCCACTAGGTTACAGCCTGCCGGGCGGCCACTCAAAGGATGGCACCGTGTTCTGGCTGCTCGGCCGCCCCGGTCGGACGGTCCGCGTCAGGCGGCCTGACGTCGCCCGATGAGGTCGGGGGACATCAGTTTGATGCCCTGACGGTGCGCAAGGTTCATAGCGTCCCCGGCTCGCCCCTGCAAGTCGTCCGGGCGGTGCGCGTCCGAGTTGACGAGGACGGGCGCACCCGCCTCCGCGACGACGGTCCAGAACGGCTCCCACGGATACTGCGGGAACGCCGTCGGCCGGCCGGCAATCTTGCGCAGGCCGAGCGCATTGATCTCGAGACCAACGCCGTTTTCGGCCGCGGCCTGGGCGATATCCCGGGCGCAGGCCTCGGTGTTCGCATCCCACGTGGGGTAACAGTTACCAAACAGATCCGGGTGCGCAATGAAGTCGAACAGACGCGTCTCGATCATCTCGACGCTGTAGCGCGCGAAGTCGGCAAGGGTTTTCGCGCTGGTCGTGCCGCCGTAGGTGCCCGACCACTTGCCGTTGTCGTCGGTGAAGAAATGCGCCGCACCGATGAGATAGTCGAACGCCCGCTCGCCCAGCAGTTCGTCTTCGTAGTAGTGATGGAGCCGCGGGACGTACTCGCACTCCATGCCCTTCTTGATGTTGAGTTGGGGGAAGTCTTCGCGCGCCCGGTCGATGGCGTCGATGTAGTCATCGAGTTGTTCGTAGTGCATGCGCACCCGGATCCATCGGTCATCGGGCATCGCCGAGTGATCGGAGAAACCGAGGGTCTCCATGCCGAGTTCCACGGCCCGGGCGCAGTAGTCCGCCACGTCCCCTTTCGCGTGTTTGCAGCGAAAGGTGTGCGTGTGGAAGTTGTGTTTGAAGTCTTGGTCAACGAAGTTGGTCATGGTCGTTCAGGCGATGCCGTCCTGTGTCAGCAGTGCTTCGAGGTCTGGTTTGCGGCCACGGAACGCGACGAACATGTCCATTGCGTCGACGGAGCCACCTACTTCGAGCACTTCTTCGAGAAACCGTTCGCCGGTTTGCCGGTTGAAAATGCCCTCTTCCCTGAATCGGGCGAACGCGTCCGCGGAAAGGACCTCCGCCCACTTGTAACTGTAGTAGCCGGCGGCGTAACCCCCGCCAAAGATGTGGCCAAAGCTGTGCTGGAAGCGATTGGTCGCTGACTGCGGGACGACGGTGACTTCGCTGCGCACGTCGTTCAGCACGGCCTGAATGCGGCCCTCCGCCGCGGGATCGGCATCCATGTGCAGGCGAAAGTCGAACAGCGCGAACTCGAGTTGGCGAACGGTCAGCATCCCGGACTGGAAGTTTTTCGCAGCCAGCATCTTTTCGAGTAACGCGTCGGGCAGGGACTCGCCGGTCTCGAAATGTGACGACAGGAAGGCAAGCGCCTCCGACTCCCAGCACCAGTTCTCCATGAACTGGCTCGGCAACTCGACGGCGTCCCACGCAACGCCGTTGATCCCTGACACATCGGAGTAGCTCACCTTGGTCAGCATGTGGTGCAGGCCGTGGCCAAACTCGTGGAACAGGGTGACCACTTCGTCGTGGGTCAGGAGTGCGTCGGCATCGCCGACCGGCGCCGTGAAGTTGCAGGTAAGGTAGGCGACGGGAATCTGCTCGCCGCTTTCCGTCTTGCGCCGCACCCTGCAGTCGTCCATCCACGCGCCACCCTGTTTGTGCTCGCGGGCATAGGCGTCGAGATAGAAACGCGCGATGCGCTCGCCGCCTTTGGAGACTTCGTAACAGCGAACGTCGGGGTGCCACGTCTGCCAGCCGTCCACCTGGGCGATCGAGACGCCATAGAGCCGCTGCGCCACCTCGAACATGCCAAGAATGGCCCGGGCCGCAGGGAAATAGGGCCGAAGGGCTTCCTGGGAGACGTCATAGCGCGCCATCCGCAGCTTCTCGCCGAAGTAGTTCACGTCCCACGGTGCGAGTTCCCCGACGCCGTGGTGGGTTGCGGCGTATTCGGAGAGGGCAGCAAATTCCCGCTCGGCGGCAGGCTTCGAGCGGCGCGCCAGCTCTTCCAGGAAGCTGATGACTTCTCCTGGCGTGTCGGCCATTTTCGTTGCGAGGGAGTACTCGGCGAAGTTGCCGAAACCGAGCAGGGCCGACATTTCCTGCCGGAGGGCGAGAATCTCGGTCATGATCGGACCGTTGTCGTACTGGCCGGCGTTCGGGCCCTGATCGGACGCTCGGGTCGTGAATGCCACGTGCATCTCTTCGCGCAGGGCACGGTTGTCACAGTACTGCTGGACGGGCAGGTAAATCGGAAAGTCCAGGGTCAGCAGCCAGCCGTCAAGCTCTTTGGCTTCCGCCAACTGCCGGGCGAGTCCGAGGGCGGTATCCGGGAGGCCGGCCAGCTCGGACTCGTCGGTCACGTTCCTGGTCCAGGCCTGCGTCGCGTCGAGCAGGTTTTCGCTGAACTTCGCCGAGAGTTCCGAGAGTCGCGAACGAATCTCTGCAAACCGCTGCTGCTCCGCGCTGGGCAGGTCAACGCCGGACAGGCGGAAGTCGCGGAGCGCGTTCTCGATGATTTTCTGCTGGGCGGGTTCGAGCGCATTGAACCCGGAGCCTTCGCGGATCGTCCGGTAGGCCCGGAACAATGCTGCGTTCTGACCAACCTCCGTGTGAAACGCGCTGAGCTTCGGCAGGCAGGCGTTATACGCCTCGCGCAGCGCTTCGGAGTCGGCGACGCCGTGCAGATGGCCAACGGGGGACCAGGCGTGTGCGAGCCGATCGTCCATTGCCTCGAGGACGCCCACGGTGTTGTCCCAGGTCGGATCCGTGATCTGCTCGAGTTCCGCAATCACGGCGCGGCTGTCCGCGAGGATCGTCTCGATCGCGGGGACGATGTGCTCGGCCCTGATCGCCTCGAAAGGCGGCAGCTCGTGGTGTTCGAGCAACGGATTGTCTGCGCTCACGCCCATTCTCCCGGGAATGCTGGGCGCGAAGTATGACCGATGTTGTGGCGGGACCGAAGCGGCGGGTGGATGAGCAGCCTTGAGCGCAGACACCGGGCGCCCTATTGTTCGCGGCACGCAGTCCAGCCAAGAGCAGATCATGTCGGAAGACCGGGTGACCGAACTCGAGATCAAGGTGGCCTTCCAGGAAGACACCATCACGCAGCTGAACGACGCGCTCGTCGCACAGCAGGGCCGCATCGACGTGCTGGAGAGGCGTGTGGACGCCCTGATCGAGACGATTGCCCGGCTGCAGCCCGCCGCCGATCCGACCGCGGAGGAGCCGCCGCCGCACTACTGACTCAGCCGGCGGGGAGGGGTTCCCCCGCAGTCGAGCCTTTTGGCGTCGTGGCTTTGCCCGTGTCAGGCACGGCGTCTTCCGAGGCAATCCCGAGTGTCCGCCGCGGATCGAGCGCGTCCCGTACGGCCTCGCCGATGAAGATCAGCAGAATCAGCATCGTTGCGAGGGTCGTAAAGACCGAGATACCGAGCCAGGGCGCTTCGAGATTGGCCTTGGCCGCGGACAGCAATCGACCGAGCGACGGCGAATCGAGGGGCAGTCCGAAGCCGAGAAAGTCGAGTGCGGTCAGCATCGTGATCGAGCCGTTCAGGATGAACGGGAGGTAGGTCAGCGTTGCGACCATGGCGTTCGGCAGGACGTGCTTCACGATGATCGTCGCGTTGCCAACGCCAAGGCTGCGTGCCGCGCGGACGAACTCGAAGTTGCGTGCGCGCAGGAACTCGGCGCGCACGACGCCAACAAGCGCCATCCAGCTGAACAGGGTCAGGATGCCGAGCAGCCAGAACACATTGGGTTCGACGATCGACGCGAGGATGATCAGGATCAACAGTACCGGCAGCCCGGCCCAGATCTCGACGACGCGCTGCCCCAGAAGATCAACAAGGCCCCCAAAGTAGCCCTGCAGCGCCCCGACGGTCACACCGATGGTCGATGCGATGATTGTGAGCGTGATTCCGAACAGGACGGACAGGCGGAACCCGTAGAGCAGCTTCGCAACGATGTCGGTCGAGCCGCCGTCCGTCCCGAGCCAGTGCTCGGCGGTTGGCGGATGTGGATAGGGTGGCTGCAGGTCCCAGTCGATCGTGTTGTAGGAATACCGCAGCGGTGGCCAGATCGACCAGCCGTTGTTCTCGATCAGACTCTCGACGAACGGGTCCCGGTAGTCTGCTTCGGTCTCGAGAGCGCCGCCGAGTTCAGCTTCCGAGTACGTGAAGAAGACCGGAAAGTAGAGCGAACCGTCTTTGCTGAAGACGATCGGCTTGTCGTTGGCAATGAACTCTGCACACAGCGTGATCGAGAAGATCCCGATGAAGATCCACAGTGAATAGTAGCCGCGCTTGTTGGCTTTGAAGTTTGCGAGTCGACGTTGGTTGAGCGGAGTCATTCGCGCGTCTCGAAGTCGATGCGCGGGTCGACCACCGTGTAGATCAGATCGCCGATCAGCTGCATCAGCAGCCCAACGAGGGTGAAGCAGAAGAGTGTGCCGAAGAGAATCGGGTAGTCACGCTTGATGATCGCCTCGTAGGACAAGAGGCCAATCCCCTCGATCGAGAAGATCACCTCGATCAGCAGCGCACCCGTGAAGAGAATGCCCACGAAGGCCGCCGGAAATCCTGCGATCACGATGAGCATGGCATTCCGGAAGACGTGGCCATAGAGCACGCGCCGCTGCGACATGCCCTTGGCGCGTGCGGTCAGCACGAACTGCTTGTTCAACTCTTCCAGAAAGCTGTTTTTCGTGAGCATGGTCAGCGTCGCGAACCCTGCCAGGACCAGTGCGGTCAGCGGCAACACGAGATGATGCAGGTAGTCGACCACAGACTCGATGAACGTGAAGCCGGAGGTGTCCTCACTCGTCAGTCCGCGCATCGGGAACCAGTCGAAATAGGAGCCGCCCGCAAAGAAAACGATCAGAATAATGGCGACGAGGTACCCCGGCACGGCGTATGCGACGAACACCGCGGCGCTCGTCCAGAGATCGAAGCGCTCCCCGTCCCGGGTTGCCTTGGCGACCCCGAGCGGTACCGAGATCAGATAGATCAGAACGAGCGCCCAGAGCCCGAGCGAAACGGACACCCAGATCCGTTCACCGACGATCTCCGTGACGGCGCGGTCCTGGAAGTAGCTGACGCCGAAATCCAGCACGGCATAGTTCGACATCATGAGGAAGAAGCGTTCGTGCGCCGGCTTGTCGAAACCGAACTGCTTCTCGATCCGCTCGATCATCTCCGGGTCGAGACCGGAATCGCCGGTATATCCGGAATCGCCCGCCGTGCCCATGCTCTCCGCGGAGGAGACGCTGGCGGTGCTGGAGAACGAGCCGAACCCTGTTGCCTGGGCGAGCGCCTGCTCGACCGGTCCGCCGGGAGCGAACTGAACGATGATGAAGTTGATCACCATGATTCCGAACAGGGTCGGGAGGATCAACAGGATGCGTTTGAGGATGTATTGGGCCATCCGGTTCTGCGCCCGGTTCGTGGCAGTGTCGTTGCGGCACTGTACCACGCGTTCGCGGCCTGGCGGGCCAACGGGATGGGCGCTGTTCCCGGGATGAACCAGTAAGACCGGGTGTCGTCCCGGCCTGGCCCGCATCCCTGTTTTTGGTGTTGCGCAGCACTGTCGTCTTCACGTTGCAGTGTGATACGGTCGAGCGAAAGTGGCCCGAAGGGTTGTCAGAAGCCGCCGTGACAAAAAGCCCTTGGGGACACCATGATTGACGCAACCGCAAACACAGCAGCGTCCAGCGGTCAGGGTGGCGACAAGAAGCTGACGAAGTGGATGATGGCGTCATATGCCGCTCCCGCCGCGCCGCTCAGTCTTGCGGGCCTGCCGATTGCCGTTTACCTCCCCGTCATCTACGCGGACTCGTCCGGTTTCGGCTTGTCGCTTGCGGTGGTGGGTACCCTCATCACGCTGTCGCGCCTGACGGATGTCGTGACCGACCCGCTGATCGGGTTTCTCTCCGACAAATGGCGGACCAAATGGGGCCGCCGCAAACCCTGGGTGTTTGTCGGCACGCCAATCTACGCGTTGGGCATGTATCTGCTGTTCGTCGCGCCCGACAGTTTCGATGACATGACGTTCATGGGTTACACCTTCTCGGCGGGATACCCGTGGATGTTCGCGATGATGGTGATCCTGTACCTCGGGTCGACTATCAAGGACCTGCCGTATTCCGCGTGGGGCGCCGAGCTCGCCGACAACTACAACGATCGGACCCTCGTCATGAGCTGGCGCGAGGGATTCTCGGTTGCCGGCGCGCTCGCCTCGGCATTCATCCCTGCGGTGATTCTCTTCTTCGGCTACACCGAACCGACGGATGCCGTGTTCGTGCTGGTCGTCGGGATGTGCATTCTGATGCCTGTCCTGGTGGCAAACGCGCTCGTTTCCGTGCCCGAATGGCCGGTTGTCGAAGCGCAACCCAAACGCGTCAAGCTGATGGACGGGCTGAGGGTTGTCATCAAGAACCGCCCGTATGTCCTGCTGGTCATCATCTTCGCGTTCTCGAGTATCGGCGCGGCCATGACGAACAGCCTGTCGTTCTTCTTCGTCAAGCACGTACTCGTGGCTGGTGAACTCTACGGGCTCTATCTGGCCCCGTACTTCGTGTGTCAGATCGCCGCGATCCCGCTCTGGTTCAAGCTGTCGCGCAAGATTGGCAAACATCGGGCGACGATGGTTGCGATTGGCTGGTACGCGCTCTGGTCGTCGTTCATCCCGCTCATTGCGATCGCGCCGAACTCGTGGTTCACGCCGTTCGAGGTCGGGCGCATCCTGGCGTTCCTGCCGGACGATACCTACGCGTCGATGATGACGTATTTCGAAGGCATCGAGACCGGCAAGTTCCTCTTCTTCATCATCGTGATGTGCTTCAAGGGTTCCTCGATCGGCGCGCTCTCGGCGCTGCCGTCGGCCATGTGTGCCGATGTCATTGATGTCGACACGGCGCAGACGGGGCAACGTCGGGCGGGCGCGTACTTCTCGATCTGGTCGATGGTGCGCAAAGGTGCC
>PBVL01000131.1 GCA_002728675.1 Gammaproteobacteria bacterium
CTGCTCGCTTCGACAAACGTGGTCTGAAGCCCGATCTTCGTTCTCTGCCCGTCGCGGTAGATGGCGCGAAGCAGCGAAAGCCCCATGAGGACCATGACGAGGCTGAACGGGAGGGCGCCGATGACCATGGCCGTCTTGATGGCTTCCAGTCCGCCCGCGACGATCAGGCCGCCCACGACCAATGCCAGCGCGGTACCCCAGAAGATGATGTGCGGCCGGGCCTTGGGGCTGTCGTCACCTGCCGCGTTGATGGTGTTGATGATCAGGACCGCGCTGTCGGCGGAGGTCACGAGGTAGGTCAGCAGCAGAATGACGACAATGACGGACATCAGATAGGCCAGCGGCTCGCTGAGCAGCACCGCAAGTGTTGCAAAGAGCTGATCGGACTGGGCAGTGCCGGCGATGACCCCGCCTGCCGTTCCACTCAGTTCGAGGTCAATGGCCGTGCCCCCGGCCATGGCAAACCAGATGAAACACATGATGGCCGGAATGATCATCGCGCCCAGCACGTACTCACGAATCGTCCGGCCTTTCGAAATACGGGCGAGGAACACACCGACAAACGGCGCAAACGCGATCCACCATGCCCAGTAGAAGATCGTCCAGCCGCCCTGCCAGGACGCCAGGCTGTTGCCCGTCTCGGTGCCGTCTGCGGGCCAGACCGTGAACAGGATTCCGGGAATCGACAGGAGGTAGTCCCACATCCCGACGAACAAGGCGGTCAGGCCGAAGACCGTCGAGCCGAATACCAGAAAGAACATGAGCAGCAAGAAGCTCAGACCCATATTGATGTTGGACAGCCACTTGATCCCGCGGCCAACCCCCGAGAGTGCCGAGAGGGTCGACGCGCCCATGATGATGACCAGCGCGAAGATCAGCCCGGCGGTCGATGCGGACCGGACGCCGTCGCCGTTCGTGCTGAACAGCCAGTCGCCGACGCCAATTCGCGAGAGTCCCGCGATGAACTGCTCTACGCCGAAGCCCAGGGTCTGAGAGACACCAAGCACGGTCGCGACGACCGCCACAACGTCGACGGCGTGACCCAGCGGACCGGCGAGCAGTTTGCCGAAGAGCGGCGTGAGCGCCGATCTGATGGTCAGCGGCAGGCCGCGCCGGTAGGCGAAGAAACCCAGCGCCAGCCCCACGATCGCATAGGCGGCCCAGGCAGAGATGCCCCAATGCGTGTACGACCAGACGTAGGCTGCACGTACGTTGCTGGCGGTGCTTGCCTCCGTGAGTCCGGTGATCGTGCTGGGATTTTCCGCAAAGTGATAGAGGGGTTCGGCGGTTGCGAACGTCAGCATGCCGATGCCAATGCCTGCCCCGAACATCATCGAGAACCAGGAGAAGTTCGAGAACTCCGGCCGGTCGTCCTCGTGTCCGAGCCTGAGTCGACCTGCAGCCGGCCAGAGCGCCAGCGCAAAGCAGCACAGCACGAAGAAGGCCATGACGTAGACGTACCAGTAGTTGAAGCCACTGAGAATGAAGCTGTTCAGTGCGCCAAGGACTTCAGCTGCCTGCGTCGGGAATGCTGTGGCCCAGATGATCAGGCCGCCGACGAGGAGCTTCGCGGTGACCGCAACGTCTTTCGTGAAACCGGAGTAAAAGCCGGAGTCTGACACTTTGATATCAAGGTCAGTGACGGGGGGTGGTATCTCGACGGGTTCCTGGCTCACGCGCCTTGTTTAGAGGTCAAACGATTGCCGCACCATAGCCTGAAGTCAGGTTGCGCACAATGTGCGGCCACGCGCCTCATCCATGGGCGCGACGTTGTGCCGCGGGATGGCGGGAGACCCCGGTGGGCCGTGCGCGTTCAGCAGGCGGTTGCGCGGAACTGGCCCGGGTACCCATCCGGGGAACCGTTCGGGCAGTCACCCGGCCGTGTGCCCGGTCGGGACGACCGCGCGTGACCGGTGAGGTCGCCGCGCCGTGCCGGTGGTCCCGGCTGGCGCGAGGCTTGCCGATCTTCTGCTTCGCTCCGGGGTCCGGTGAGCCTCGCTCGCGAATGCGCGTCGCGCATCGCGATGTGAGGGTTCGGGTGGGGGTTCCGGGCGACCGGTACTGCCGACGGCGCCGTTTGCGCGCGTCCCTGCGGCGTACGGATCGGTCCCGATCTGCGAAATCTTATAGCTGTAATGAATTGATCTGATTCGACATTGAAGTATTCATGTCTGTCGTCTTGAACAACTTTCTTCGGAATATCATAGATATAGGGTCCTCCTGTGACCATCAGGCATGATTTTCATGCTTAGATCATTTAGTATTCCGGCGCTCATGTGGGGACAAATAGTTTGGGGAAGGAATGTTTAAGCGGAACAAGCTAAACGCTGCCATATTGTCGGTGATCGCCGGTTCGACCGCCGCCAGTGCCTCTGCCGAGGTCGAAGAGATCGTGGTCACGGCCACCAAGCGGTCGGAGAGCCTGCAGGACGTCTCGATCGCCGTGCAGGCGGTCACCGAAGAGACGATGGACCAGTTGGGGGTCGCAAGCTTCGAGGACTACCTGTTTCAATTGCCTGGCGTGACCGCCGGCGGCAGTGGTCCGGGGCAGAACACGATCTACATCCGCGGCGTCGCGTCCACCACGCCGAATCTCACCACGGCAGGTGTCGCGGGCCTGGTACCGAACGTCGCGCTGTATCTCGACGAGCAGCCGCTGTCCCAGCCGGGTCGGAACCTCGATGTGTACACGGCTGACATGGCGCGTGTCGAGGTGCTCGCCGGACCGCAGGGGACGCTGTTCGGCGCCAGTTCGCAGGCCGGCACGGTTCGTTTGATCACGAACAAACCCGATCACAACGAGTTCGATGCCAGTATCAAGGTTGGCGCCGCAACGGTGACCGAAGGGGACACGGACACGAACATTGAGGTCGTCATCAACGCGCCGCTCAGCGACACGTTTGCCATTCGCGGCGTCCTCTACAACGACCGGCAGGGCGGCTACATCGACAACATCGCCGGCACGCTCGATGCCAGCGAAAGCGCCCGATTCCGTTCGCAGGGCACGATGCGGGCCAACGGGGTGCCCGTGGGCGCACTCCGGAACGGGTTCCAGGCCGGCGTTGATCTTTCCGGCGTCAATTTCATCGACGCGAACAATGCCAGCCTCGTCGAAAGCGACTTCAACGAGACCACGTATCGCGGTGCGCGTCTGATGGGCAGCTGGGACGTCACGGACGACTGGAACGTGCTCGTCAGCCACACCACCCAGGACCTCGAAGCCGACGGCGTGTTCTTCGCCGATCCGGACCTCGGGGACCTCGAGATCCAGCGCTACTCGCAGGACTCCACTGACGATACCTTCGATAACACCAACTGGACCGTAACCGGTCGGATCGGGGAGCTAGAAGCCGTCTACACGGGTGCCTTCACGGATCGTGAGACCGTCCAGTTGGTCGACTATGCGGACTACCTGTTCGTGGGGCAGTACCTTCCGTATTACGTCTGTGATGCCTCCGTGACCTACCCGGGCTCCGGTCCGCTTGCGACAGTGGACGGGTTGCCGGCCGGCAACTGCCAGGCGCCCAATCTGTTCGTCAACAGCCTGACCGAGACTGAAGTGACGAGTCACGAATTCCGCCTGGTCTTCGATCAGATGGGCGCGTTCAGGGGTACGGTCGGATTCTTCTCCTCCGAACTGGAACTGCGCGAGCGCAATGACTTCACCTATCCGGGGGCGGAACTGGCTGCAGGCCCTGGCCCGTTCGTTCCGGCGGGGCAGGCAACGGTCGGAACGGGCTTTGGCCCGAACTTCTCGGCGACGGGGTCGTCTGTCAGCGACGCGGGGCAGTGGCCCGAAGCCGTCATCTTCCGCAACGACGTGCTCCGAACGGACGAGCAGACGGGTGCCTTCGGCGAAATCACGTTTGATCTGAGCGACACGTTCGCGGTGACGGCGGGCGCGCGTGTGTACGACATCGAGGTGGAGCTGGTCGGCAGCGCCGCCGGCTCGTATGGCAACAAAGGCGCCACGCAGGACAACAACGGCGGCAACAATCTGGACACGCTGTTTGCCAGCCCGAACCCTGACACGGCGCAGACCGATGGAACGATCTTCAAACTGACGGGTACCTGGACCCCGACGGACGACGGTCTGTTCTACGTGACCTGGTCAGAAGGCTTTCGGCCCGGATTGCTGAATCGCCCGGGTGGTGCGAGCAACGGGGCCGGATTCACGGTGCCCTTCGCCCTCGACACGGACGATGTGACCAACCTCGAATTCGGCTGGAAGCTGAACCTCGCGGACAACCGGCTGCGCTTCAACGGCAGCCTCTTCTTCGTGGACGTTGAGCGACTTCAGACCACGATCTTCGATACCAGCATCGCCAATCTGTTCTTCTCGGACAACGCGGCGGATGCAGAGGTGCGCGGCCTCGAAGGTGATTTTGTGTGGCTGCCCGAAGGGTCGGATGGCCTGACGATCAGTGGCGCGTTCTCGTTCCTCGATACCGAGATCACGAAGGTAATCACGCCGACCAACGACGTCCGGCGCGGTGATTCACTCGCGTTTGCGCCCGAGTTTCAGGCGACCCTCAGGGCCCGGTATGAGTGGGAAGTTGGCGGAAACCTGCTTGCCCACGTGATGCCGCATCTGACCCACTCGGCTGAGTCTTACAGCGACATCATCCGCATCAACCGGGATCGTGTTGATGGCTGGACAATGCTTGGGTTGACGGCTGGTGTGAGTGCCGAAAACTGGTCGGCAGAGCTGTACATCGACAATCTGAACGACGAGCGTGCCGAGGTCTCGCGGAGTTTTGTCTTTGACCGACAACGCGTGTCCTATGCCCGCCCGAGAACCATTGGTCTTCGGTTCTCATATGACTTCTGACCGCGCGTACGGAGTGACCGTGCGACGGCAGAACCGGAACGCCCCTTGATTGGGGCGTTCTTGTCTCGGCATGTCTGATGACTGAGCAAGTACAAATCGGCGCGGACTCGCCCCTAGCGCGCATCGAGGCCCGGGTTCGGGAAAAGGATTTCGCGGGGGCGCTGACCCTTGTCTCGAAGCATCTTGAAGACGAAACCGCAGACCGCGCCGAGCTGCTGTACATGCAGGCGGTCTGCCAGCGGTATCTCGCGCGGAACCGCGCAGCGCTCGCCACCCTTGACCAGCTGAAGCGCAGCGCGCCGAACCACGGGCGGGCGCATCAGGAGGAAGGGCACAACCATCGCGCGCTGGGCAACAGCCAGGATGCATTACTTGCCTATCGGCGGGCCACGCAACTGAATCCGGCGCTCACCGCGAGTTGGCAGGCACTTCTGAAGCTCATGGTCGAATCGGGGCAACGCGAGGCGGCAACGCAGGTACAGCAACAGCTTGAACGCGTGCAGCAGCTGCCGGCGCCGCTGCTTGCCGTCACCGATCTGGTTGCGCAGGGAAGGCTGATCAGGGCGGAGGAGATCTGCCGCCGTTTTCTGCAGCAGGTGCCCGATCACACTGAAGGCATGCGGCTGCTCGCCGATGTAGGGAGCAGGCTCGGCGTGCTGGACGATGCGGAGTTCCTGCTGGAGAGCGCGGTTGCCCTAAAACCCGACAGCCCGCAGCTTCGGATCGACTACATTCAGGTGCTGCGCAAGCGGCAGAAATTCGAGCGCGCGCTCGACGAAGCCCGATCGCTCCTCAGCACCAACCCTGACAATCCCCGCTTCAAGTCGATCGTTGCCGTCGAATGTATGCAGACTGGTGACTTCGACTCGGCCCAGGCGCTGTTTGCCGAGGTCCTTGCTGTGCTGCCGAACGATCCGATTACGCTGACGTCCCGCGGCCATGCGTTGAAAACAGCGGGGCAATACCAGCAGTCTGTCGACTCCTATCACGAAGCCATTGCGGTTCATCCGGACCACGGCGAAGCCTGGTATTCACTGGCCAACCTGAAGACCTATCGCTTCAGCGCCCGGGAAATCGACGACATGCAAAGCAGGGTAGAGGGCAGCAACCTCTCCCACATGGACCGCGTCTACTTCAACTTCGCGCTCGCGAAGTCGTTCGAAGACAACGAGCACTACGACGCCGCGTTTGACTACTATCGCCAGGGCAACGAGATGAAGCGGACTCAGAGCCGGTACGATGCGGACCGGATGCACGATGAGCTCCAGCGCCAGGTGACGGCGTGCACGGCCGAGCTGTTCGAATCGGGTGAGGCCGGTCACGAGGCGGGCGACCCGATTTTCGTCGTCGGTCTCCCGAGGGCCGGTTCGACGCTGCTCGAACAGATCCTGTCGTCCCACAGTCAGGTTGACGGCACGCTGGAACTTCCCAACATCCTGACGATGGCGCACAGGCTGGGGCGCGGCCGACAGCTCTCCGGAACCAATCGCTACCCGGACGTGTTACACGAGCTGTCGTCGGAGCAGTGCCGGAAGCTGGGCGAAGAGTATCTGACCGATACGGCGATTCATCGCCGGGGTGCACCATTCTTCGTCGACAAAATGCCCAATAACTTCCGCCACGTCGGGCTGATTCGGAAGATTCTGCCGAACGCCAAAGTGATCGACGCGCGGCGGCATCCCATGGCCTGCTGCTTCAGCGGCTTCAAGCAGTTGTTTGCCGAAGGGCAGGAGTTCACCTATTCACTCCACGATGTCGGCCGCTACTATCGGGACTACGTTGCGCTCATGGAGCATTGGGACAACGTGCTGCCGGGTTTCGTATATCGCGTACAGCATGAAGAACTGGTCGCCGCACCTGAAGATACGATCCGTGCGCTGCTTGACTTCTGTGGGCTCCCTTTTGAGGATTCCTGCGTAAACTTCCACGAAACGGAGCGTGCCGTGCGTACCCCCAGTTCCGAGCAGGTTCGGCAGCCGATCTTTACCTCGAGTCTGGACCAGTGGTCCAATTTCGACGCCCACCTGGGGCCGCTCAGGGAGGCACTGGGGGATCTTGCTGACAATGCGTGAGGTGACGTTCCCGGAGCTCCGCGTACCGACAGGAATGGCTTTGGATGCGTGACCACGAAGAGATTCTGATCGCATTGCGGCGCATCACGCGCGCGATCGACATCCAGTCGCGGCGGCTGCTCAAGTCCACCGGACTGACGACATCGCAACTGCTCATCCTCCAGGCCATCGAGAAGCTGAGCAATCCGACGCCTTCCGCGGTGGCGAAGGAAGTGCTGCTCGCGCAAGCTACCGTCACCACGATCGTGGATCGCATGGTCAGCCACGGCCTTGTCACCCGCGAGCGCGGCACTACGGACCGTCGCACCGTGACGATCCTGCTGACCGAGGACGCGCGTGAAAAGCTCGCGCAGGCGCCCGAACTACTGCAGGCGGGTTTCCGGCGCGAGTACAGCAAGCTGCCGGACTGGCAACGGCACATGCTGGTCGCTTCCCTGCAGCACATCGCCGAGTTGATGGACGCGAGCGAAATCGACGCGTCACCCATCCTTGTCACCGGTGACCTTGGGAAGACCAACAACGCCAACTGAGCGACCGGCACCCCTCTCGCAGGAGATGACCGACTCGCTACGGCCGGTCGATGGCCCTGTCACTGGTCCAGGACGGCAACGTCTCCCGCGCTGAATGTCAGCGACACGGGGGTTCCGGGGGCGAGGGCTTCGCCTGCTCCGGGCAGTTCCGTGACACGCCACTCGATGGCATCCGGTGTCTCCAGTCGGCACACCGTCTGGCGTGAGTCGCCGAGGTAGACGGTCGAGACGACCGTCGCGGCAAGACCGCCCGGGGAATTGCCTGCCTCGACCCGCACCGATTCCGGCCGCACACAACATGTCACCCGCCCGGTCAGCTCACTGGCGACGGGCACGTTGCCCGCCGGCGTCGTCACGACCTCGGATCCGGAATCGAGGTCACCGTCGAGGAAATTCGCTTCCCCCAGAAAGTCCGCGACAAACCGGCTCTGTGGGTTGCGATAGACCTCGGTGGGCGTGCCGAGCTGGGCGATTCTGCCGTCGTTGATCACGGCGATGCGATCCGCCATCGACAGGGCCTCTTTCTGGTCATGCGTGACGTAGATCCCCGTGACGCCGGTCGCGTCCACAAGCGCCTTCAACTCGTCCCGCATGTGTAGGCGCAGCCGCGCATCGAGGTTGCTGAGGGGTTCATCGAAGAGCAGGCAGCGCGTTCCGGCCGCGAGTGCGCGGGCGAGCGCGACCCGTTGCTGCTGGCCGCCCGAGAGCTGGTTGGGCTTCCGGTCGGCGAACGTATCCATCTCGACCCGCTGGAGTTGCTCCGAGGCAATTCGGTGCCGTTCGCTCTTGTCGGCGCCGCGCATTCTCGGGCCGAACTCGACGTTCTCCTGAACGGTCATGTGTGGCCAGAGCGCGTACCCCTGGAAGACCATCGCGGCGCCGCGCTGATCAACTTCGCGTTCGGTCACGTCTTCGCCGTCAAACGCGATCGAGCCGGACGTCGGATGGATCAGGCCGGCAATCAGGCGCAGGAGTGTCGTCTTGCCGCACCCGCTGGGGCCGAGCAGAAAGAAGAACTCGCCGGATTCGATGTGCAGCGAGATGTCGTCGACTGCGGGCTTTTCGGCCTCGTCGTAACGCTTGATGAGGTTGTTGATGGTTATCTGCATGGATGCTTCACGCGCGGAATACGGCACCGAGGCGCTTGCCGAGCAAAGCGCTCGCAAGGCCCATGGTGACCCCCAGCAGGAGAATGCCATAGATGCCCATGGCTGCCGCCTGATTGACCGCCTCCGGCGAACCGGTCGAAGTCGCCAGCCGGTAGATCTGCTTGGTGATGGGATAGTACTCGCTCGTCTGCGCAAGAATCAGCGAGTCGCTGACTTCGAGCATGTGAAACGAGAACGTGAGGACGCCGGCCGCAATGATGTTGGCGGCGATCAAGGGCATCGTGATGCGCAGGCTGGTCGTCAGTTTGCCAGCGCCCAGATTGCGTGCGGCCTCTTCCAGTGCCTCCGAGACCTGCTGCAGACCCGCGGACACGCCGCGCACGACAAACGGGATGCGGCGTATTGCATACGCAACCACAAGAATGATGAACGGGTTCTGGGTCGGGCCGATGGATTCGAGCCAGGTGCCCTGCGCCGTGATTGCGACGTAGCCCGCAGCGAGAATCAGGCCGGGGACCGCCAACGGGAGCATGCAGAGGGTGTCCAGGGCCGAGCGCCCCGCGACCCGGGTGCGAATGATGATCCAGGCAGCGACGGCACCGATGATGATATCCAGCAGGGTCGCGATACCCGCGTACTTGAGGGAGTTGAGGATGCTGCCGAACGTGTCGGGGCTGGCGAACACGAAGACCAGGTGGCGGGTCGTGTAAGACGTCGGGAGGATTGTGTTGACCCAGTGATCGGCGATCCCGAGCAGCAGCACACCGATGTGCGGCAGTACGGAGAGGAAAATGACCGTCCCGAAGAGCAGCCACGCGCCGATGGTTCCAGGTAGCGACAATTCGCTCGTCTCCGCGACGATGGTCGCCTTGCTCGACCCTGTGCCGTGGCTCATCCCGAGAAAGAATTTGCCCATCAGATAGAACGTGAGCGATGCGCTCAGCAGGATGAAGACAAGACTGTAGGTTCGCGGGTTGACCTCCGCCGTCGCCAGTTCCTTGAAGATCGTGACCGGCGTGAGGTGCTCGTAGCCCACGATGATGGGCGTGCCGATATCCGTGAAGGCCCAGATGAACACGATGGTGCCGCCGGCAAACAGCCCGGGCATCAGGAGGGGGAAGGTGACGTGGAGGAACGTGCGCAGACGTGACGCGCCGAGGTTACGGGCCGCCTGCCCCAGCGCCGGGTCAATGTTGGCGAGGGCGGCGGTCAGGTTCAGGTAGAGGATCGGGAACAGGTGCAGCGCCTGCAGGATGACCACGCCAACGAAACCGCTGCCGAGCCAGTCGGGCGGCAGACCTTCGGCAAAGTCGATGATTCCGATCTCCTCGAGCAGCAGGTTGAAGACGCCGAACTGACCGAGGAACCGCTTCATCGCGATTGCGCCCACGAAGGGCGGCAGAATCAGCGGTACGAGCAGCAGCATGGCGAGCACGCCTGCACCCCGGAAGGTGTAGCGGGCGCGGATGATGGCGAGCGGGAGCGAGATGGCGACGCAGACCGCCGTGGTCACGGTCGCGAGCCAGGCCGTGTTGAGTAACTCCTGCATGAGGATGGGGTTGGAGACAACCCGCATGAACCAGTAGCCGGAGATCTCGCCGTCGCTGTAGAAGCCGACCGCGATCGCCTCGAAGACGGGTACGAGCAGGAACAGCACCATGATGAGCGCAATGCCTGCCGCGAGCAGCACCGCCGCCCGTTCCTCCCGGAACGCACGGGCGACTCGCGAGCGCCAGCCGGGCTGGCTCATGTGTGTCGCGTCGGTCAATTCGTACCTTCAGCAACCTGCTCGTACTGGTCGCGAAAGTACGCGACCCAGTCGGTGACGATGATGTCGCGTTGTTTGCGATCGGCCAGCATTCGATTCGTTTCGGCGACCGCTTCACGCGTCGCGACGTTGTCCGGCAGTCGGTTGAACAGCGCGACGAGTGCGGGGTCGTTGTTGGTCTTGATGAGACGTTCCTTTGCTGCCTTCATGAAGTCGACGTTGCGGACGGCGGCCGCCCAGACGAGGTGGCGCAGCAGGCCATAGGAATCGTTCCAGAGCGCTGTATCCAGCTCCATGGTCTGCCCCGCCTCATAGGGATTGACGATGCTGCCCAGCATCTCGCCTGCGCGCTCCGCGTAGACGTCTTTGCGAATCGGCTGCCGGCCAAGCGCCGATCGCTCCGGGCCCCCGTCAGCTCCCACCGGCAGCGCCCACAGCGACTGTCCCTCGTACGACAGGACGAAGTCAACGAACCCCTGTGCAACCGCCGGGTTGGGTGGGTTCTTCAGGATGGCGATCGGGTCCGGGTTGAATGCCGTCTGTCCGCGCGGGCTGAGGTACTGAAGGCTCTCCGGATACTTTGCCATGCGGTTGGTGCCGTAGAAGTCGATGCAGGTTGTGATCGCAGCCTCTCCCGAGGGCAGCGCCTCGGCCGCGTCGCCGGCACCGGCATAGAACTTCTTCGTATTGGCGAGGATACCGAGAAGCTTGGCCCACCCCGCCTGCCAGGTGTCTTCTGACTGCACGATCATCGCGTAACTGGCAGCCGCCGAACCGGACTGTGAGGGGTCGGCGAGACCAACGAGATCGAAGAAGTGCGGTTCCCCGAGGTCTTCCCAACGCGTCGGCGGTGTCAGCCGCAATCGTTCGAGCAGTTGCTTGTTGTAGAAGATGCCGAAGCCGCTCATCGCCGAGCCGCACCACAGTCGGTCCGGGTCGCACAGCACGAGTCCGCCGTGGGTAGCGGGGATGTTGGCGGCTACATCGTCGGCAAGTTCCATTGGCATGAGGATGCCTTCCGACGCCATGCGGGCGAAGTTGAAGTCGCCGCCGCCCCAGACAACGTCGATTCCTGACTGCTCGCTGTTTTCGTAGACATTCCGCAGGTGGCTCAGAATTGAGGATGCGCCGCCACCGACGTCGCGCCACTCGAAGGTCACGCGCTCTCCGTACCGCGCGGCGTGGTGTTTCACGTAGGCCGCCTCGTACTCCTTCTGGATGTCCGTGTTGTGCGGACTGATGAGCACGAGCCGCACCTCGGGCAGCGCAGGTTCCGCCTCTGCCTGCGACTCCGGCGGTGGCGTCTCGCCGCATGCTGTGGCCAGCAGTGCGATGACGATGGGAAGAAAAATCCTGCTTCGCATGGTTCTACTCGATCGGTTGGAAGGCCATAGGGTGCGAATTGTGCCATTTCGCGCGGGGTGATCCCGCCGTATTTTACGGGCGTCTCCGCGGCGCGTCTGTCGAGCCCCAAGGCAAACGCCTCGTGGGTGTCCAAACCACCGGCCCGCGTGGGTGTCCAAAGCACCGCCTCCCGGGTGTCCAAACCACTGCCTCTCCAAACATCCAGCCCGGCGAAGCTCATCGGCGGCGATAGCATCGAAAGTGGGTACTGCGGCTGAACCGCCGCCTTCGGTTCAGCGAAAGGGCCGCTTCAGGATCGCAGTCCGAGGGGACGAGGGCATCGCGCGTGTCGGCAACCAACGCGCACCTGGCCTCAGCGCCCTAGGACGAACCGACCTTCCCTGAGCAACGTGATTGGCGGGTCCCAGTCACCTACCGGTTGCACATGGGTGACCAGCCCGGGCGCATCTGGCGTCGCGTCCTGCAGCCACGCATGCACCGCGAAAGCGGGAGGTTCACTCACGACCGAGAGGATGCGTTCTGGTCCCATGTCGAGACCGAAGGGATAACACGTCGTGGGCCCTGCGAACGCAATCGTTCCGCCGAACGAGGCCGTGATCGGGCGATGGACGTGTCCCGCCAGGATGCGGAGCACCTGGGGATGGCGGCGGATGACGGCCGCGAGGTCTTCACCGCCACGTTTCAGACCTTTGGCTGATGAACCCGTCATGCCCGAGTAGAACGGCGGGTGATGCAACGCGACGATCGTTGGCCGGTTCGGTGCCTCGCCCAGCCGAGCGTCGAGCCATGCACAGCGCTCGGCGCACATCTCGCCAGGTGCCTCACCCACGATCACCGAGTCACAGCAGACGATTCGCAGCGCGTGATCGTCGATCACGTGGTGAAGGAATTCTCCCGTCGTTGGCAACAAATCTCCGAACACAGCGCGGAGGGCCGCGCGGTCGTCGTGATTTCCTGGGATGAGCCCGTACGGAGCCGTCAGCTCCGCGACGATGTCGCGAAACGCCTCGTAGCGCGGCACGCTGCCGTGCGACGCGATGTCGCCGGTATGCAGCACGAGATCCGGTGCGGGGTCGAGTGCGTTGATAGCGGCAACCGCGCGTCGCAACGCGTCCGAAGTGTCAAAGCGCCCGTAGACCTGGTTGCCCGGTTCATCGATGTGTGTGTCGGAGATCTGGACCAGTAGCATCTGCGGCCTCGTGGCGGGTTGGGTTGCGTTCGAACAGAATTCAGTGGCAATGGAGCGCGTCTGAGCCGTCTCACGGTCTCGTGACGAGGCCGCGGTCAGTCTTTGCGGCTCAGCGCGGCGAGGACGCGCGGGGGTGAGCAGGGCAGCTCCGTGATGCGCACGCCGATCGCATTGCTCACGGCGCCTGCGACTGCGGCAAGCGGAGGAATGATGGGCGCCTCGCCGACACCGCGCACACCGTACGGGTGCAGCTCGTTTGGCACTTCGACGACGATGGCATCGATCATCGGCAGGTCGGACGTGACGGGCATGCGGTAGTCGAGAAAGCTCGCGTTTTCGAGCGCGCCGCGCTCATCGTAAATGTACTCCTCGTTCAGCGCCCAGCCGATGCCCTGCACTGCGCCACCCTGCATCTGTCCCTCGACTGCATCCCGATGAATTGCCGCACCCGCGTCCTGAATGGTCGTGTAGCGCAGTATGGTCACCTTGCCCGTCTCCGGGTCGACTTCGACGTCGCAGATGTGCACGGAAAAACTGGGTCCCAGCCCGGCTGTTGCCTGCAGCGAATGGCTGCCGTGGATCGGGCCGCCGGTGCCCTGGGCATCCCGGCAGATCTCTCGCGCCTCCATCCTGTCCCCGGTTGCGCTGTTGATGGCCGCTCCGTCCTGCCAATCCACCTGGTCTGCAGTGACGTTCCAGCCCGATGCTGCGCGCAATTTCATCTCATTGATCGCGACGCGGGTCGCCTCGACCACCGCCTGTCCGGTCGCATTGATCGTTCGACTCCCGGCGCTGTTGCCGGCGTACCCAACGGAGTCGGTGTCGGCCACGACTGAGGCGATGCGGTCAACCGGTACGCCAAGTTCGTCGGCTGCCATCATCGCGAGCGCGATGCGTGTGCCGGAGAGATCAACGGAGCCTGTCGACAGCGCCGCGCTGCCGTCGTCGTTCATGTGGATCGTGGCCGACGACCTGCCGGCGCCGTTGTGCCAGAAGCCGGCAGCAACCGCCCGGCCCTGGTTTTCGGCAAGGGATGTTCCGTAGTGCCCGGAGTCGCGGGCGGCTTCAAGGCACTCGACAAGACCGACCTTCCGGAACGTGCCCGTGCTCGTCACCGAGCCTTCGCTGACCGCGTTCTTCAGCCGGAACTCGACCGGGTCCATACCCAGGCGACCTGCCAGTTCGTCGATGGCGCCTTCTGCCGCGAACGTCGCCTGCGGCGCGCCGGGCCCGCGGTAGGCGCGTACTTTGGGTTTGTTGAGATAAACCGAACAGCCCTCAACCCGCACGTTGGGAATGTCGTAGGACGTGAAGATCGAGCGAACGCCTCCGCCCAGAGGCGTGCCGGCAACGCTCGATTCGTACGCGAGCCAGGCGGTTGCCGCGGTCAGGGTGCCGTCCCGACGCGCGCCGACCTTGACGCGGCAGATCGATGCAGCGCCGGGGCCCGCGCAACGGAAGACATCCTCGCGGCTCATGCGCATCTGCACGGGCCGGCCCGCCTTCTTAGACAACATCATGGCGATGGCTTCTTGATACACCGCTGTCTTGCCGCCAAATGCGCCGCCGACTTCGGCCGGAATTGCCTTCAGGTCCGACTTCGCCATCTGCATCATGGACGCCACGCTGTCACGCAGGGGAAAGTGCCCCTGGGTCGTGCTCCAGAGTGTGGATTGCCCTTCGCGCGAGTAGCTGGCCACGCAGGCGGGCGGCTCGATGTAGCCCTGGTGCACGGTTGGCGTTCGGTACTCGAACTCCACGATCTCGTCGGCTTCGGCAAAACCGGACTCGATATCACCCTGCTCCCGCTCTGCACGCTGACGGATGTTTGAAGGCTTGCCGTCGTCCTGCAGGTGTTCATGCACGATCACGGCGTCGTCGGCCATGGCCGCCTCGAGGTTCAGGACGGCGGGTAGTTCCTCGTATGTCACTTTGATGGCGCGCGCGGCTCTGCGCGCAGTCGGCGCGTCGAGCGCCGCAACGGCGGCGACGGCATGGCCGTGATAGAGCACCTTCGTATGCGCGAGGTTGTCACGCGCCAGATCGCCGCCTCCGCCCTCTGGCAGGTGTGCAAAGTCCGCTCCGGTCACGACCGCCTTCACGCCGCTGATCCTCTCCGCGGCGCTCGTGTCGATGCCGAGGATGCGCGCGTGCGCGCAGTCGGCTCTCAGGACAGCACCGTGAAGCATTCGGGGCAAAGCCAGGTCAGCACCAAAGTTGGCGCGGCCAAGGACTTTGTCTACCGTATCAGGACGCAGCGGCCGCTGGCCGATGATGCTGTTGCTCGCGTGACCCATGTTGACTCCCCGTGGCGTTGCGTTCCCCTGGCGGGGTTCGCCTGTTATATCAAATCAGTGAGTGGCTCGAACGGGGCACGTCCCCCGCGATCGTGATGCGATGCATATGGCGACGTTCACCCTGGTAGTCGTTCAGAGCGCGGTGGTTGAGGCAGCGATTGTCCCAGAACGTCAGCGTGCCCGCTTCCCAATGCAGCCGTGTGACAAACTCGGGCTGGGTGAGATGGGACTGAATCCAGTCGAGTAACGGCCTGCTCTCGCGGGGCGTCATCTCGGCGAAGCGGATGGTGTGTTCCCTGCTGAAGTAGAGCCCCCGCCTTCCCGACTCAGGATGCGTACGCACGAGTGGGTGCACGGGTGACCCGTTGGAAACGTCATCGTCGCGCCGGGCTGGCATGGAGCGGCTCGCCTGGCCCGAGCGGCCCCGCTCGATGCGGTCCTGGGCGATATGCCGCACGTTGTACTCGACCTTCAGACCTTCCAGCATGCGCTGCATGCCCGGGGACAGGGCCTCCCACGCTTTGACGCCATCGGCAAACAGGGTGTCGCCGCCGCGCCGGGGGACCTCTACGGCGTACAGCATCGTGCCCAGTGGCGGCACGGGCCGGTAGATGAGGTCTGTGTGCCATCCGCCTCCGAAGTTGTCGTTCTCGTCGGGTTCCTTGATTACCGGGATGACCTTGGGGTGTTCGGGGAGTGGCGCAACGAACGGATAATCTTCCAGTTCACCGAAACGGGCACCGAACGCGACCTGCTGCGCGGGGTCGAGATGCTGTTTGCGGAAAAACAGCACGTGGTGTTCGACGAACGCAACACGGATCGCATCGATCGTGGCGTCCGCAAGCGGTCTGGCGAGATCGATGCCGCCAATCTCCGCGCCGCAGGCGCCGGGCAACGGTGTGACCTTCAGTTCCTGCATGTCCCTTCTACCCGATTCGGTAACGGCTGCAGGGTACCTCACTGCGATTGGTCAGGTTTTGTGCGGTCGACCTTCGGGTTGAGCCGCTGACGGGATCAGTCTGCCGCGATCGTATCGCCCAGCGTTGATCGGATGTCATCGTCCGTGTGGTCGACGAACGCCTCCCTGAACGGCGCCGACGCCTCGAACCAATCCGCACCCTCGGGCAGCAGGATCCCGCCCGAGCGCTGGCGATAAACCGAGGGACTGTCGACCCCAGGTGGGGTCACACCGTCGTCGCGCAGCGCCTTCGCGGCCCGTATCAGGCGGCGACGCGTCTGGATGATCATCTTGTCGCTCGTTCCGAGGTGTTCCTCGCTCCGGTCGACGATCGGCCCCATGCTCTCGGTCACCGCCTGATCCTCGAGGTGCACTCCCGGCAACCCCGTGTAGCTGATGCGCTGATCGATCAGTGACCGATCGATGCCCCAGTCGTTCTCCCTGCCATAGGGCGAACGCGCGCGCCCGTAGAAATCGCCGGGATCGTCCGGAAGGGTCTCACCACCCTTGTCGAATCGCATGTCGACGTTCGCTTCTTCCGGGTTGGGCACGTCCCCGAGCGGCGGGGCCATCATGTGGAAGAACATGGTGTGATCGTCATCCATTGGCACCCAGGCCCGGGTCCACCGATTGGCCGCGACGGCAAATGGCGGGATCAGCGTGTAAAACGGAAACATGAAGCCGGCAATGCGCCAGTAGTCCATGCCGTTGCCCGCAGGTCGTTTCGCACCATAGAGCGTGCCGAATTCTGTTTCCCGCACGTCGAGTTCCGCATCGCGGTGATTGATCTGCACGTCGAGGAAGTTCCCTGCCACCGCAGCGTCACCGGGCTGCAGGTGCCCGGTGTGCAGGAAGGCAAAATGCAGCGTGTCGATGTCACCTTCGAGCGCCTGCATGTAATTGCAGTTGCGCATCATCTGTTGGGTCACCATGGCGTCAGGGGCGGCATTTGCCTCCAGATCGGGAAGCGAAGGCTGGACCGTCGATGTGCCCATGTAGGCCCAGATCAGACCGCCTCGTTCGCGCGTCGGATAGGCACGGGCGCGCACTTTGTTCACGAAGTTGCTGTCAGCAGGTTCGGAAGGCAGATCCACGCAGCGACCTGTTGGGTCGAACTTCCAGCCGTGGTAGATGCACCGGATGCCGTCACCTTCGTTGCGCCCCAGGTAGAACGACGCGCCTCGGTGCGGGCAGGCGTCCTGAATGAGTCCAACGTTGCCGTCCGCGAGCCGATACGCCACCAGATTTTCATCAAGAAGCCGAATTCGCAGTGGGGCGCGACTGTCCTTCGGCAATTCGCTCGACTGCGCACAAGGCAGCCAGTACTGGCGCATGAGCGTACCCATGGGCGTGCCCGGACCAACACGGCACAGCAGTTCGTTGTCTTCCCGATTCAGCATGACCGGCTCTCCTGCGAATGGGTGCAGTCTCGATCACGGGCGGGGGCTATGCAAACGCAGGGGAACCGCGCAACGCGATTCGATTACTGGGCATTGCCTGGGAGATCGTCGACTACGGACGGATCCACCGCGGATCCATCCTGCAGAGGATCCATCCTAGAGAGTGTCCATCCTGGACACCCAGGAGCGAGGATCCATCCTGGGATTCACCCTGGACACCCAGAAGGACGGATCTGAACCGTACCCCCGTAATTCGAGCCATGCGGGTTGTGGGATTTACCTGTAATTTGACGCGCAGGAGATCCCAACATGAAGCGCAAGAACTACTCCGAAGAACAGATCATCTCGATCCTCAAGGAACACGAGGCTGGCGCCTCGGTCCGGACCTGGCGCGCCGTCACAGCGTGGCCGAGAACACGGTCTACCGCTGGAAGTCGAAGTACGGCGGCATGGAAATCTCTGTGACCGTACCCCTCGAACAGAGCCACCTGGATTGTGGGAGTTTTGCAGTCATGCCGCTTGCCAGGCATAGACAGCCGGAGGCTGTTTGCCAAGGGATCGATGCGGTCTGACGTGGTTGTAGTGTTCTCTCCAGGTGTCGATGGTTGAGCGTGCATCCTCGAGGCTGGCGAACCAGTGCAGGTCCAGACAGTAGTCTCTGAACTTGCCGTTGAAGCTCTCCACGAACGCGTTCTGCGTCGGCTTGCTGGGCTGAATGAAGCTCAGCTTGGTATCGGTCTGCTGCCTCCAGAAGAACATCGCCTTGGATGTGAACTCCGGCCCGTTGTCACAGACCAGGCTGTCCGGCAGTGGGCGGTTCAATCGGTCAAGTTCATTGGCCACACGCGTACCAGAGATCGGGAAGTCGACGATCTGCAGCACGCATTCGCGCGAGAAGTCGTCGACCACGTTGAGAATCCGAAAGCGCCGGCCATTGGCCAGCTGATCCGAGACGAAGTCGATCGACCACCGCTCGTTGACCTTCGCCGGCACCGACATCGGGATACGTGGCCGGGTCAGCTTCTTGCGCCGCTTGGTTCGAACCTGAAGGCCCTCCTCGCGGTACAGGCGGTACGTGCGCTTGGGATTCTTCACCAGACCTTTCAGTGCGCAGCATGGCGTGCAGGTCGGATAACCGTACTGGTACCGAGGGTCGGGATCGAACCGACACTCCCGTGAAGGAACCGGATTTTGAATCCGGCGCGTCTACCAGTTCCGCCACCCCGGCACAGGCGAGTCATTATACGGGCCTTGGGGCGTTATACGAGCGCGGCAGCGTGCGCTGGGGGTGAGGGCTGTCGGGGCGGCTCAATGTCCCGGCCTTCCGGCGAGCAGGCCTGTATCATCGGGCGACCGTCACGCGGAGCGTGTATCCATGTCTCTCAGCCCCGATCAGCTCGCGCGGTTCCTCGACGTTGGCTATTTGACGATCCCGCTGGAGCTTCCCGAGTCCGTCCATGATGACGTGTTTGCCTCGGCGCAGGCCGCCTATGCGGCGCCGGGTGAAGGCGAAGGGTTCGAAGCAAGGATCGGGCGCATTGCGGATGGGGGGCTGCTCGCGTCATGCCCTGCCCTGCACCAACTGCTCGAAGCGCCGGCACTCGACGGTGCGCTCGCCTCCGTGCTTGGCGAGCGCTACTACCGACACAACCATGCGTTTGTGCACCGGGCGTCCCGCGTGGACCAGGACTATCACAAGGACTCCCACCTGCCGTGGTCGATGCGGGGTGCGGTCCGTTCGCACCGGCCGCAGTGGGTGATGACCTTCTACTATCCGCAGGAAACGACCGTCGAACTCGGGGCGACGCGCGTCTTGCCGGGCACACAATACTGGAACGTCGATCACGAGATCGAGGGCTTCGAGCAGGGGGAGGACCGGCTCGGTCTGTCGGACCCGGCACTGCAGGATGAAGCGCCGGAGGCGGCCGATGCCCGCCTTGCGGCGCGGCCCGGAGAACTCGACCCGAGCATTGCCTCCGTGCCGCTCGAGGTGCCGAAAGGCAGCTTGCTGCTCGTGAACTTCGATCTCTTTCATCGCGGTGCGCGCCGGCTCATCTCCGGCGATCGCTTCATGGTCAAGTTCTGGTATTGCCGGATGCTCGAACCCAGGTCGGCCGGGGCCATCCCTGTGAACTCGGAGGACGCGAGGCGGCTTCCCGCAATCGGCGCGGTCGCAAGCTGGCTGACGGGTCAGCCTCGGGTGCGGACGAACCCGCCCGACGAGGATTCGGAAGCCGGGCGGGTCGCATCAGCGTACGCCGCCCACGACCCCGTGCGAATCTGTCAGGACCTGCTGAGCGAGTGTGAAGCGGTGCGTCGGCCCGCCATGTATGGCGCGACGACGTTGGGAGAGGACGCGCTGGAACTGGCACTCGAAGCGACGTCCGCGACTCACTGGGGGGTGCGCAAGAGCGGTGCTTTCGTGTTGGGAGAGCTGGCGATCGACACCGCAGCGGCCCGTGACGCGCTCGCGCGCCTGACGTCATCGGACGCGCGTGCGGATGTCCGGAGCACGGCGACTGTCGCGCTGGGGCGTATTGGGCGTGCGGGTATCGCGACGGGTGACTTGGCGGCGCTCGAACGGTTCGTCGACCTGATTGCGCCTCTCACAGATTCCAGCCGCGAGCCGGACGTCCCCAAACGGCCCCTGCCGGGCAATCCTGTGCGGCAAAACGCGGCACTGGCCTTGTTGTCGCTTGCGACCGAAGCACTCGAGGCGGGCGTCGACGGTGGACGGCTCGCGCCACTCGCCGCGCTTGCCCGTGCAATGGCCGGGCGTGAGACGGACCGCTACGCACGCGCGACCGCAGAGGAGCTTATCCGCAGGATCGGGATCAGTGCTGGTTGAAGACCGGCTTGCGCTTCTCCATGAACGCACGCATGCCTTCGGCAGAGTCCGGTGAGCCGCGGTTGGCTTTGACCGCCGCCTGTTCGGCATTGATCAGATCCTCCAGCGGCTTGTCTTCGCCGTCGATGATCACGCCCATCATGGCGCGCACGGCAGCGGCCGGTGCGGCGGCCAGTTCCTGACCGAGATTGCGGGCGGCGTCTTTCAGTTCGGCGAGCGGCCAGACTTCGTGAACGAGGCCGATTCGCCAGGCTTCCGGGCCAGAGATCTTCTTGGCGCGCAGGATCATGTCCAGCGCATGAGCCTCTCCAACAGTTTTTGTGAGGCGCGCGCTGCCGCCCCAGGCAGGCATGGCGCCGAGGTCCAGTTCCGGCAGCCCAATCTGGGCGTCTTCTTCCGCGGTCAGGCGGAAGTGGCAGCCGAGCGGTATCTCGAGGCCCCCGCCCAGACAGTAGCCGAAGAGCGTGACGACCCATGGTTTGCCCATGGTCTCAATGTTCCTGATGACCCGCAGGCGCTGCTCGAACACGGCTTCCGCACTGCCGAGCCGCTCGATCCCCTGTGGTAACTGTTTGAGATCCATGCCAACCGAGAAGTTCCTGTCGCCCGCACTCGTCAGGACGACAGCGCGGATCCCGTCATCTTCGGCGATCGCGTTCACTTCGGCTTCGAGGGCATCCATGAATTCGAGCGACATCCGGTTCATCGGCGCATCGTTCAGCGACAGAATGCGGACGGCGCCGTCTGTTTCGGCAAGCAGGGGTTCGGTCATGGAGATTGGGTCCTCGGGGTCGGGGGTGAGTTCAGAGAGGTTTCAGGGCGAGGTGTTCAGTCGTTCGAGTTGCCGGCCGGTCGTGTCCTAGCGTCGCCGTTGCAAGTAGTCGAACGCTGCGCGCAGAGCGCTCGCGGTTCCGACGCGACCCAGCCCCTCGCAGGCTACCGCAGGCACGTAGTCGGTGTCGTCCGCGAGTGCATTGGTCAGCGCACGTTCGAGTTCCGGGGACGGGTCGCCGAGCGTCGCGCGGTTGGTCAGCGCCCAGGCGCAAAGGAACCTGACCTGATCCCGCGCGCGCCAGGTCGTGCCAACCCGTGGCTCGGCCGGCGCGGGCACGCACCATTCCGGGCGCTCGGATTGCAACAGCGTCGCGATCTGCCGCACCGTCGCTTCGCCGAAAGCCGGGTTGGCGCACAGCGCGTCCAGCGTCACACGGACGACGTTGACGTCGCCGTCCGCGAGCAGTCGACTGAGCGCCGCATGTACGGTCTGCCCGGTCAGGCTACCGTCGCCAAGCGCCCAGGCCGCGTTCATCCGCATCCAGGGGTCGTCGTCTTCTGTGAGTTCGACGAGCGCTGTCAGCGCGGGCTCGCCCATGGCCGCGAGGGCAACAGTGGCGTCTTCCGGTACGAACTGATGGAAGGAGAAGCGGCGCTCGGCGGGGTTGGGTCCTCGTGATCGGTACGCCGCGCTGCCGGGGTCCGGCGATTTGTGTCTGCCTTGGCCCGCGGTTCCACGCAGGGCGGCGAGCAAGGGGCGAACCGCGGCTTCGGTTGCCGAGAGCCGGTAGATCGATTCCAGCCGGGCGTGGGCGTGGGCTGAACCCAGGGCCGCAATCGTCCCGTTCATGTTGCTTGCCGGGTCGATGCCGTGGTGACGTGACGCGCCACGCTGCCAGTTCCAGATCGATCTCCACGCGTTTGGCGTGTCGTCCACGCTCGCGAGACCCACTGGTGTCTGCCATTCGCCGGCGCCCTCCATTGCCTGGCGACCGTTGGTCCGCAGAGCAACAAACTTGACCATGTAGCGGGCCTTGTCGGTCCGGTTGGGTGAACCCGCGTGGCCGAGATCGAAGTCCGCCACGATCGCCGTGCCGGCGGGAAGCGGCCGGAACGCGGCCTGCGCACGCTGGGCACAGTTCAGATTGGCGTACAGGTGGCTGCCGGCCAGCAGCCGGGTCGGGCCCATTTCAATGGGTGTGTCCCGCGGGAAATAGAAGACGTTGGCGGCGCGGAAGGTGTGCCAGCGGCAGCGCCCGCCGCGGTAGTGACCGTCCTGGTGCCAGCCGGACCCGGAGATCGAGCCGGCGCCCATTTCGGGTTGATCGGCAAAGGCATCGATGGGTTCGGTCTGCGGTGCGGGTTCGCTGTTGTGCGGGAATCGGTGCGGCGCCCATGCGAAGTCCGGGCCAAGCACACTGGCTACCGCACCGCGAACGGCGGGCGCCTCGAGGATCTGGTTCAGCGACGGCACGGACGGCAGCACGTTGTCAGCGAGCGCGAGCGTACCCTGGCCTCTGAACAACTCGCGCAGTTCGGTGTCGATCCGCGCGTGCGTCGGCAGTTGCAGACCCGATTGGATCACGATGAAGCCGTCTGCGACGAAGCGCCTTGCCTGGTCCGCCGACAGGAAGGCCGGGTCGCTCACAGGGCCCTGCTCGGGTTTGGTGGGTCAGTCTTCCGCGGTCACCGGGTCGATCATTTTGCGGATCGGCGTCACGACCGTCGCCGGGAATCCACTCCGCTCGGAGTGTTCGTGGATCAGCGACTCGGTGTCCGCGAGGTAGATGCAGAACGTCTTGTCGCCCGCGACGTACGAGTGCTCCCACTGGATGTTCTTGTGCTCGGCTTTCATTTCGGCGAGCACGCCGTTCGACTTCTGCGCGGCTTCCCGCAGCGCTTCACGTTCAGCGGAGCCAATTTCGGGGATGGCGCGCTCGATCACGTATCTGGGCATGGGCGGTCTCTTGGATGACGGGAGTGTGCCGGATCATACAGCAGGCGCCTGTCCGGTCCTGTCGGGGGTGGGGCACGTGCGGACAGTGCCCCGGCATCGAGGGCACACCAACGCGCGGAACAGAGGTCCGCAGCCCGATCCTGCGACCGATGCAGCGGACCCGCGCCTGCTCCGGTCGGTCAGTGCATCTCGAGCAACTCGTCCGGCGTGCCGCCCTGGTGCCCGAGGATGTGCTGCAGATAGTCGGCGTAGGAGTGCATGAACATGCCGGCCGAGCGCTCACGCCCTGCTGCCTGGTCGGACTTCGTGGTCTTCAGATACCAGTTGTTGCACTTCAGCCAGACTTTGCCATCCGCGGAGTGATCGCAGATGTCCGTCCACTTGTCGACGGCCGCTTCGGTCGGTTCGACCTCGGTCTTGCCTTCGTCGGCAATGCGCTGGACCAGGTTGGCGATGTACTTCGCCTGCTCTTCGCAGACGAGGGTTACGTTCGTCACCGGGTTGATCGCCTGCGGGCCGATCATCATGTAGAAGTTCGGCATGTCGCGGACGTGGATGCCCCACAGCGAATGGGGGCGCGTCATCTGCCAGCGGTTTTCCTCGGTCGCGCCGAACCGGTCGGCCAGTGTCACGCCGCCACGACCCGTCACCGCAAAGGGAATGAAGTTGCTGTCGAAACCGGTCGCGTAAATGATCACATCGAGATCGAAGGTCTCGCCTCGCGCAATCTCGACGCCCGTCTCGTTGATGCGCACGACGCCGCCCGGATCGTCGACCAGTCCCACGTTGTTCTTGTTGAACGTGGTGTAGTAGTCGTCGATGAAGAGCGCACGTTTGCAGAAGAACGGATAGTCGGGGGTCAGGAGTTTCGCGAGTGCGGGGTCCTTGACGTCGTTGTTGATGCGGGCCGTCAGCATGGCGCACACGCCGGCGTTCTTCTGCTCGTCGTGCAGGTCCTCGAACTCGAAGAGCGGCGGCTCGTCGGGCGGGTTGTCCCCGCGCCAGTCGACGCGCCGCAACGACTCGCTGTAGCCGCCGGCTTCGAACTTGGCGCGAATGTCATCGGGGGTCGGTTCGTCGTTGCGCGGCAGGCACCAGGTGGGTGTGCGCTGGAAGACGGTCAGTTGGTCAACCTCGTCGACAATGGTGGTGATGACCTGTGCCGCTGATGCGCCCGTGCCGATCACGCCGACGTGCTTGCCGGCGAGCGACGCGCTCTTGTCCCACATGGCGGTGTGGAAGCTCTCGCCCTTGAACGTCTCCATGCCTTCGACTTCCGGCATGCGCGGCGACGACAGGGGGCCGTTCGCGGCAACGACGTGCTGACATGTGACGATGTCCGCCGTTTCGCCCGTTGTCGGATCTTCAGTCGTGACCCGCCAGACGCGATCGCCATCGCCAAGATAGTCGACCGCGACAACCTTGCGCGAGAACGCGATGGTGTCCCGCATTCCGATGAAGTCAGTCAGGAGTTCCGCGTAGTCCGCGATCTCACTCTGGCTGACGTACTTCTTCGACGGGACTACGCCGGTCTTGTCCAGGAACGGCAGGTAGCTGTAGGCCGGCACGTCACAGGCGGCGCCCGGATAGGCTCCGACGCCGTTGCGCGCCCAGACTCCGCCGACGGACGGAGTCATCTCGAAGACGCGCACGTCGTCAATATCCGCGTCTTTCAGGTAGGCGGTACAGAGAAGGCCGGAGAATCCCGTGCCAATGATCACCACGCGAAAGTGGTCGAGGTTCGAATCGGACGCCATGGCTAGCCACTGCAAATGAATCAGCTGCCCAGTGTACATGGTATGTGAGCCGGACTCGCCCGCAGGCGCACACACAGCGCGCGCCCGGGGACGAAGACGCGGTTCGTGCCGGCGGCAGCCGCTTCGGTCCGGGGGCGCCCGGCCCGGTCGCGCAGCGCCGCATCCAGTGGGCGGCAGCCGGGGGCCGGTGGGCCCGCGACTATTCGTTGTCGAGGTGCTCTGCGAGGAAGCGGAACGTATCCGCGTAGGACGCCAGGATATTGCGGAGTTGGCTCGTTTCGTGACCTTCGCCAGAGAGCTTGCGCCATGTTGGCGGATTGCCGGCCGCGGTGAGCGCGCGTCTTAGACCGTTCGCATGAGCGATGGGGGCCCGGAAGTCCTGCTCGCCGTGAATGAGCAGCACGGGAACCTTGATCTCGTCGGCGCGATAGGTTGGCGAGATCGATTCGAGGGCCTCTTTTGACTGGCCAATGACATGCCTGAGGTACGCTTCCCCCGCGCGCGTGCGGCGGACGTCACCACGTGCCTTCATGAGGGTCATGTCGTACACGCCCGAGGTGCCTGCCGCGCAGCGGTAGAGCCCGGGGGCCTTGATCGGACCCATCAGCGCAGCGTAGGCGCCATAACTCGTCCCCATGATGCAGATCTTGTCTGCCTGTGCGAGCGCGAGTTCAGGATTCTCCGGGCTGCCGGCGCTGCCCGGTTCGGTTGCCCAGCGCGTCGCGTCGGTGAGGTCGTCCTGCATGAGTCTGCCCCATTCGCCGAAACCGGCGGCCATGTAATCGACGCCGTAGCCGCCCGAGCCACGGTAGTTCACCTGCAGCACGTGATACCCGCGGCTCGCCAGCAACTGCACCTGACCGTTGAACCCCCATCGGTCGCGGATGCCGTAGGGTCCGCCGTGCACCAACACGACCATGGGGCCGGGCACCGGCGTCTCGGGGTGGCTCGTCGTGTAGCCGTACAGCGTTGCGCCGTCCCGCGCCGTGATCTCCACGGCGGACATGGGCGCAAACGTGCGATCCGCAAGGTCCGGCCGACGCGTGTACAGCTTGTCGAGCTGTCTGGTCGCGGTATTCGCAAGATAGAGGTCGCCGGGGTTCACGTCACTCGAGACTTCGACGACGGCGAGAGTGTGATCACGGGTCGTCGAAACGATCCGTACGGTCGAGGTATCGAACGTCTTGCGCAAGGTGCCGTGCAGCAACGCGAGCGGATGTTTGGCGTTCACATACCGCCAGCCCGGGTAATGCAGCTCGTACCCGACCGCAACGACGTTCTGTTGCGAGAAGTCGAACAGCAGGTCCGTGACGTCGGTTTTGGGGTGTCGGAGCAGAAGTGTGTGCGTCTCTGTCTCGAGGTCGTACAGCCCAAGGCCCCAGGTGGTTGCGTCATCACCCTCTGACGTCCGCGTGTAGTATTTGCCGGGGCCGGCAAACCACCACGGTTCCCAACCTGTCTCGTCCAGTGCGGTGGATGCCAGCAGCTTCCATTCCCGGCCCTCGCGCACGTGGATCACCTGTCGTGCGTTGGCCGATTCGCCGATGCTGAAGCGGATCTTGCCATCGGCATCGGGGAGAAAGCGCGCGCGGGGTGAAGGTGAGCGCGCGACGCGGCGCTGGCTGCCGCCGCGGACGTCGAGCCGTTGGACTTCGGAGAATCGGTCGGGCGAAATCGACACGAGCACCGCACGCTTGCCGTCCAGGATGTCGATCACCTCTCCGCGGCCAATCCGCTTGAGGCGACCACCCCGGGCATTGATCGTGAAGAGTTCCGCACTGCCGAAAAAGCCGCCCAGCACGTTGCGCCGGATCTGCTGCACCATGATCAGGTTGTCGGTGACCCACTCCATGGAACTGATCGCGTTCTCGTGGGCAAGGTCGTAGTTGACGGTCTGCGTATCCTTTTCCCGATCGTGGACGAGCAGTCGCCGCCCCCGATCGCTATACGTCGTGACGGCAAGGTAACGCCCCGTCGGCGAGATTCTGACCAGTTCGACGTTGGGGGGCTTCAGCAGAAGCGCCATCTCCGCCTCGAGCGGGTCGGCGGCCTGACCCGCCGCGGGCAGCAGCGCGATGAGCGCTACGAGCAGTGACCGCGCGCATGTAGGCAACGCATGACGCGGTCTGCGGGGCCCGGTCACGTTCGAAGCCCTCCGTCAGACGAGCCGGAATCCGGCTTTCGAGAGCGGCATTGTGCGAATGCGTTCGCCGCTTGCGGCGAAGATCGCGTTGGTCACCGCGGGCGCGAGCGGCGGCAATGCCGGTTCGCCGAGTCCCGTTGGCGGGTTGTCGCTCTGGATGAAGTGCACGTCGATCTCCGGGGTCGCCGAGATTCGCATGACTTTGTACTCATCGAAGTTGTCTTCCTGGATGACGCCGTCGGTCACTGTGATCTGCTGCAACGCCATCGTTGAGATGCCGTCGACGATCGAGCCCTGGACCTGGCTCACGGCCCCGCTCATGTTGATGATGGGGCCGACGTCGATGGCCGCTGTCACCCTGTCGATGTGGTACGTGCGGTCGCTGTTGACGGTGACCTCCGCCACTTCGGCAACGTGTGCGGCGTGACAGAAGTAGAAGGCGAGGCCGAGGCCTTTGCCCTGGGGCATGGCGCGCCCCCAGCCGGCCTTCTCCGTCGCCGTCCGGATGGTGTCGATCGCGCGCCCGGTATTGAGCGCGTTGACGTTGCCGTCGGCAAGCCAGCGCCGTTTGCCCATCAGTTCGATCAGGAAGTCGGCATAGTCCCGCCCGGCAAGCGCGGCGAGTTCATCGAGAAAGCTCTGCTCTACGAACGCGTTCGTGTTGGAGCCCGGCGCCCGCCAGGGACCGCAAGGTGTCGCGATGTCGATCAGTGACTGCGTCACATGCGTCTGATCGAGCGTTGCCATCGTGAACTCGTTGCCGTTGAGCCCGGAGCCGATCACCGGCCGCTCGCCGTGACCGAAGCCGATGTAATGCTGATCGAGTCCCGCCAGTTTGCCGTTCTTCGTCACGGCGCCACGCATGGCCTCGAAGCCGCCAACGCGGAAGAAGTCGTTGTGGATGTCGTCGGTGCGCGTCCACGTCAGTTTCACGGGGATGCCCGCCTGCTTCGAGATCGCCATCGCTTCCGCCGCGAAATCGTGGATGGCCCGCCGTCCGAACCCGCCGCCCATCCGCGTGCCGTGCACCACGACGTTCTGCGGCGCGACGCCGAGCATGTTCCCCGCAATCTCGGTGACCTGCTGAGGGAACTGGCTCGGGATCCAGATCTCCATTCGCGCGGGATCGTCGCCGTTCGCCGGCCGGTAGTCGACCGTGCAGTTCATCGGCTCCATGCACACATGGGCGACGTAGGGGAATTCGTAGAACGCTTCGAGCGTCTGGTTGTNCGGGTCTGCGAGCGCGGCCGCGACGTCGGGGTTGTCCTTGCGGACCGTGNCGCCGCCCGCCTTCGCGATCTCCCTGGCGCGGATGTNCATTGCGTCCCAGTCGTCNGTCGAGGCTGCGCTGTCGTCCCNNTCGACCTCGAGCTTCGACTTGGCATTGAAGACCGACCAGGTGTCGTCGCCCACGATGGCGACACCGCCCTGGAGTGCGGCGAGTCCCGTCAGGAAGGCCATCTGCGCTTTGCCTGAACTGGCATCGGGCGCGACGATGAAGGCATCCGTCACGCCCGGCAGCGCCTTGATGGCCGCTTCGTTGAAGCGCTTTGCGATTCCGCCGTGCCGTGGGCAGCGCGTATAGGACGCATGCTTCATTCCCGGCGCGTCAACGTCGATCCCGAACTGGGAACGCCCGGTTGCAATGACCAGGTTGTCGACACCGCTCACGGCCTTGCCGAGGATCGTGTAAGAGCGTGGATCCTTGAACGACAACATCTCCGGGTCCGGTGCGGGTTGCCTGACCGCGGCGGCGGCAAGTTCGCCAAACGTCAGCGTGCGCCCCGAGACGTGGATTACGCGGCTGTTCTCCGCGCGCAGGTCCTTGCGATCAACCTCCAGTTCGTCCGCGGCCGCGCCGATCAGCATTTCCCGCGCGGAGGCGCCCAGGCGCCGCATCGTGTCGAACTGTCGGGGAATCGACGTCGAACCGCCGGCGCCCTGCATGCCGAATCTCGAGAAGTCGATCGCCGAGTTGATGACCTCCACGTCGTCCCAGTTGGCGTCCATTTCCTCGGCGATGATCATCGGCAGGGCGGTCTGGATACCCTGGCCCATTTCGGGCGTTGCCGAGTAGATGGTGATCCTGCCGTCGGAGGCGATCCTGATGTACGCGTTGAGTTCGTCGGAACCGACGAGCGTGCCGAGTTCTTCGGTTGCGCCGGGCAGGGCCACCTGCAGCATCAGACCGCCGCCCGCGAGCGCGGAAACCTTGATAAAGGACCGCCGTTTCATGGTGTGATCACGCATCATGCATCCCCCTTGCTGGCGTCGTGGTACTTCGCGGCCGTGTGAATCGCCGCTCGGATTCGCACGTAGGTGCCGCAGCGACAGTAGTTGCCGGCCATCGCCTGGTCGATGTCGTCGTCACTCGGGCTGCTGTTGTTTTCGAGCAGCGCCGCGGCGCTCATGATCTGCCCGGCCTGGCAGTAGCCGCATTGAGGAACGTCGTGTTCCATCCAGGCGGTCTGGAGCGGATGCAGCGGTCCGTCGCCCGCGAGCCCCTCGATGGTCTTCACGTCACCCGTGACGGCGGACACCGGCAGCACGCAGGAGCGCATGGGCACCCCGTCGACATGCACGGTGCAGGCGCCACACTGCGCTATGCCGCATCCGAACTTGGTGCCCGTCAGTTTGAGCTTGTCGCGGAGGACCCACAGAAGGGGCATGTCCGGCTGTGCGTCGACAAGGACGGCGTCACCGTTCACCTTGAGTGTGTACTTGCTCATTCGATTTGCTCCTTGCTACGAGGCCAGCGCTGAGCCTATCAGGTCCAGCATGTTGTCTGAGTAGAATTTCGTCTCGTGTTCGTCGGGATTCGCTTCGAGGCTTGCGTCGAAGCGCTTGATCGGATTGCGGCCGCCCTCCGCATGGGGGAAGTCGGACGCGAACATCACGACGTCCTCGCCGCCGTTGCGCATGACCCAGCCGACGTCCTCGCCGCCGTTGCGCATCACCCAGCCGACGTCCTCGGTGGGATAGGGCGTCACACGAACCTGCCGTTTGAAGTACTCGGACGGCAGCATCGTCAGGTTGCGGAGCCTGTCTTCCGTGCGCAGGAACGCGGTGTAGGACGAGTCCATGTATTTGAGGAAGCTCGGCACCCATGAGACGCCCATCTCCACGACGCCGAGCTTAAGGCGCGGGAACTGCTCGAACACACCGTCGAGGATCAGCGTCGCGATCGTCTGCATGGCTGTGTTCGGGATCCCCATGTAGCTGATGGCGCGGAAGTTCTCATCGCCCCCGAGCCAGTCCCTGACCTTGGGTTCGCCGTTCTCGAAGTAGGTCGGGTTGAAGGAGTCGCGGCCCTGGCCGCCGCTGTTGAATACGACCGGAATCCCCGCTTCCTCACACCGGGCCCAAAGCGGGAACAGCCCTTTGTGTGATGGCGAATGCCTGGCAGGGCAGGCGGATGGGATCATGAGTGCCGCCGCTCCGTCACGCAGCGTTTCGGCCGCGAAGGCTTAGGTGTTCCCGAAGTCCGCGAGAGGGACGTAACACACCGGCAGCAGCCGACTGTCCGCGCTGCAGAAGTCGAGCTTGTAGCGATTCAGCGCACGCGCGACGCCTTACGCGAAGTCTGGATCGTCGCCGTTCTCCTGCTCCAGGATGTACCCCACGCCGAAGGTATTGAAAACAAGCTGGCTCTGGAAGCCGAGCAGGTCCAGCGCCTTCGAGCGGTCGTGCTTGTTGGTGGCGCCAAGTCCGAGGTAACGCTTGCGGAGCATGATCTGGACCGTTCGAGACCATCGAGGTATACAGTTCGAGCTTCGTGCGCACTGCCGCGTCGGCGTAGCCGAGAACCTCGTCGGGATCGTCCATGATGTGTCTGTCGGCGTCGTGAATCAGAGTCGCCCGGCCGCGTAGTTCATTGGCTCTCTCCTCCAGGTCCCCCAGGTCCAGCGGCAATCACGCGATTGCGCTGGTCGCGTCCCGGTAGCGTTTGATGGCGTCAATGTGATCGCGCGGCGAGGCGAGGTTGTGATTCATCGTCACCACGGCGGAGTGAGTGACGCCCATATCCGCCAGGCGCTTCAGCTGATCGAGCTGTTTCGGTCCCGCTTCGCCGAGCTGTGATATGACTTCGATGCCGATGTCGGACATCGAACGTCCGGCGCCGGTAGCGACTGCTTCAACGCGCGCCAGCTGGTCTGCGAGGTTGTCGTTGAAGAACGGGAACCAGCCGTCGGCGAGACGCCCGACGCGGTCGATGACCTGCGGCGCCATGCCGCCCAGCCAGACCGGAATCTGCCGGCCGGGGAGGGGGTTCAGCCCTGCATCGGTGATGGTGTGCCACTTGCCGTCGTAGGTCACGGCGGCATCGGCCCAGAGCTTGCGCATCAGGTCGATCTGCTCTTCCGAGCGTTTGCCCCGGTTGCCGAAGTCTTCGTTCAGCGCTTCGTATTCGACCGCGTTCCAGCCGGTGCCGACGCCGAGGCGCAGCCGACCCTTCGAGAGCACGTCGATGCACGCGGCCTGTTTGGCGACGAGCGCGGTCTGCCGCTGCGGCAGGATGATGACGGCCGAGACGAGTTCCAGCGTTGTGGTCATGCCGGCAAGGTAGCTGAACAGCACAAAGGGCTCGTGAAAGAGGCTGTCCATCGTGTACGGACCCTGCCAGTCGGGCCGGCTCGCGGTGTTGGCGCCGAGCACGTGGTCGTACGCGATGAGATGTTTGTACCCGAGTGACTCGGCCGTCGTCGCAAACTCGGCGACGACGTCGGGGTCCGCACTGATTTCTGTCTGTGGAAAAACAACGCCCAATTGCATTGAGGGTCCTCGCTTGTTCTTGGTGGTGGTTATGCGTTCATCCGCAAGCCTGTCGCGCGGTCGCGTCCGCCGCCGCGGCGTGCCAGTCCGCCAGCGCCTCGACGCCGCGCTCGGCGTGGGACCTGTGGACACCGCGCGGGTTCGGAGCGCCGCGGTACGTATAGAGCTTCATGTCAGTCAGCCTGTGCGGGAATCTCTGTGCGCGGTCACTCAGTGTACGCGCAAGACACCCCGGTTGGGTGTTCGAACCACATACGCGAACCACAACCGCGACATTGGGTGCGCGACGACGGGCGTTGCCTGCGACGTCGAGACCACCTGCTGCTGGTCGGCGCGCTGCGCCTCAGCTCACGCCCGCACCGCCGTCGACGGGAAGCAGCACGCCAGTGATGAAGCGCGCCTCGTCCGAGGCGAGGAACAATGCGGCATTGGCCACGTCCCAGCCGGTCCCCATGTGTTTGCCGAGCGGCACCCAGTCATTGCGTCGGGCCGCGACCGCTTCGCGTGACACGCCCTGGGCCCGCGCCGGGGCGTCGACGGCCATGGGCGTCTCCATCAGGCCGGGCAGGATCGCGTTCACGCGAATGTTGTGGCGCGCGTTGCCGGCGGCAAGCTGCTGCGTGAACGCGTTGAGCGCGGCCTTCGAGGCCTTGTAGGCAGTCAGGCTCGTCGCCGCGACCGAGGCCATCGACGAGATGTTGGTGATGCATCCTCCACCCTCGCCACGCATGACGGGCAGGGCGTGCTTGCAGGTCAGGAAGGGTCCCGTGATGTTCACGTCGAAGATGTTCTGCCAGGCGTCGAGTTCGAGCGAGGTAGGGCCCCGATCGCCGGCGCCAATGCCGACGTTGTTGTGCAGGACGTCAATCCGCCCGAACCTTGACACCGCCGTCTGGACGATGCGCGCGTTGTCATCCTCGTGTCGGATGTCGGCCGTGGTCGTCTCGACTTCGGCGCCGAGGTCGCGTGCCATCTGTGCGGTCTCGGAGAGGGACACCTCGTCCCGGTCGACGAGCAGCAGACGCGCGCCTTCTTCGGCAAACCGCAGCGCGGTGGCCCGGCCGTTGCCGATGGTTTCGCCGGGAGTCTGGCCGGCACCCACGATCACGGCGACCTTGTCCGCGAGACGGTACTCGAGTCGCGGCATCAGAACGACTCCAGGCCGTCGTCGAGCTGCACGCCAAGCGAATTCAGCGCGCCCGCGAGCATTCGATACTGACCGACGAGGAAGATGAGATCGAACACCTGATCCTGGGAGAAGTGAGCGGTCACTCGCTCCCAGGTTGGGTCGGTCAGGAAGGCATCGCCGTCCAGTTCGTCGGTAGCCTCGATGAGCGCGCGGTCGGCGTCGCTCCATGGATAGCGGCCGGGCGCGCCCTTGAGTGCATTCATCTCCTCGTTCGAGAGTCCCGCGTCCGCGCCAAGCACCAGGTGCTGACCCCACTCGTAGCCGGACTGTGCCTGCCAGGCGGTGCGCAGTATCACGATCTCCCGCTCGCGCGCCGGCAGGCTCGACTTGAACAGACAGTGGTTGGCGAAGACGGTCCAGCGCTTCATCAACTTGGGATAGTGGACGAGCGTTGCGAACACGTTGGCCGCCGACGCACCGACGCCTTCTCCGCGCAGCATCGGTGCGAGGATCTCCTGCTGCTCTTCAGTCATGTCGGCCGGTGCAACCGGCGCCAGGCGAGGCTCGGCAAGACGCATGGGATTGTTCCTTCTCAAAGCTGGCGTCTGAGAGTGCGCCGCCCCGGTTGCGGACGCAACCGGGATCAGTGCCTCTGGAGCCAGCGATTGACGAGTTCTCCCGCGCCCCAGTGGTTTGCCCGCAGGGACCGCAGGATGCCGACGAGATTCTCGTCGCGGATTGTTTCGAGTTCGGCAATGGAGCGGGCACCTGACTGGGCATCCGACTGCGCGGTGATCGTGTCGATGAGCGCTTTGTCGAGTTCGGGCACGTCGGTGAGGCGACTCCAGGGCCTGGCGAGGGCGGGACCGAACTGCGCCAGAAAGTGCGCCATGCCGGCATCGCCTCCGGCGATCCGGTACGTCTCGAAGAGCCCCATCTGCGCCCAACGGGGGCCGAATCCGTAGGTGATGGCCGTGTCGATCTCCTCGGTTGTCGCGACACCGTCCTGCACCAGCCAGAGGGCCTCGCGCCAGACGGCTTCGAGCAGTCGGTCTGCGATGTGCGCGTCGATTTCGCGGCGTACGACCAGCGGTTTCATGGCGAGTTCGGCCAGAGCGCTCTGGACACGATTCACCGTGTCGGGCGCGGTATCCGCGCCGGGGACCACCTCGACGAGCGGCAGGAGGTACACGGGGTTGAACGGATGGCAGACGCAAAAACGCTCTGGGTTGGCCATCTGCTCGGTGAGTACCGATGGACGGAACCCGGATGTCGAGGAGGCGACGATCGCGTCGGTCGACGCTCCGGATTCAATGTCGCTCAGGACCGAACGCTTCAGGTCGAGGGTCTCGGGCACGCTCTCCTGCACCCAGTGCGCGCCCGCCACCGCGCCGGTGAGCGACCGCGCGATGCGCAGGGAGCCCGGTTCGGGAAGCGCGCCGTCATAGAGCGCCGAGAGCGACCGCCGCGCGGTGTCGAGAACCTGGTCCAGCCGCGCCGCGGAGGCCGGTGCGGGATCGAAGAAGGTCACGTCCCAGCCGTGCAGCAGAAAGCGCGCGGCCCAGCCGCTGCCGATCACGCCGCCGCCGACGACGGCCGCGTGGTTCATACCGGTGCGCGCTTCGTCAACGCGAGCTTTTCGCGCACGTCCGCGGCGTTCATCACCTCGCACCCCATCCCCTCGATGATCCGGACCGCCCGCTCGACGAGTTGCGCATTCGTTGCGAGTTGCCCGCGGGCAAGATAGAGATTGTCCTCCAGCCCGACGCGCACATTGCCACCCGCGAGCACGGCGGCCGCCACGAACGGCAGCTGGTTCTGACCGAGGCTGAAGGCGGACCAGTGCCAGCCCTGTGGCACGTTGTTGACCATGGCGAGGAAGGTGTTCAGGTCGTCGGGCGCACCCCAGGGGACGCCCATGCAGAGTTGCACGAGCACGGGCGAGGGCAGGATGCCGTCCTCGACAAGCTGCCTGGCGTACCAGAGGTGACCGGTGTCGAAGGCTTCTACCTCCGCCTGGATGTCCAGTTCGGCGAGCATGCCGCCCATCGCCCGGAGCATGCCGGGCGTGTTCGTCATGACGTAGTCGGACTCGGCGAAGTTCATGGTGCCGCAGTCGCGCGTCGCGATTTCCGGCCGGCAGCCGGCGATTGCCTCGATCCGCTCGGTGGCCCCGGCCATGTCCGTGCCGTTTCCTGGCGGCAGTGGGCGCTCGACCGGACCGAGATAGAGATCGCCCCCCATGCCGGTCGTTAGGTTGAGTACGACGTCGGTCCGTGCGTCACGGATGCGCTCGGTCAGTTCCCGATACAGTTGTGGGTCGCAGGACCCCGCGCCGGTTTCCGGGTCGCGGACATGACAGTGAACAACCGCGGCGCCCGCTTCGGCGGCGGCGATTGCGCTCGCCGCGATCTGCTCCGGGCTGCGCGGGACGTGCGGGCTCTTGTCCTGCGTTGCACCCGCGCCGGTGACGGCGCACGTGATGAACGCCTTGCGGTTTGGGGCGAGCGGCATGCTCAGGCGGTGTGTTCGAAAATCGCGGGGACGATCGTATCGAGCAGTGCATCGGGAATGTCGTGCCCCGCACCCTCGAGTTCGAGCATCTTCGCGCCGGGAATCCCCGCGGCCAGGGCCTGCCCGTGATCGAGTGGCAGGATCGGATCGGCCGTGCCGTGAATCACGAGCGTCGGCAGGTTGATCTCGCCGAGACGATGCGCCCAGGGCTCCGTTGTCCCGATGCAAATGCCGTGGTTGCCACCGCTGGCGATGTTGTTCGCGCGATCGAACTCCACGACGAAGAGCGCTTCGCCTTCTTCGGCGTCGAACGGGTAGGTGGTGCCGGCAAGGATGCCGAACATGGCGTTGCGATGTGCGACGACGGCAGCGCGATCCGTCCAGTCGAGGTTATCCATGCCCGCCACCGCGGCCAGGACCTCGGGCGTGGGCGGAGACAGGCCCTCGATGGGTTTGCCGTTGATCACGTCGACAACCGCGCCTCCCGCCGGCGAGGACATGATGGGTGTGAGCGTGAGTACGCGATCGGGGTGGTTGAGACCCAGGAGCTGCGTGAGCATGCCGCCCATCGACGCGCCGACGATGTGGGCCTTCCCGATCCCGTAGTGATCCAGCACGGCCGCCGCGTCGTCCGCCATCGTCTGCAGCGAGTAATTCGGCTCACCGGGCGGGCAACTGGTTGTTCTGCCGACGTCACGGTTGTCGTAGCGGATGACGTAGCGTCCGCCCGCCGCGAGGCGTTCGCGAAAGCTGTCCCGCCACAGCAGCATGGAGGCACCGGCACCCATGATGAGCAGGACTGCCGGGTCACCGGGGTTGCCGATGGTGTCGGCGCAGATCTCGATGCCGTTCGCGGATATGAGCGTCTCGGGAGAAGTCTGCATGGTGGCGGTCGCTGCTGAGTGGGCCCGGCAGTATGACGAAGCGGCCGCCAGTGAACCAGAGCGTGCCGGCCCGCGAGCAAGGCGTTAGAGTGTGCGCCGCTTCCATGAGAGAGGGCCCATGCAGGTCGCCGATTTCGACTTTGATCTGCCGCAGGAACTGATTGCCCAGGCGCCGCTGGAGCGCCGGACGGCCTCGCGTCTGCTGCGCCTCGACAGTGACACGGGGGCGGTTTCGCACCACGTCTTCAGCGACCTCATCGGTCTGCTCGAGCCGGGCGATCTGCTTGTCTTCAACGACACGCGGGTCATGAAGGCGCGTCTCTTCGGGGCGAAGGACACCGGCGGCCGGGTGGAGGTGCTCATCGAGCGATTGCTGACCGAACGCACCGCGCTGGCGCAGATCCGCGCATCGAAGTCGCCGAAACCCGGGAGCCGGGTCAGCATCGACGGATCGGGCGTGACCTTCGCGGTTCGCGGGCGGGTCGGTCAGTTCTTCGAAATCGAATCGTCCGCGCCGTTCGCGGAACTCCTCGAAGAGGCAGGTCGGGTGCCGCTTCCGCCCTATATCGACCGGCAGCCGGCGGACGTCGACGCCGAGCGTTACCAGACGGTCTATGCGCGCGAGACGGGTGCGGTTGCAGCCCCCACGGCGGGCCTGCATTTCGATGACGAACTGCTTGGTCGGTTACGGGGACAGGGCATTGCGCAGGCGTTTGTGACGCTGCACGTGGGGGCCGGGACGTTCCAGCCGGTGCGCGTTGCGTCGGTCGAAGCACACGAGATGCATACCGAGCGTTTCAACGTGCCCGAAGGTGTGGTGACCGCGGTCAACCGCTGCAAGGCGGCTGGAGGCCGGGTGATTGCAGTCGGGACAACCAGCGTGCGTTCGCTCGAATCTGCGGCGGCCACCGGCGAACTCCGGCCGACGGCATCGGACGGGGCCGAGACCGGCATCTTCATCTATCCGGGTTACGAGTTTCGGGTGGTCGACGGACTGATCACCAACTTCCATCTCCCGGGTTCGACCCTCATCATGCTGGTCGCGGCGCTTGCCGGGCTCACCCCGGTGCAGGCTGCCTATGCCGAAGCGGTCCGCGAACGATATCGATTCTTCAGCTACGGTGACGCCATGCTCATCCTGGGGACATGCCCGTGAAGTTCAGCGTTACAGCAACCGATGGCGCCGCGCGACGCGCGACGCTGTCGTTTCCCCGGGGCGACATTCAGACGCCTGTATTCATGCCCTGCGGCACCTACGGTGCCGTCAAGGGGATGACGCCGGCCGCGCTCGACGAACTGGGCACGCAGATCCTCCTCGGCAATACGTTTCACCTCATGCTGCGCCCGGGCACGGGGATCATCCGGGACCATGGTGACCTGCATGATTTCATGGGCTGGGACAAACCCATCCTGACGGACTCCGGCGGGTTCCAGGTGTTCAGCCTTGGCGACCTGCGCAAGATCGACGAGTCCGGCGTGAACTTTCGTTCGCCGATCAATGGCGATGCGGTGTTCCTCTCCCCCGAGTCCTCGATGCAGGTCCAGAGCGAACTGGGCTCGGACATAGCGATGGTGTTCGACGAGTGCACGCCGTATCCGGCGGACAAACGCGCCGTCGCCGAGTCGATGGAACTGTCCCTGCGGTGGGCGAAGCGCTCACGTGAGGCCTGGGCCGGCCCGGGTACGCTGTTCGGTATCGTCCAGGGCGGCGTGCACACGGATCTGCGCGATGCGTCGATTGCCGGCCTGCTGGACATCGGTTTCGAGGGGTATGCGATTGGCGGCCTGTCCGTTGGCGAGCCGAAAGACGAGATGATGGAAGTCGTGCGGCACACTGCACCGCGTCTTCCCGGAGACAGGCCAAGGTACCTGATGGGGGTGGGCACGCCCGGGGACCTGCTCGACTGTGTGGTTGCCGGGGTCGACATGTTCGACTGCGTCATGCCGACGCGGAACGCCCGCAATGCGCATCTCTTCACATCGGAAGGTGTCCTTCGACTCCGGAACGCACGGTTCAGGTCCGACACCGGCCCGGTTGATCCTGACTGCGGGTGCTACACGTGCCGCAACTTCTCGCGCGCGTACCTGCATCACCTCGACAAGAGCGGCGAGATGCTGGGCGCCCAACTCGCGACGATCCACAACCTCAGCTACTACATGGCGCTGATGGCGGGCATGCGGAGTGCAATCGAGGCGGGTGAACTGCTGGATTACGTGGCGGACGTCAAAGGGCGCTGGAAGGATTCGCGCGGTGGGCCTCCTCCACCTCAGGCGTGAAGTAGCGCACCAGTTCACAGCCCGGGTTGGGTTTCGCAAGCAGGAATCCCTGTACGTAGTCGCAGCCCATCTCGACAACCTGACCAAGTTCTTCCGTGGTTTCCACACCTTCGGCAACCACTTCGATTCCGCGCTCA
>PBVL01000249.1 GCA_002728675.1 Gammaproteobacteria bacterium
TCCGCTTACGCCTGATGTGAATTGGCCGATCCACCCGTTGAACGGCACGGGCCAGGCAGAGTCGCGAAGGGACTCCGCGATCTCTCCGAGGCTCCAGACGCCAGGAGCGCTGCTGGATGTGGGCGTATTTTGTGGCCCAATAATAGAGCCGTTTTCTCCGTAGCCGGGGTTAGGCATCTTTAATCCACTCTCCTTCTATGACTGAGTAGCCCTCGGGGAGCCACTGGAGTCGAGCCTCGTGCCAGACCCACTCGATGTTTTCGCCTTCGTCGTCGACGTAGTAGGGGTCGGGTGGATAGACCTGCCATTTGTAAAGTTCGAGCATCGACGCTTCGTGATTGTTTGGGTCTAGCTCTGGTTTTGGAGTTCGTCGAGTCATCGTTAGACCGCCACGTTGTTTGTTCCGGGGGTTTGCCCAGTAGCCGTAGCCGCTGGGACACCACCTGAGCCGGGAGCTTCTAGTTCTCCGATGATTGACGTCCCGAACACGGTGTAGCTGGTGGAGACGGGGATTTCGAGCACTCGGTAGCCGGTCGATGGAGTGTTGCCGACCTGGATGTTGGAGTCGGTGTAGCCCGAGGTCAGTTTTGAGATGACCTGAGTGCAGGCAATCGTTCCACTGTTGTCTCCAGTTCGCACCGTGAAGTCGGTTGATCCTGTTGTTGATCCGTCGGCTTTTAGTTTGAGCGCCCAGCCTTGATAGCGACCCGAGCCCATTTGGTGGTATCCGCTGACGTAGAGAAAGCCACCTTTTTGATCGAGGCCATACGGTGCATTCCAGTCAACAGCGCCGCCGGTCTGGTGTTCGATTTCGTAGATCCACTGGACCGCTCCGTCGGATGCTTGACGACAGGTCACATAGGACCGATTTTTGCCGTCGCTGTGACCTCCGTTGCTTGATCCAGCGGCATAGACGAGAGTGTTGTCGTCGGAGAGGGGAGTGCCGCTGACGTTGGTGCTGAATCCGTGCTGGGCAGTGGAGCCAGCGCCACCCGAGAAGACCAGCTCGCGCCACCATCCTGTCCCTGAGCCTGTGTCGCCCATTTCGAGATTCGACATTTTGGTCCGAGACATGATCTGCCCAGCAGGTGTGTTCCAGGCCTGGGTGCCGCTCCAGTAAAGATGGGTCCCGTCGATTGATGGTTTGCCGCCTAGCTGGACATGGCCTGACTCGGTAGAGCTGCCGCTGTCAGCGTTCAAAACGCGGAACTTGATGGCGTGTGTTTTGGTGCCTGACGAATCGTATCTTGCGAAGCCGTTGGCGATGCCTGTCCCACCTGGGTCGCCGTTTTTCACATACGAGACGTAGATGTTGTCTGAGCTGTCGATGACGATGCCGCCGTCTGCGTTGAATTGGTTGTACCAGGGAGCGCCCGTGTAGCCGTTCGGCTGTAGCGTGGCGACCCATGTCGGTGTTCCTGTGCCGCCTGCGTAGGTGTTGGGTAAGCAGACGAGGACCGCACAGTTGCGGTCGGAGTCACCTTCGTCCTGTTGTGTGTACCAGAAGAATCTTCGGTCTGTGGAATCAAAAGCTCCGAAGCCATCGCTGCCTGACGAGTCGCTCCAGCCTGACTCCCAGTCGATGCCCGTTTTCCACTGGTTGACCAGCGACGAGTTCCACAGCGAGAAGTTGGAGTTGATGTAGTAGGGAGAAATTGTTGCAGCGTAGGGCAGCATCCAGTTCCCACTGGAATCTTCTTGTGGGCTTGACCCTTGCACAGCGTTCATGCTGAGACTGTTGGTGGAGTCGTAGAGCTGGGGATAGGTCGATGAGAATGCGCCGGTCGAAATGTCCATCTCGAACCACGCTGCTGACTTGTTGACTCCGGTTTTGTAGCTCGTGCCTGACACCAGAATTTTGGTCCCGGCGGAGTTGGCCGTGACTCCGTATGCGAAGAGGTTTTGACTAGCGCCGTCGTAGTACATGGTCCAGAGGAAACCTTCTTTCGGCATAGGCCAGGTTTCGGTCCCCATGTTCTCGGCGACCTCTTGCATGGTCCAAATCCCAGAGGCAGCGCTGGCCGTCGGGGCTACTTCGACCCCGATCCGTGACCAGGGCTTTCCTGATGCGATGCCAGCCATCAGTCGATCTGCAAAATGCTCAGAGTCACGTCTATCTGCCCAGTACTGTCGCTGAAAACATCAAGTACGTCTGTCGCTTCGAGCACAGTTTTTCCAGCCTGGAGGCCGATCGCTGCATTGAGCGGAACCGAGATCTCTTTGGCGAGGAACTTTGTGGTCCCTGCTGTGGTGTCGGTTACCTTGACCGAGACAGGGTGTGCGCCTGTGCCGATGTTCGCTGCTTGAATCTGGAGCACGATTGTCGTTGTCGCTGCTGGGACCGTGTAGGTGTTGGAGCCAGCTGCTGCTGCCGCCTCCCAGTTCAGGACCTTAAATGTGTTAGCCATTTGGATCTCCTATGAGAGGGCCAGGATGAGAGGGATGGGATCGGAAGCGATGTCTGATGCGAGACACTTTTTTGTTGTGTTGTCGGTGACGTCCTCGATGAGGATGTAGTCCGTCGAGGTGCCAGTGACGACGCTCGCTCCGTTGACGTCGACGTTGACTGTGACAGCTCCAGAAGATCCGCCTCCGCTGATAGCTGTGCCAGCTGTGACTTCTGTGATGTCACCAGCGAGAGCAGTGATGTCTGAGATCAGCGCTTTCCTCGTTGCGTTGCTGTCGTCAGTGTCAGCGATCAGGACGTAGTCCGCAGCTGTAGCCGTTGCGACTGTTGCGTTGTTGACGTCGACCGTGAGAGTCACGTCGCCAGATGTTGCTCCGCCAGCGAGTGCCGAGTTGGCAGCTGTGGTGATGCCAGTGATGTCAGCTGCGAGGGACGTTGCGACCCAGGCGCTAGAGGATCGATAGTAGAGGGTGTCGTCCGCAGTAACGAAGGCCCACTGACCGTGGCTCGGTGAGGGGTTCGCCGTGTCTCGCGCTGTGGTCGAGGCGTAGACCTGAATAATCTGGTCTTGGAGAAACCCTTGAAAGTTCGCTGCCGACACTGTGTCGCCTGTGGACCACTGTTGCCATCCTAGGCCTGCCATATTGTCCTCCTAGAGAGTGACTGGTAGAACGCCACGATCAGGATCGTCGAGGCGGAATCCGCCAGTCACGAGCCAGCTCGGAGCGAGAATTGTTGGAAAAGATCCGAGGACGGTGTCGCCCAGAATCCAGAAGCCAGCATCTGCCGACGCTGTGTTGTAGATGCCTCGAATCTTTGAGGCGTTGGTTGCCATGTCTCTTACCGTGATGTCGAGGTCGACTCCCTCGACGACGTACTCGCCAGTGAGAGTGGTGGAGCTGCCTGGTGGTAGGTAGCTCAGCGACAAAGCTGACATGACATGAACGTGAAGCATTTGTTCAGCGTCAGCTGTCGTTGCTGAATCGATGTCGACCATCACCGAGGACGCTCGAAGCGCTGGCTCGTTGTGGAGGTAGATGAAATAGGTGCCTGCTTCGTCAGCTGCTGTGGCATCAGAGAGCAGGGTTCGCTTGATGACTCGTTGCCCGTACTTGGTGATCGACGAGCTGGAAGTTCCTGTCTGGATCGAGCTGTCAGAAGCTGTGAACTCGTAAGAGTTGAAGAGCTGCTCGCTGCCCCATTCGAGCTGGAGCTTCTTGGCTTCGACACTCCCTGAAGGAAGAGTCACAGCGTCAGAGATCGTGATGCCTGCTTCTGTGGCATTTTTGATCTCAAAGAAGCTGAGGATGCCGCCTTTGTTGGTGGCGCTCGGTGTTCCTGCGTGATTGACCAGGAATCGACCGTTCTCAGTTCGTGCGAGCTGCTTGCAGTAGTCGAGAGCTGTTGCTGTGACTGCGCTCGATGTTGTTGTTGCTTTGATAGCTCCGAGGTCGATGGATCTGTCCTCGGGGTTCGTCGAGTTTGGATAGTTGACCGAGGCCAGGTCGAGGATCTCGGCGATCCTGACTCCTGTGTAAGCCTCGGAGAATGATTGATTGAAGATGGATGCTTTGGCGAGTTTGTCGAATCCGTCGACGGTGCGAATGACGACAGTCGAGGTCTGTTGTCCAGCTGTGTAGTCGACGTCAGCGATGAAGCCTCTCCAGAGGTAGGTGGAGTGGGAATCGGTGCCGCCTGTGACAGCTGTCGAGACTCGGACTTCTCGGTTGATGAGCTGAGTGTTGCCGTAGGTCGAGTCGCTGTGTCCTGGCGTGAGGAAGTTGTCTCTGTTCTCGATGGTGATCGAGGCGGTGCCAGTGGAGAACTCGTCGAGGATTCTTCTTCGCCCGTATTTGATGCGGACTTTGGTTGTCCTGTCCGAAATGTCGACGAAGGTTGTGCCGTCGAAGGCGATCTCGACTGTGGTGACGATTGTTGCCATGACTAAGCCGCCGAGGTGTCGACTGGGATTGTTCCGTTCGCTCGTTGCCAGGCTGTGAGAACCTCGACAACTTCGTCGCCGATAGCGACGGGATCTCCGACGCCTGTGGTGACGTTGATGTTGACGACTGAACCTCCGACAGCTCCAGCTCTGTTGAGTGGGATGACTGCCTCAGGTCCTGCTTCTCCTACGACTGCCAGCGTGGGCTTTGTGACAATCCCTCCAGAAGCGAGTCCTGGGATGATTTTGCCGACAATGCTTTTGGCTTTGCTTGTTGCTCCGCCGACTATGGAGTCGACGATTGATCCGACGTCGGGGACGAGCGACATGATGAAGGAGCTGATCGCTCCGCCAGCTCGTCTGAGACCTTCGACGATTCCGTCGATGATCTTTCGACCGAAGTCGATGCCCATCTCTAGGAGTGCTGAGGCGATTTCAATGCCTGCGTCGAGGAGTTGTTTCGGGAGACCGATGAAGAAGTCGACGATCTTGGTGATGATTCGCGCCACCTTTTCCAGTAGGAACTGGCTGAAGGCTTTGGCGATGTCCATCAAAGCGAAGATGATCGGGGGGAGTGCTTTGAGTAGTCGCCCTGGGAGCTTCTTGAAGAATTCGACAATGAAGCCGATGGCGTTGCCGACCATCTCTGCGAAGATCTTGGTGGCTTCTTTCCAGTCGCCGTCGAAGATTGCTCGCACTAGGTCGACGAAGAGTTTGATCTGTTTCTTCAGGTAGACGAACAGGTCGACGACGAAGTCGATGATGACCTGGACTGCTGGCCCGAAGGTATTGACGAGGAAGTCCTTGATTCTGGTGAACGCTGCGACCACTCGGTCTTTCATCTCTAGGACTGTGTCTTTGACCTCGATGACGATCGGGATGAAGTCGTTGCGGAAGAAGTTGAAGACGTTGTCGACGATCTCTCTGACTCGCTCGAACCTGAAGTAGGCAGCGACGAGAACTCCGATCAGAGCTGCGAATGCTGCGACGACGATCATCACAGGGTTGAGAGCCATGATGGCCGTGAGCACAGCTGTTTTCGCTGCGACAATCGCTGTCCAGGTGGCGGTGATCTTTTGCCAGACGTTGTACAACATGAGGCCAGTGACTAGGCCACCGATTGCTCCTGCGAGCAGGATGAAGGCGTCTTTGTTGCGTTCGATGAACGCTGTCGCCTCTCGGAACTTGTTGGGGATGTCTCGGACGAAGTCCATGACAGCTGCCCGAGCTTTTTCTGCGAACTCTGCGATCGCCTCGAACACTTGGGTCCAGGGGATCGAGTCGAAGATCTCTCTGAGTTTGGCGAAGGCATTCTCAGCGAGGTCCCTGACTTTGTCTGCCAGGTCTTTGATGCCTGGTGCGAGGTATTCATAGATCGCCGACCAGACCTGCATGGTCTTCTCTGCGACGATGATGAAAATGTCGCGCAGTCGACGGAGGATTGGAAGTGCTCGTTCTCTGATGTTTTTTGCCAGTTCGGTTGCGCGTTCCCTGAGTGTTTTGAGAGTTGGGCTTAGTTTTTGGAATCCTTTGAGAATTGCTGCTGTCGCTTTGGCGACAAATGGTGCGAGGCGTGATCCGATCTCGATGGAGAGCACTTTGAGGTTCGCTCGGATCTTCTCCATGTCTGCGGAGAAGCCTTTGTTCATTGTCTCGAAGGCTGTCTCGGTAGCTCCAGCTGAGCCTCGCATGGCATCGAGCGAGTCGCTGAATGCAGCTCCGCCGTCAGCTGTGAGAGCGAGGACTGCCTGACCTGCCTCCACACTTCCGAAAAGGTCAAGCACGCTGATGCCTGCTTTGTCAGCTCCGTCTTTGAGTGTGAGCAGAGCGTCCTCGAAGGAGCCGCCGTTCTTCAGGAACGTCTGAAGGCCTTGACCAGTGAGATCTCTGAATGCTGTGTCGGCTTTGGTTCCTTCTTTCGCCAGCTCTGCGAGTGCGCCCTTCATCTGTGTCGCAGCGACCGAGGTGGGAACACCCTGGGCTGTGAGGTTGGCGAACGCTGCGGTGAGGTTCTCGAAGGGGACGCCTACTGCTGAGGCAATCGGGGCGACTTGGAAGACCGAGGCGCTGAGCTGTGAGAAGTCGGTTTTGCCGAGCTTGACAGCTGTGAAGAGCAGGTCGCTCGCTTTGCTAGCAGAGAGAACTTCTGAGCCGTAAGCATTGACAACGGAGCTGATGCCGTCGACTGCTGTCTCCAGCTCGGTGACTCCGCCTTTGGCTGCCTTCTGGGCTACTTCGAGGAACTCGAAGACGTTGTCCCGAGGGACGCCAGCTGAGATCGCCTGATAGAGAGCTGGAATCGTTTTCTCAGGCAAAACTCCGAACTGTTTGGAGAAGTCTTTGACCTGTTTCTCCAGTTTGTCGAAGGTCTCTTTCCCTGCGTCAGGGATGAGGGTGAAAACCTCCTGCATACCCTTCTCGAACTCACCGAAGGCTTTGACTCCAGTGACTCCGACAGCTCCAGCTGTGGCAGCGAACGCCGCTCCAGCTTTGACGCCGAGCGTGCCGATCTTCTTGGCGAAACCGTCGACTTTGCCAGCTGCGCCTTTGAGGACCTTCCGCAGGTTGGAATCGTCGCCCTGGATATTGATGACGATCGGCTTTGTTCCAGCCATGAGGGCCTCCTAGCGACGCTGAGATCGCTCTTGGATTCGTTGTTGGTTCTGTTCCCTTTTGATCTGTTCCATGAGAGCTGCCAACTCCCAGAGCCTCATGCCTTGCATATCCGCCCAGGAGAATCCGAATCGGTGGGCGACGAGCGCCATGTTGACTACTCGTCGCCGTCGGTAGGGTCCGCGTCGCCTGAGTCCAGATTGATCTTCAGAGCGCCTGCCTGTTCGTAAGTGAAAGACGGATCAGTTCGTCGCTTCGTTATGAAGGCGAGAGCTTGCAGCATCTTTCCTTTCGGTTTTGTGGCATCGCCCATCGCATCGAAGGGCATTCCTGTCAGCTCCTCGATCTCGACGATCTCAGCGATGGTGAGATCATTGATATCGAAGTTGAGGGTGTCGTCGGCTTCTGTCATCTGAACCTCCCAGTGACTCGGTGTGCGCCGTGTTTCTTTCTGAATTGTTCGGCGACCCTGTTGAGGCCTTTTGTGTAGGCCTTCACAAGTTGAGGCCAGGCCTCAGGGATCGCTTTCTTGATGTAGGGCGTGCCTTTGGTGCGTTGCCCTGTTGCTCGAACAAAGCGTCCCGAGTGGATCGCCCTGGCGTAGGGGACCCGACTCGGAGAACCTGCTTTGATCTTTGCGATTGATCTTGTGGCGTCTGCCTTGATTGAGGCTCGGAGCTTTCCAGATTGCACTGGTGCTCGCCTCTGTGCGTATGGGACGACCTCCTGAGCTGCTGCCTTCGAGGCCGCCTTCATCTCAGCTGACAGCTCTTTGTCGCCGAGACGACGAAGAGACATTGCTAGCTCTTTAGCTCCGCCAGCTGCGATGAGTGCTTTGTTTGAACCTCGGACTGTTGGCAGCGTCCGCTTCGTTGTGATCGTCCGAGCCACTAGAAGCTGGTGTCTGTGCTCATGTATTCGATCTGGACTGCTGCGTCGCTTCCGTTGAAGAGAACNGTGTAGGGCAGAGAGATCGTCGTCATGTCNTCGAGCGAAGCGACNGGNGTTGTGCCNGTCCATTTNCACGCTGGAAGAGTGACGTGGAGCTTCGGATAGTAGGAGCCAGAGATCGCTGTGGGATAGGTACAGATGAACTCCAGCTTGAAGACGGTTCCAGCTGTGTAGGCCGCNAACTGTGTGAGGTCCTCGAACTCGCCTTCGATGGTTCCTGTGTAAGCAGGAACGCTTGAACGCTTTGGCTGTGACTTCACAGCTGAGCCTTTGAGGAATCGTCGGTCGGTCTTCATGCCGAGATCAGCGTCGAGGCTGAAAGAGGTGAAGCTAGTGACAGCTGAGTCGTCGATCTCCACNGTNGNCATTGTGAAGTCGAGCACGTCAGTCGAGGCTGGGTAGCTCGGTGTCGCTTCTGANTCGGAGGTGACTTCTTCTTCAGCGTCAAAGTCGACAGTGAGCTTCAGAGCTTCGTCGAGGTTTTGAGTGATGTTGAAGCCAGTGGGGACGCATCCGTTGTAGGAGAACGTCCGAAGGGTTCCGCCAGCGTCGACTCGGGAGACCTGAGTGGTCAGTGATCCCGTCGGTCCTGTGTCATCAGAGCTGAAGGTCTGAAGATAGGCAGCTGTCGCTCCTTGTTGTGTGGGGCCAGCTGACGTGCCGAGAATGTGCTTCATCAAAAGGCCGTGACCTTTNGTGAGCACGTCGGTCTCGATTGAGCCAGTGGCTCCGAGAGTGACTGTGTCGTTGCGGTCTGAGCGGATCGTTTGCAGATCTCGTCTCATGCCGACTGATTCGATGTAGGTGGTGTCTCTGGTGAAGGTGTCAGCCTGGGCCTCATAAGCCCGAGTTGGGCTGACGAATGTCCCATAGGTCGACTCTTCAGCAATTTGGACAACCTGATCTAGGATGGAACTCATGCTTCCTCAGTCTCCTGGGGGTCGGGATCAGCAGCAGCTGGAGCGCCGCCTGCTGAGATGTCTGGGTGATTGATGTCTGCCANGTCTTCTGGAGCAGACTTCGACAGCTTCACCTGGGGTGAAGATGTAGGTGTGATTAGTGGCGTGGACCTCGATTGCGTCGAGGCCGCCCGAATAGATGAAGGACTTGCCCTTCTTTGCTCTGGTCACTGGAGCCTCGCATTCGCGTTNATGAGCATTCGGATCGTGCAGACGGGGGCGTCTGCTTGGACTGTTGACATGGACATGGATTGCAGCTGGCACCACATGAGCTGATCGAGATTGTTCAGCTGTGGATCATCAGCAAGGACTGTCTCGACAGCTCTCGCCAGCTCGACAGCTCGCTCTTCGCAAGCCTGAGGAGTTGGCTTCGAGGAAACTTCGACGAAGACTTCGAGCGTGAACTCTTCGATCCTGCGTCGACGTCCTGANGACAGCGACTCGGGGATGTGATCGTTCGTTTCAATATCTCCGAGAAAGACTGACTCTCGACGCTGTGCTCCTCCTGGGTCGCCATAGGTGACCTGGAGAGAGCTGAGAGTCGAGTTGGCCTGGAGCTGTGTCAGGAGGCGAGCTTTGAACGTCGCCATGATTGTCCCAGCCATCAGATCTCCTCGACGGTTTCAACTCCGACGGGGGCCAGGTTGAGTGGGACGTAGTGAGTGTCGCCATCTTCGATCGGTGGTAGTCCTTCGAGTGCTCGGACTTCGTTGATCGAGTAGATGCCNTTCATAATTCCTGACTGGTAGCTGTCCCAGCGTTCGTTCGTTCCTCGACTGAGTGTTGCGAGGTCGAACTTGGCGTAGGCCACTGAGATCCCCTGGCTTCTCAACATCGAGGTGATGCCTGCTTCGAGCCTGGTGATGTGGGGCCNNAGCGAATACATCGAGAANGCNACNTTCTGNTCNTGNAGNCCNGANCCCCAGCTCGTCGAGCCAGAAGCATCAGCGAGCAGGTGAGGTGGGATGCCGTAGAGTCGAGCGACGTCTCCGACGCTTGCCATCTTGGTCTCTAAGAATTGAGAGTCCTCAGGATTTAGTGAGACCTTGGAGAACTTTGCGCCCTCGGTGAGGACTGCGAGGCGGTGGCTGTTGCCAGCTCCTCGGTGGACGTCGTTCCAGGCCTGNTTNAAAGCGTGNACGCCTTCTTCTGAGAGCTGTCCAGGCACTTCGATCATCGAGCCAGGGAGACCTCCGTTGCCGAAGAATGCCGCTCCGTATTTCTGAGCGCCAAGTCCCAGNCCNATCATTTCCCGAGCTGCTCGAATTGGTGACACTCCGACAATCTCGCCAGGCTTCATCAGCCCTCGGAAGTGAGTGATGTCTCGACTGGAGAATTCTTCGCCAGGGACTTTTTCGGAGTGGAAGACCATCGTCTTCCGCCCTTCTTCGTCTCTGAGCTTTGGGGTGATGTCGGTGGGGTCGAGTGGAGTGACTTCGAGGATGTTGCCTGTGTTGTCTCGCAGTGTTGCGAGGTAGGCATTGCCGTCGAGGAGCAGACTCATCATCACCTGGCCGAGGACTTCGTTGTTCCTCAGNGTCGGGTTCATGGATTGAATCCACTCGGGGAGCGGTCGAAAGACGTTCTCGGTGCCTTGACGTCTGAAGAAAACATCGAGAGGGAGCGTCGAGATGGTGTCGCTCAGGAGTCGAGTGGCAGCAAATACAGCCGACAAAGCGAGCGCTGAGTTGTAGTCGACCACTTCGCCNGCTGCTGTCTTGGCGTCGGTGACGTCCATGCCACGCTTCCAGATGTCTGAGAATGTCAGGTCGCGGTTTTCTGTCTGTTTGATTCCGAAAAGTGAGCGGAACATGGCAGCCCCTAGAAGGCCACAGGCGGTCGATGCCTGTGCCTATTNAGGATCACGTTGACGTCAGGCAACGGGGTCGGNTTNTTCATNCCNGGCTGNGCGAGNTGAATGTTGCCGAACTCCGACTGGACGNNGATNGCNCNGTCTGGAATCCGAGAGACTTGCTCGATCAGGTGATAGCGAGCAAGTGTGCGAGCTGCCCAGGCAATGTCCGAAGGTGGAGTCTTGCCGACTCCTGCTTCGTAGTTGATCTTGATTCCTCCGCCTGGGTTTGCGTAGGTCCAGCTGTCATCTTTGAGTCGAATGACTCCGCTCTTGTATTTGTTCAGATTNGAGATCTGAGTAGCGGTNAGAGCAGTTCCNTCGATNGANCCTGAGATGATGACCTGAGGAAAGAGGTGGGNGAGTTGGATGTCGGNGGTGTTGGTTCCGTCGAGGACGTCTCGGTGGTAGCGGTAGACGAAGCTCGCTCCGCAGTAGTCGTCGATGACGTCCATTGCCCAGGTGATCGCTTTGACGATGTCAGCTGTGGGGAACGTGCTGGTCTCGCCACTGATGCTGTCCATCGCTCGGATCTCTGAGGGTGCTGCGTAGTAGCCACCGATCACTTCGTGCTGGGTTGTGAACTCCATCGCATTCGAGCCGAAGGTGCCACTCCAGGTGGCTGTCAGCTCGCTCAGGTCTGTCTGAGCTGCGAGGGTGTAGGTGTAAACGCCAGAGCCAGCTGAGGTGGTAGCTGTGCCTGAGGCGACAACTGTTGATCCTTCAGCGTCGGTGATGCCGATGGTGACAGCTCCGTCAGCGTCACCAGCGGTCTCGCCCGAGTAGAACGTGACCGAGAGATCCTCAGCTGAGCTGCGTTGTATGAGCGCCGACTCCGATGAGGGGACTGCGTAATAGGCCACGGGGCGCTCCTTTATTCAGTCGCAGTTTCGACCGAGTCGGTCTCCTTGGCGGTCTCGACCTTCTTCTTTGATCGAGTTGATCCTCCAGCTGCTTCAGCGACGCCAGCTTCGATGAGTCTTTTGGCGTCTTTGGCGTCAGGCCAGTCGGTGATCTCCCCAGGAGAGAAGCTGCCGTGGACAGCTGAGATGGATTCGAGGATTTTGATCTTCATGGAGTCCTTCCAGGTGATGAGAACTAGGCCGAGAAGCCCAGGGGCCAAGGAGTAGCCCCTGAGCGTTCTCGACAGGATGGGTCAGGGTTAGGCCTGAACCAGGTGCCTGAGGGCGTTGGTGTCGATGATGTTGCCGCCGCCTCGCACAATGAACCTGGTGGAGATCAGGTCGGTGGTGAAGGCTGGAGCATTTGAGGATTCGACTCGAACTCCGCCAGCAATTCGACAGAAGTAGCCGCGAGTGAAGTTGCCGTAGACGACAGTCTTCTTGCCTGTGGCGATTTCTTCCATGTTGGTGTCGGTGTAGACGGGAGCGCCGAGCAGTTCGTCAGGGTTCGAGACTCGAAGTCCTGGTTGCCAGACGTATTGTCCGTTGGAGTCGACGAGTTTCCTGACAGCTTTGAGGGTGCTGTCGTTCATCGCCCAGGCAGCGCCGATCCGATAGGGAGCGGTGATGCTGTGCTGAAGGTCGATCAGCTCGTTGGCGGTGATCGCCGTGGCTGATGCAGCGGTGACGCCTGCGGTGCAGTTGTCGTAGCCGTTGGGCTGTGAGCTGCCTGAACCTGCGGTCCATGCTGCTGAGAGAGCGCGAGCGACAGCTGCGCCACCTTGATCGGCGACGAAGTTGAGGACGTTGAATGATCCGACGCCGTTGTCTTCGATCAGCTCGGAGCTGGCTTCGACGATCGCTGCGTACTTGTAGACGCTGATCGTGGATTGTCCGAAGGTTGGGTCAGATTCGCTGATGGTGCCGCCTTCAGCGACGAGCGCTCCAGTGGAGTAGCCAGTCACAGTGGGGACGAGCATGTCTTCGCCAGAAGCTGTTTCCAGAAGAGTTGCGCCAGCTGCGAGAGCTACGCCTTCTTCTGTGAACTTGTCGATGACTCGATCGTAGAGAGTCGAGGTGACAAGGTTGCCACCAGCTGTGGCGCTGCCCTCGGTGAGGTCACGCTTTTCGCCTTTGGATTCAAAGGAACGGATCTCGCCGTTGAGGAGTTGACGAAAGAGATCTTCGTCAGTGGTTGAAGGAGCGACAGCTGCTTCGGTTGGCTCGGTGACGTGGGACAGAGCGCGGAATTGTTCGATGGCTTCGGTGGCCTTCGCTTCGCGTTCCATCTCTTTGAGACCACTTTGAATGCGAGCATCGAGGGCGTCGATCTCGTCATTCTGGCGCTCGAACGTCTGAGTCTCCTCAGCGCTCATGTCGCGGCCTTGTGTCTCGTCAGCGAGTTCCCGAAGTGAAGCGACCGCCGACTGGCGAGCTTCAAAAGCTGCCTGAATGTCTTGGGGGGTCATAGGAACCTCTAAGAGTTGAAGGGGTAAGGGGTGCTGATGGTTTCGCCGGTCAGCGGATAAAAGAGGAGCGAGGAATGCCGGTCGAGTGAGGGCTGCTCGGCTCGATGTCGGCTTCTTCTGGCTCGTCTTGGAGAATTGTTCGTAGTTCGTCGGCCTCAGCTGCCTGGACTAATGCGTCGAGGTCGAGGTCTCGGCTCTCTGCTAGAGAACGGAGAGACGCTTCGCTCTGGGTGTAGGCAGGGAACGTGACGGGACCGACGTCTCGGAGAGCGACTTCTGTGAGTCGTCTGAGTGGGTAGCCGTCGTCAGTCTCAATCCATTCGTCGCCGATGGTTCGGAATCCGAAGGAGCTGCCTGTGATGTCGCCTCGACGAAGCAGCTCGCCGACGTCTCGTCCGAGTGTGGTGTTGGGGAGGTCGACTTCGTAGCGGAGACCTTTGTCGTCCTCCATCATTCGCAGAGTCCCTGAGGACTTGCGACCGAGAAGGTGGTCGGCTTCGTGATTGAAGAGTGCTCGGACGTCTGCTTCTTGCAGCGTCTTTCGGAAAGCCCCAGGAGCTACTCGCTCGACGAAACCTCCGAGGTTTTGTGATGTCTGCTCGAAGACAGCGGCATAGCCGACAGCTGTCAGAGTGTCGCCTTCTTCTCGCAGCTCGACGCCTTCGGTGGCGGTGCGTCGTTCGATGTTCATGGAA
>PBVL01000132.1 GCA_002728675.1 Gammaproteobacteria bacterium
GCTGGGCCGGACTGGCATCCATGTCTTCATAAATGACGGCCGCAGGGCCGGCATCGCCAGCGAGATCACGAGACCGCATGGAGGGGAGCACAAGACTTGCCCCCATGGCGGCAACCGTGCCACCCGAAATCGCCTGGATCAGCTTCCGACGCTTCACGTACGTCAGTCCCTTGGGACGCCCATCAGACGCCAGCATACTAGCGAGTCTCCCCGCCCTTTTCCACGAATTGCCGTCGTCAGGAGACTATCGGCCACCGTCGATCACGAGCGTCTGGCCGGTCATGAAACTCCCTGCCGCCGACGCCAGAAAGACCGCTGCGCCACCGATCTCGTCCGGCTCGCCGATCCGGCGCAGTGCCGCGCTGGCTGTCGTGTTCTTGAGCGTCTCGGGATTTTCCCAGAGCGCCCGCGCAAAGTCGGTACGGATCAGTCCCGGCGCGATCGCATTGCAGCGAATGTTGTCCGGGCCGTACTCCGTCGCAATATTGCGGGCAAGTTGCATGTCGGCCGCTTTGGATATGGCGTACGTACCCAGCACGGGACTGCCGCGAAGCCCGCCAACGGATGAGACGATGATGATGGCGCCGTCCTTGCGTTCAGCCATCGACGGAATGACCATCTGACAAAGCCAGTGATTCGACTTGATGTTCGAGTCGAGGATCTTGTCGAACGCTCCGTCAGGGATGTCCATCATCGAGCCATAGAACGGATTGACCGCCGCGTTGCAGACCAGAATGTCGATCTTGCCGAGTCGCTCATTGGTCTGATCGACAAGCTGCTGCAGTTGCTCCTTGTAACCAATATGGCACGGGATCGCGGTTGCGCCACCCGGTCCGTCACCAACCGCCTCATTGATCTCCGCGGTGACCTCGGCACACGCGTCCTCCTTGCGCGAAGACACGACAACCTGCGCGCCGTGCAACGCCATCTGCAGGGCAATCGACTTGCCAATGCCTTTTGTGGAACCGGTGACGACGGCGACCTTGCCACTGAGATCGAAGAGATTGTCCAAAGGGTGTGCTCCGGGAAAAGCGGCGATTATCTCAGGTCCGCGTCGATTCGCAATCGGCCGGCACGACGAAGGGCGCGGCCCACGCGACCCGACCAACTCGTCAGGATGCTTTTCCGTTGCGGCGCCCTTTCCCGAAGGTATGATGACCGCACACGTTCTACGGACAGCGCCATGCAGGTACGCATCTTCCGCCAGTGGGTCTCACAGGTTCATGAAGGTGAAACGGAACTGAACGAGTGGCTCGCCGAGGCAGGTGATATCACCATCCACCACATCAAACAGTCCAGCTACATGACCGACAACGAGAACACGGGCACGCCCGGGTACATCATTTAAGTCTGGTACGACGACGCCTGACGGTAGCCGGGTCAGACAATTGCTCAGGTTGTGGGCTGCGCGCCAGCCGCCATGCGCAGCACGGTGGCATAGCTGTCCCGAATCTCCATGCGTACCCCCAGGCCCTTGTCGAGCAGGGCGCGGTGAACTTCCGGCAACCGATAGCAGGGCGCCGATACCACGAGATGATGTTCCAGGTGGTAGTTCACGAAGTACGGCGCGAGCAGCGCGCGGGTCAGCGGACCCGCGAGCGTCGTACGGGTATTGCGGAGCCGATCGTCGTCATCAGGCACGACCGCATGCTCACCAATGTTTCGAATCCTCGATACGAACAGTTCCCACGTCAGGTTCGGCACGATCCACAACAGGAAGTAGAGGTACCACGCACCGACGGCCGTAAAGCCAGCAAGAAACACCGCGTTGATCGCCAGGTTCGGTCCAACCCGGCGGAATCCCCGGGCCCAGTCGATCCCGGCGCCGCCCTTACGCGCGAAGAACCCGCGCACCGCACCCGCGCGTTGTTTCCACCCGGTCTGCCCGGTCAGGTCGCGCCAAAACTTGCGCTTCAGACTCGCGGTCGTTGTCGGAAACGGCGCTGACAGAATGAGGTCAGGGTCGTTTTCCTGCTGGGTGAACCGATGGTGCTGCAGATGGTACTTGCGATACGGGATGACACTCGCGCCCAGGAGGGGCCGGTTGCAGAACCACTGCGCAACCCAGTCATTGGTCCTTTGATCATTGAACAGCAGGAAGTGCGCCGCGTCGTGGCTGATCACGCCCAGCCCGAGCTGACGTGTACCCACGAGGCCGATGCCTAGTGCGATCAGCAGCGGATGCGGAACAAGGACACAGACCGTCCAGACCAGCAGGATCGAGCCCCAGCAATGCAGCAGCAGCAGCGCACCGCGCAGATCCGAGCGGACCGAGAAGGCGCGTAACTCGTCCCTGGTGAAGATGTCGGTTGGCCGTTCGACCACGCCCTGCCCCGTTGTGGAATCCATCGCGGTCACTAGCGACCAAAACCCCGATTCTTGCCCAGCGAATGGCCCGAACGGCAGACTCAGATCACCTGGCGTTCGCGAGCGTCCCCAACATCGCCCGACCGCGGGCAATGACCTCGACCGGCGTTGCCAGGACTGCCAGATCATCGAGCGGATCTCCCTCGACAACCATGAGGTCCGCCTCGAGCCCGACGTCAATCGCTCCCGTCACGGTGTCGATACCAAGGGCACGCGCGCAGTCCGACGTTGCGGCACGCAGCGTCTCGCCCGGCTGCAGTCCGGCGAAGTGAGCAAACTCGCGCAGTGCTGCCGCGAGGTCATGATGACGCACACCGGGGATCCCCGCGTCGGTGGACGCGATGAGTCCCACCCCGGCCGCCCGCAGCTTCGCGAGGTTGTCCTGGCGGAGACTCTCGAGCGGCTTGTTCCCGCGGAACCGCGCCCAGCCGAGATTGATGGTTGGCGAGACCCAGGTACCTTTCGCCGCCATCGAAGCAACGGCGGCCTCGTCGTAGTGCTTGCCCCAGCCATCCGGCCCGACCCAGGAACAGTGCTCGACGGTGCGCACCCCTGCCTCCACGGCGTTGATGATTCCCGCGGTACCGTGACAGTGTGCCGCAACGTGTCGGCCGCTCGCCGCGCTCGCCTCGACGATCGCGGCAATGGTCCCGGTGTCGAACTGTGCATCGGCCGGCGTCGTGTTCGGCGTCAGGGTGCCCCCTGTCGCCATCACCTTGATGAGATCCGTGCCGCGGTCTGTCTGGCGCTTGAGCACTTCGAGCGCGGCATTGGCATCGGCCGCTTCGCCTCCCCAGAAGTGGCAGTGTCCGCCGACTGAGGTAATGGGCTGACCCGCACACAGAAGGCGCGGCCCTGGCGTCCCGCCTTCGGCGATCTCGTCCCTCAGACGAAGTTCCGCCCATGTCCCTCCGCCCAGGTCCCGTGCCGTCGTAATCCCCGCCCTGACCATCGCCTCCGCGCGGCTCCGCATCGCCGGCAACAAGGCGTCCACATCCGTGATCTGATCATCGGGCGAGCGCACGTCTGGGTCGAGACAGAGATGGACGTGCGCATCCATCAGTCCTGGCAGCACAGTCAGCCCGGAGCTGTCGATCGCGTCCGGCGCCGGGTCCCCGATTCGCGTGATGCGCGTCCCCTCGATGGTGAGTCCGTCGGCTTCGAGGTAACCCTCGGCGCGACCGTCCCAGATTCGAATGTTACGTAATTCCATATCAGGTCCGTTTTTCGCTGTACACGAACAGCGATGAGGCGATGAAATTGACAATGCTGGCCGCGCCGATGCCGGCGACGAACGCAAGCAGCCGGTATTTGTCAAAGAACTCCAGGTTCGCCGTCAGGCCAAGATAGGTACCGTAACTGAATGTGAAGCCAACCCCGGACGTCATCACGAACTCCAGCCACTGGCGGGCTTTCGGGCGCCGCTCACGATCGCCGAATGTCGTCGTGCGATTCATCAGCCAATTCCACGTAACGGCCGGCCAAAACGACATGGCCCGCGCCATGCCGTGAGGAATGCCGGCAAATTGCAGCAGGTAGTAGAACGCCAGGTCGACGATGAAACCGCTCGCCCCCACCGCGCCAAAGTGCAGGAACTCGGCGAGTCCGCCGAATTTCGCAAGGTACAGGCGCCGCAAATGGCGCAGGTAGTTGAACTGCTGGCGCAGTGTCATCTTGCTGTCGCCGTGCAGGCGGTCCCGGAACCCGATGGGTATTTCTTCAACCCCGTCGAAGCCCCCCCGCACCATGAGCTCCAGACCAATCTTGTAGCCAATCGGGCGCAGTGCCTCGACCGGAACCCGCCTGCGGTCAAAGCCGATGAAGCCAGACATCGGATCCGCACAGGCTACCAGAGGTTTGGCAAGGGCGGTCGCGGCGTTCGAATTGAAGAATCGCAGCAGGTTCCAGTCTTTGTCGAAGCCGCCGCCTTCGACATAGCGGCTGCCAACCCGGAACCGCCCCGGATCATCCTGCAGAGCCCGGAACATCTTCGGCACGACGTCGGGCGGGTGGGAAAGATCCGCGTCCATCACGATGATCGTGTCGAATCGTGCAAGCTGGATTCCCTCCACCACCGACAGTGACAGGTCGCGCGGCGGCTGCGTCCTGAAATGAGCGCGCACGGGAAACCGTTCCCCCAACTCTGCCGCCACCGCCATGGTCTCATCGGGAGAGTTGTCGTCGACGACGAGCATTTCATAGTCGATGTCGCCCATCGCCTCATGGACGCGTCTAACCAGTTCGGGAAGGTTTTCTGCTTCCTTGAAGGTGGGGACTACGATGCTCAACACGGCGGGGGCGGACATGGCGCGAGGAGGCTCAAGCCTAGCACGACGGCCCCGGGAAACGCCTGAGAACGGCGGTTGCCGCCTCGCTGACCTCAACGGCATCCGTCTCCAGCAGTGTGTACAACGCGCAGATGCTCGTGTTCTGCATGACCGGAAAATGTTCGACCGACTCGACAAACCAACGCTGTGCCTGCTCCAGGTTGCCGTTGCGCCAGTAACTGCGCGCCCCAAACTCCTTGAAGACGGCGAGACTCTGCGCATTGGCTTCGATCGGCACCTGAGGGAGTGCTGCCTCTGCCAGTCCAACCATCGCTGCGCCGTCCTGCTCATCCCAGGGTCGATGGTTCCACGCTTCGAGCAGCATCAGCTTGCCGGGAAACGTACCCTTCAGACGCTCGAAGCGCTGCCGCCGCGTCGTATCGAACGCACCGCCCGACATGACATGGCGCGCATACTGACGTCCGTACGCAATCAACAGGTGGTAGGCGTGATAACGCTCGTGCGAGTCCTTGAGCAATGCGTATTCGTTCACGTCCAGCAGATAGTCGAGGAACCTGTCGAGTTCCGACGCAAACGCGACTCCGCCCGCCCCGTTGGGATCGAACCGGTAATAGAGGCCAAAGTTGATCGCAGGTTCGATCAGAGGCTCCATCGAGTACACGGGTCTTGTCGTGGTCGAGATCAGTCGCCGAGCCGCGGCGAGCTTTTGCGGAGGCAGCGCAAACGGCGAACCCAGCCGGTTGCGAAACACCAGATTCTCCCAGTCACGCAGTTCGACATCCGGTCGCACACCTTCAACGTGGTGCAGGAAACCGAGCGGCCCCACCTGGTTGTCACCGTTCAGAAAGATGATCGCATCGGCGTCCAGCGAAAGCAGCGCCGCCCTGGCGTAGCGGTCGACGAACTGGTCCTGGGCACGGTTGTTCCCGGGAAGGTTGGCCACCCCAACCAGCAGCGGCAGCGCCAGCAGGGCAACGTGTGCTCGCTCCGACAGGCGAAGCCGCGCCAACAGCCACTCGATGCCGATGACCAGCCAGAATGCACAGGCAACGAACGCGATGACCGGATAGGGACGAAAGATCGCCTGATAGAAAAACGTGTACCGAAACCCGATCAGGAGCGCGAGCAGGATCGTCGAACCGAGGAACATCAGTCCGAGCGCCAGCGCCAGGTGCCCGGGAAGTCGCCGCACCGACACGACGGCACCCAGTACCACCAAAGGCGCAAGAAAGAGCCCAAACTGGCGCAACGCCTCGAGAAGCAGCCAGCCGGCATAGCGGAACTTGTCGACGAAGACGGCGCCTTCGTGACTGTCATCGTAGGTGCGCCTCGCGATGTAGCCAACCAGTTCATCAACAGTCTGTACGGGCCCGTACACCGCAATCACGGGGTTCGCGCTGAGCAGGATCGCGAGATACGGCGCGAGTCCGGCGATGAAACACGCCGCCGTGCCCACGAGGCCCACCGGCGGCCGGAGCATCGCAAATGCCGCCTCGCGCGCCGGCCAAAGGCTCACCACGAGAGCGGGCGCGGAGAGCATCATCAGCGGCCAATGGTTCGCGAGGCCGAGGCCCGCGCAGAACGCGGCGCCAAACCAGTAGCGCGGCGCGGCCGTACGCACGAACCCGAACACGAGCACCCACGTCAGAAGAAACATCAGCACCGCAAGCGAATACACCTCGATGATGATCGACTGGGACCAGAACGTGTCGGACAGCGCGTACACGATTGCCACGAGCGCGGCGCTCCGTAGCGACCCGAGCGCCTCCCGGGCCACCGCAAAGAGCAGTCCCACCGCAACCGCCGCAAACAGCGCTGAAGTCAGGTTCCCGCGCAGTACCGGGTCGAGGGGCAGCGCACCCAAAGCCTGACAGCCGGCCGTGAAGAGCGGATAGCCGGGCGGATGGCCGATTCCGCCAAGAGCGCAGACCATCTGAAAGAGGCCGGCGTCTTCGAGCGTGATGGCCCGCGGCATCGTCAGCAGGTAGACCGCGAGCGCGGCTACGGCAAGTCCGAAGCCCGCAACCCAGGGCGCACGAAGGAACCGATTGGCGGGATGACCTCCGGTCATGGCCAGATGGGCAAGCAGAGAATCATAGGGACGACGACGAGGCTCAGCGCCGACTGGCGAATCAGATCAGCGGCGCAGGAAGCGCGTATCGAACTCCGCCTGCCAGCGTTCCCAGTCGTCGAGTTCAGCGATCTGGATGCCCATCTGGTAGCCGCCCTCGTCGTTGGTGACCCAACGTGGGTCCCCGACGAGATCGTAGATCGTGATGGGGAAGCCGACCGGTGCGACCGTGAGGCGAAACTTGCCGTCTTCCGGAAGCCGCTTCTCGGAGCGTACCCGCATGCCGTGCAGTCCGAGATCGATCGTTGTGCAGCGCGACGACAGCCCGACGAAATCGGCGTCTGACGCCTCGCTTACGTTGACCAATACCTGCAGGTTGGTTTCGTGTCGCGACTCACGCCGTGCATTGCGTACTTCGACGCTCCGCCCGAGCACCACGCGATTGGCAACGATGAAGGCAACCACGTCTTCCACCCGACGAATCTTCTGCACCACGGCGGCTTGGGCACGTTCTCGCTGCAGCCAGTCGTAGAAGAAAAGCCCTTCGTCGGGCCTGCCCATGTGCTTGTCGCGGTCCGGCCAACCAAGATGCAGCTTCAGCATCTGCAGATTGTCCCTGACGGCCTGTTCGTGATTGATCATGCTGGAAATCATCGACGCACACTGGCGACACCGCTTTCGATCAATATAACTCATGACCGGCGAAACGCCCCGACCAGCGGGCAGCGGAATGTCACCGGCCGTCCGCCCGTCCACCGTCCCTGACCGACTCGGGCTGCACGGCGCGGGCAGGACACCATAGTGACGTCATGTGGACCGACGAAAGGACGTGGCCGGTCGTCGGCCAAAGCAGCAAGTTGGTCACAGACCAGCTTGAACGTGAAGGCAATCACGGTTCGGGAACCCAGGACAGCTAGACTGCCCACCCATGCAACCACATGGACGCGCCGTGGCCAACAAACAAATCCGCCTGACTGCTCCCGACTGGATCAATCTCGCCGCGCTGGGTACCTGCCTTGCTGGTGCGCTGATCTACGCTGCATCGCTACTTGCCGGCTCGGGACTCGTTTAGCCGAACCACTTCCATGAGACCGGTGAGAATCAGATCCGGCACGATGTGATCGAAGATTCGCGTCCGCGCGAACAGGGTGGCGAATCCCCCTGTGCCGAGTACAAGCGGCGCCTCTTCGGCGAACGCCTCCTCGGAGATGCGCGCGACAATCTCCCGAATCATGCCGACATTGCTCCAGTAGAGCCCGTTCTGAATGCTCTCGACCGTGCTGCGCCCAACGGCAGACTTCGCGGTGACGATTTCGACAGGAGGCAGTTGCGCCGTTTTCTCCTCGAGCGCCTCCATCGACAGACGAATGCCCGGGATGATGTTCCCGCCGAGAAACTCCTGATTCTTCGTAATGGCACAGACCGTTGTCGCCGTTCCGAAGTCCGCGACGATAAGGTTGCGGTCCGGAAACAGTTTGATCGCCCCGACCGCGTCAGCAATCCGATCCGCCCCAACCTCCTTGGGGTCGCGATACAGAATCTTGAGACCGGTCTTGATCCCCGGCCGCAGCACCAGCGGCTCCAGGCCGAAGTACTTCTGACAACACGCGCGGAGCGAGTACAGCAGATCCGGTACGACGCAGCAGATCGCGATCGTCTGGACCTCGTCCGGGTCGAGGTTGTTCTCGCGCAGCACACCGCGGAAGAACACGCCCATTTCGTCTGAAGACGTCTGGTGCACAGTCGTCTTGCGAAACTGATACTGCAGTACGTCGTCACTAAAGACGCCCGCGAAGATCTGGCTGTTGCCGACATCAAGACAGAGTTTCACCACTCGCTCCTTACCATTGATTGCTCTGATTTCATTCGCCGAGTTCCACGTTGTCGATCAGGCGCACGGCAAGCTCGCCGTTCATCAGCGAAGCCGCACCGAACCGGCGACCTTCACGCGACACCACATAGTCCACGTCGAAACCGGCCGCTGCGAGTTCACCCGCGACGGCTTCGTCATCCAGGCCGGACCGTAGCAGACGATTCAGCGTGGGCGCGGTCTCGCGTCCCGCCGCGGAGAGATTCAAATTGCGCGACGAGAGCGCAAGCCCATCCTCTTCCCGCACCGTCGTGCACGCCAGAATCTCCGTCTGCAGAAAGAACGCACGGGCCATGTCGCGGATGAGCAGGAACTGCTGGTAGTCCTTCTCGCCGAAGTACGCACGATCCGCCCGCACGATATTGAGAAGTTTCATCACGACCGTCAGCACTCCGTCAAAGTGCCCTGGCCGGTGCGCGCCGCAGAGGATGCCCGAGAGTTCCTTCTCGCTGATCTGGTACCGATAGTCGTCAGCGTACACCTCATCGTACGTCGGCCGTATCACATGGTCGGCGCCCAGACGTTCGGCGAGCGCAAGATCCGCATCCAGCGTGTCAGGGTAGTTCGAAAGGTCGTCCGGATTGTTGAACTGGGTCGGATTCACGTAGATCGAGACCACGGTCGCCGCGTTGCCCGCGACACTGGCACTGATCAAAGACGCATGACCGGCGTGCAGCGCCCCCATCGTCGGCACGAAGCCGAGGCTGTCGCCCCTGCGAGCCAGCGCGTCCCTCGCCTCCCACCAGGCAGCAAGGTTGTCATGGACCTTCACCGGTACGACTCGGCTTCGCTCGGAAACGCGTGCGTCACAACCTCCGAGTGGAAACGGTTGACGGCCTCACCCACCACACCGTGGCTGTCCGCATAGGTACGCAGGAACTTCGGTTTGAAATGCGGGTTGGCACCAAGCAGGTCCTGCAGAACGAGGACCTGGCCATCCGTGTCGGGCCCCGCGCCAATCCCTATCGTCGGCACGTTGATGCGTTGGCTGATGCAGGCTGCGAGTTCGGACGGCACGCACTCGAGCACAATTCCGAAACACCCGGCCTCCGCGAGTTCGACAGCCGCATCGACCAGGCGTTCGGCTTTGTCACCCCTGCCCTGCACCTTGTGTCCGCCCAGTCCGTGGATCGACTGGGGCGTCAGGCCAATGTGACCCATCACCGGAACGCCGGCCTCGACGATGTGGCGAATGACCGGAATCTGGTGGCTGTCTCCTTCCACCTTCACGGAGTTGGCGCCGGCCTGCATCAGTTGCTGCACGCCATCCATCGCTACCTCCAGACCTTTGCTGCAGGACAGGAACGGCATGTCGCCGACGATGAACTTGTCGGGTGCGCCGCGGCGTACCGCGGCGACATGCGTGGCCATCATGTCGATCGTCGCGTGCACCGTTGAGTCGAAGCCATGCATGACCATCGCCAGGCTGTCCCCGACGAGAATGCAGTCAATTGAAGTCTCATTGATGATCTGTGCGGACCAGTAGTCGTAACACGTCACCATTGAGATTTTCCGGGCGTCGCGCTTGCGCTTGGCGAACCCGCGAACGTTCATTGCCGTAGCCGACATGATCGGTCCTCCGGGAACCGGATTCCGACTGGCAGAGGTGCAACGGTACTGGCGCCACGGGAGTGCCGTGATCGCGGTGTTTGCCGGTACCTGTCGTCAATGCCCGCAAGAAAGCGAGGGTCGGATCAAGTCCCACATCTGTTGGCCGCGCATCGATTGTGGCAGCCTTTTGTTCGTGTTTGCGGCGTCTCCGCCGCGCCGTCTCTGTCCCCGGGGGGATCAAAGCAAAAGCGAGATTAAGAGATACGGAAAAACCTGTAAAGCGCCTTGGGGTCGCTCGAAGGCTCCACGACGCTCCTGCGTTTGGGCCTCTGCGGGCAGGGTGTCCGGGCCCCGCGCGAAGAACGCCGCACAAGGCTCCCGCCAGTATCGAACGAGCCGCCCTGCGGCACGAACGTCGTCTGTCGCCTGCTCCCCGTGAGCGTCAGGCCCGCGCGGCCTCTGCCACCGGCGCGTTCGATCCGACCGCTTCACCCCCAGGACGAGACGGTCGAATTTGACCTACGGCAGCGAGTAGTTGAGCTCGAGTTCGCCGGCCGCCTGGTTGAACCAGTCGACCACTTCGCGGTGGTAGGGAATCCCCTGCTCTTTGCGAATCTGCACCTCTTCGTGCTCGATCAGGCCCGCGTAGTAGACACGTTCCTGCCCCTCGACCGGTTTCATCGTCGACAGCCGTTCGAGGAGCTTGTCCATGTCCGCCTTGAAGTCCGCCGCATCGAGGAACGCTTCGATCTTGATCGCCATGACGAACTGGGAATGCTGATTGCCGCCCGCAAGGAAGCCAGGGCCATTCCCCGACAGGATTCCGGACATGATGTCCACGATCGTTGCGAACCCGTATCCCTTGTGGCCACCATTCTCCCGCGTGCCACCGAACGGCAGCATGTAGAAGCCGCCGTAGTTCGGCGAGTCGACCTCATCCATGATCGGCTCACCGTCAAGGCCCGTGATCCAGGCCGGCTCGAGATGTGAACCGATGCGGCGCGTGAGCATCAGTTTGTTGGCGGCTACCTGGGTCGTGGCAACATCGAAGACGAAGGGCGGTTGTTTGTCCGCCGGAGCACCCCACGCGATCGGGTGCGTCCCGAAAACCGGCTCGGAGCCCCAGAGAGGCACCTGCAGGCCGCCGCCGGCGGATACCATGCAGACGCCGATCATGTCGTGTTTGATCGCCTGCAGCGGGTAGTAGGCGAGCATGCCCACGTGCCCACAATTCTGAATCGCAACCGCGCCGATGCCGGTAGTCTCCGCCTTCTCGATGGCCATCTCCATCGCTTGCGGACCCACCTGAATCCCCAGTCCCTGGTCTGCGTCCAACGTCGCCGAGACCGGGGACTCGCGCAGAACCTTGATGTTGGGTGTGGGGTTCTGGCGACCGGCTCCGTACAGGGCGACGTAGTTGCGCAGCATGTTGGAGACGCCGTGACTCTCACATCCACGCAGGTCGCTCGTGAGCAGCACGTCGGCGGACCGGGTCGCGTCTTCGTCCGTCATACCCATCTTGCGGAAGATCATCTCGGTCGCACCGCGCGCGGCCTCTTCCTTGACGTACACGCGGTCTTTTTCGGGTACGAGAAACCGCTTCAGCATGGGTGCTCCTTTCGAGTCTTGTTCTGCCTAGGAAGCGCCGGAGTTTACATCGGTAGGCCCCGCGCCGCGCGCGCGGTGTTTGGGTTACCGTAGCGATCAATTCCTGAATGAGGATCAGCGCATGCGACGCGTCGTCACCGGTCACCGCAACGGCAGAGCCGTCTTCGTCAGCGATTCGAACGTGGCACCCACCACCATCGACATGCTCCCGGGAAGCGAGTACCACGANCTGTGGAGCGCGGACGCGCCGGCCACCCATCCCGACGGTGGCGAGGAAGCGCGCGGCGCAAANTGGTTCCCACCCGTTGGCGGCTACCGCTTCGCNACCTTCACCGTGCCCCCGGCAGGTACTGCCCTGCCTGCAGATTTCGACCGCGCGGTGGCGATGGAACAGCTCGAGTCAACGTTGCCGGGCATGGTGACCCAGGCGCGGATGGAAACGGACAATCCCGGGATGCATACATCGGACACCGTCGACTTCGAGTACGTCATCTCGGGCGAAGTCTGGCTCGAACTCGATGACGGCGCCGAAGTGCACCTAAAACCTGGCGACTCGGTCGTCCAGAACGGCACCCGGCACCGGTGGAAAAACAAGGGCACGGAGCCCTGCACCATGGTGGTCTTCCTGACCGGCGCATACCGGGCCTGACGGCAATCCGGCCGGGTCAGGTGCCCCGCGGCTTCATACCGGCCGCGATGTAGACGGCGTCGATTACCTTCATCTGCTTAACGGCATCGTCGGCGTCGGTCGGCTGAGGCGTCCCGTTCCGCACCGCATCGACGAATGCGTCGAGTTGAAACGAGTAGGTAGGACGCTTCGTCGCCTCTTCCCGGGTGGTCTCGCCACCAACGGTTACTTCGAGACTGTTGCCATGCTGGGGAACCAGCGGGTTGACGACCTTCATCACGCCTTCGCTGCCGGTGACGGTCATGTCAGCCGCGAATCCGGGTTCACCCATTGCGCCAACCGTGCGGGCTGTTGCTCCGTCAGCGAGTTCGTACTCAACCTCGAGACGCATGTCGACCTGCGGGTTGCCCTCAGTCGCGGTCGCACCCACGACCCGGGGCTCCTGGCCCGTAATGTGGCGCAGCCACGAGATGGGATAGCACCCCATGTCCATCGTCGCGCCCCCACCCGTCTCGTAGTGCATCCTGATGTCGTCCGCCTTGGGCGTCCCGACAACGAACTGCGCTTCGACGTGCTGCAACCTGCCAAGCCTGCCGGATGCCATCACATCGATCGCGCTCAGAAACAGGGGATGGTAGCGATAGTGAAACGCCTCGAGCAGGACCAGTCCCGTCTCACGACCAACAGCGGCCATTTCCTCAGCTTCCGTGGCATTCAGCGCAAAGGATTTCTCACAAAGCACGTGCCGCCCCGCCTTGAGCGCCTTGATCGTGTACTCCAGGTGATGGCTGATGGGCAGCGGGTTGTAAATCGCGTCGAGCGAGTCATCGTTGATGACGTCATCGTACGAATCGTAGACGGATTCGATACCGTGCTTGTCCGCAAACGCCTGCGCCCGGCCACGGTCGCGCGCGGCAACCGCCGCAACGACGACAGCGTCATTCTCTGCTGCAGGGGCGATCAGCGCACCCGGAGTGATGGCGGCGGCACCAAGCGTGCCAATTCGAAGCGGTTCGGACATGACGCGTCTCCATTGCGTGGACGCGCGATTGTAGCAGGCGGCGAACCCGTCCCCTCCGACGAGGCGGTTCAGGGGTCAGGGTGTTTGGCGGCAACTTTGGGCGGCACTCCGCCTTCAGGCGTTCGCTGCGGTTTGTCGTTGAGCGTTGCGCCGTCCTTTTCCATCGGGATCTGGAACCCCAGCGCTGACGCCCGCTTCGCCCAATGCTGGCGCGCGAGCCGCTGCATGTCTTCGGCCATGTCCGCCTCGTCGACGATCTCGATGCCGAGCAGCGTCTCCACGAGATCTTCCATGCTGACCAGGCCATCCGTCCCGCCGTATTCGTCCACGACCAGCGACAGGTGGTCTCGTTCATGGATGAAATGATCAAACAGTGCCGAGAGCGACGCCGAAGCCGGAATGGCACTCAGGTCACGCCGCAACTCCTTGAGCCGCGTCTCGGGCTGGTCGCGCGCCTGGGCAAGCAGGATATCGGACTTCAGGACAAACCCCGTCACGTTGTCGACGGTGTCCGTGTAGATCGGAATGCGCGAGACGGGCAACGTCTCACCGTCCTGCATCAGCGCACCGACGGTAATGTCTTCCTGCAGTGCGAGGATCACCGTGCGCGGCGTCATGATGTCGTTGACGGTGAGCGAGTGGAGGCGGAGCAGGTTATTGAGAATTCTGTTCTCGACCGTGCGCAACTCCCCGCTGTCTTTGCTCATTTCCGCGACCGCCGCAATCTCATCGCGGGTCACTCGCTCGGCTTCCTTGGAGTTGATGAACGAACGGGTGATCGCCTCAGAAAGCCACACCACGGGCAGAACGAGCTTGATGAGCAGCGCCACACCGTGAGCCGTCGGCGCCGCCAGCGCGCGCCAGAACACAGCACCAATCGTCTTGGGGATGATCTCGGATGCGACGAGAATCAGAAGCGTCATCACGCCGGACGCGATACCCACGCCGACACTGCCCCAGAGTGCACCCGCCTCTGCCCCGACGCCCACGGCGCCTACCGTGTGGGCAATGGTGTTGAGCGTCAGGATCGCGGCAAGCGGTCGGTCGATGTTCGCCTTGAGCTTTGCGAGCAGACGACCACTGCGCGGCGAAGATTCCTTCAGCGACTCGGCATAGGACGGCGAGGCCGACAACAGCACAGCTTCTGCAATCGAGCACAGAAACGAGAAACCCAACGCAACCGATGCGTAGACGATGAGAAGTGTGAGACTGCCATCTGGCAGCCCTCCTGGGGGCACTATGGCCTGCGGGTCCATGACGCGCGCGTGACCTTAGGCAGTTGCCGTCGCAGCGAATGCGACGACAGCGGTTCTGCAGGAGCAGTGAATGGATCTACACACCGCGGCAGACCAGACCGAACATGGGTACATTGTAGGGCCATGGGAACGACCTGCTCAATACCCCCCCGACAACTCATGAATCCGGTCCAAACCGGGCTTGCGCCGTGCCGACAGCACAACCCTCATCCCCGACCGGCGATGAA
>PBVL01000028.1 GCA_002728675.1 Gammaproteobacteria bacterium
AGCACAGCCGGATCGTCTGCCGCCATCGCGGCCATCGCGCGCGCACCCATTTGGCCGAGGTGTGTCGCCGCGCCACGCCCAATGCCGCTTGCCGCCGACAGCCCTTCGCGCGCCATGTCTCCCAGTGCGTGCTGGATGACCCGGACGTAGATCTGCGTCCGGGCGGCGGCGTAAACGGTTGCCGCGACGCTTGACCGGTCCATGCGGCCATCCCAGTCGCGGAGCAACGTGGCGCCAAGTTGCGCGTCCGGGTCAGTCAGCGCCAGCGCCGCGACACGGCCCGCGAGGGCCGCTCCGGGGATCGACTCACGGTCGCCGTGGATCGATGCCATGTCTTCGACTGTCGCGGTCCCGGGTACGATGTTCTGCATGCGTGCCGTGATCCGGCGGGCGCGCGTATCGGGTGCAAAGTAGGTGTTGATGTAGTGCGGGTAGTCGGCGGTGGTGGGCGGGTTGTTGCACGTCACCACCCAGCCTGTATCCGGGTTGCGCGATTGGGGGAGTTCTTCGAACGGGATCTGCCCGTCCCACTCGTGTGCGCCGTTCCAGCCCGGCACCGGCGTCCAGGCGTTGGCGCTGTCGCGAGTGGGGATGCGCCCGCGATAGCGGTAGCCAAACTCGCCGTGGATGTCGGCGTAGACAAAATTGTTGACGGGTTCCGTCCACTCGCGGAGGGCCGCCTCTGCTTCGTCCGCGCTCCGTGCACGGAGCAACTCCAGCACCGTGTTCGGCCACGGTGTTCCGCTGCGGGTGCCTGTGTGACTGAACGCGATGCCGTGGCCGGCGGCAGGGTCGCCGGCGACTATGGGCCCGTGGCGCGTGTGCACGACCTGCAGTGCGACAGCTTCACCGTTCCGGACTTGAAGCGTTTCTTCGGACACGTCGGCCCTCTCCCAGCCGGTCTCCGTTTCGTATTCGAGCACGCCGTTCCCGCTCCTGAACCGCTCGATATACAGATCCTGGTAGTCACCAAACCCGTGGGTCATGCCCCAACCGACGTACTCGGTGTGGCTGAAATGCGGCATGCCCGGTACGCCGGGCAGGGCGTAACCGCTGCAGCGGAATTCCGGGCACGTGAGATGGGTCTGGTAGTAGACGCTCGGTGTGTCGAGCGCGCGATGCGAATCGCCCGCGACGATCGGCATGCCGGACTCGGTCAGTTCTCCGGACACGACCCACGCGTTGCTGCCGCCGTCCGTCTCGCCAAGCCAGTTGACCTCGGCAACCGCATCCGCCAGTGCGTCGAGTCCTGCCACATCGAGGTGCCCGAGCGTTTCGCCGGGCGGCACGGACACTAGGGCCTCGTCCGGGTAGCCGCGAAAGAGCGGTGCCGCCGCCTCCGCGCCAAGACGCAATGCCAGTCTGGCCCGCCACAGCTTCATCTCGTAGGTGCCCATCAGCATGTTGCGGACCTTGTAGACGGCGATGCAGTGCCAGGCTTCCCAGCGTTCGGGTGTCGCGCCGGTGAGGCCGTATTCCACGGGCAGCGCGGAGGTTGTATCGATGAAGGCGTTGATACCGTCGGCGTACGCGTCGAGCATGCTCCGCGCATCGTTGCTGCACACGTCGTAGTCGGCCTTCGAAGCGCGCGTCAGATCGAAGGTACGCATCATCCGGTCTTCGGTCAGACCGGCGTCACCGGCGAGCTCCGACCAGCGCCCGAGCGCGCGAAATCGGTCGTAATCCATGTGCCACAGGCGATCCTGGGCGGTGGCGAACCCCTGCGCAACGAAGGCATCCCGTGAGTTTTCCGCGCGAATGTGCGGCACGCCCCATGCGTCCCGAACAATGGTGACCGGGGCGGTCAGCGCGCCGAGGCTCATGGTGGTGGTGACGTCCGGCAGGGCGGCGGTGAGGTCGGCTTGGGTCAGGGGCATGGCATGGCTCGCAGAAGTCGGCTGATGGCCCCGGGGGGAGGCCCGGGCAGATGCTTGCTTGTGGCAGAGCGCCGAGTATGTACCAGCGCGCTTTACAGCGCGTGCCGGAAAGGCAATGGTGGACGCCGCATCACAACCTGTATCACTACGGATCGAGGCGACCATGAACGACGCGACGCGGGGCGATACCCCGGAACAGGCGGAATACCGGGCCCATTGCCGGGAGTGGCTCGCGGCCAATCATCCGGGGCAGCCTTCGGTGCGCCTGCCGCTGTCGGCGCTCGAGCTGTCGGACCCGGCCGCGATGAGTTATCTGCAGGACTGGCAAAAGTCCGCCTACGCGGGTGGACTCATCGGTTGCGACTATCCGAGCGAATACGGCGGGGGCGGACGCGACCACTGTCAGGCGATCGCAAACGCCGAGATGCATCGGGCAAAAACGCCGTACCTGCCGAACATCGTCGGCATGGGCATGGCCGGACCCACGATCCTGCATCACGCGCGGGAGGACGTGAAAGCCGAACTCCTGCCGCCGCTGCTGTCCGCCGAGCACATCTGGTGCCAGGGGTTCAGCGAACCGGGCGCTGGCTCGGACCTCGCGAGTCAGTCGACGTTCGCCGAGCGCGACGGCGACAATTGGGTGGTCAACGGGCACAAGGTCTGGACGTCGCTCGCACACTTTGCCGACTGGATGATCCTGCTTTGCCGGACCGACAAGTCGGACAAGTACAACGGGCTCTCCTATTTCGTGCTGCCAATCAGGGGCAATCTCGACAAAGGTGTCACGGTGAGGCCGCTGATCAAGATCACCGGCGAGACCGGTTTCAACGAAGTGCTGTTCGACAACGTCGTGGTACCGGATCGATATCGCCTGGACGCCGTCGGAGCCGGTTGGAAAGTCGCAATGACGACGCTCACCCACGAACGTGGTGCCGGGGCACTCGTGAACCCGGCATCGGGCGGGATGGTGCTCGAGGAGGAGTCGGCTGTGAACACCGGCAGTGTTGCCTCACTGATCACGCTCGCGAAGACGCAGACCCGGGGAGACGGCACCGCGGCCGACGATCCGGTGGTTCGAGACGAACTGGTGCGGCTTGCGATCCGCGAAGAGGCGAACCGCCAGAACACCCGGCGTGCTCTGGTGCCCGCGCTCACCGACCACGCGAACCGCATTCCGCTCCAGAGCAAGGTCACCGGCACGGAACTGCGCCAGGACATTGCCGAGCTTGCGCTGTCGATCGAGGGTATGGCGAGTACGCAATACGTTGCCGATGAGTCCGCGCCGGCGGGCGGGCGGTTTCCACTTGCCTACATGAACAGTTTTGGCGGCACGATCGCGGCAGGCACGAGCGAAATTCAACGCAACATCCTGGGCGAGCGTGTGCTCGGCCTTGCGAAATCCAAGTAGGCGTCGGTCACAGGCAGGGGCGGGGACATGGCACAACCAAACAACTTCGGGTTTGGCGAAGACGAAGCCATGCTGCGCGATTCGGCGCGGCGCTGGTTCGAGGATCACTATCCGCCCGAGCGCCTGCACACGCTCGTCGCGGCCGACAGCGACCCGCATCGGGCGAACGAGGCGGCATGGGCGCGCGAAGACTGGGCGGCAATTGCGGAACTGGGGTGGGCGGCCGCGTGTGTGCCTGAAGCCGCCGGTGGGGCGGGTCTGTCGTTCGTGGCCGCGCTCGGCCTTGCTGAAGAAGCGGGCAGGGCGGGTTACCCGGGACCGCTCGAAGCGACGCTGGCGGCGACCGCGGTACTGAACGCATGCGGCGACGCCGCCGGGTCCGCGCTCGGTGAGATTGCAGCCGGACGCGCCTATGGTGTGGCCGTGGCCGGGCTGGAAGGGATTGTGGACGGGAGCACCGATGTTGCCGTGCAGGATGGACGTCTGACCGGTCGGGCCGCCTGGGTTCAGGATGCGCGAAAAGTAGAGAGATTTGTCGTCGCCGCGCGCGGCGATGACGGTCTTGGGTTGTATGCCGTCGATGCGGCGGCTGACGGTGTTGCAGTCGTACCGGACGCGATCGTCGATCTCACGCGGGATCAGGCGACGCTGCTGTTTGCGGGTTGCGATGCGACGGAACTGGCCGCCCCGGGGCAAGGGCATGCCGCCCTCGAAACGGCATTGCCGGCGTTGTTGGCGCTCGTCGCTGCAGACATGGTGGGTGCTGGCGAGTGGTTGTTGCAGACGACCGCCGAGTACGCCCGGACACGTCAGCAGTTCGACCGCCCGCTCGGGTTCTTCCAGGCGATCAAACATCCGCTCGTGAACGTGATGATCGCCATCGACCGGGCCCGCTCGCTCACGTGGAACGCGGGATGCGCCGTCGATCATGAGCCAGCGGATGCCCTGCGCTTTGCGCGCATGGCGAAGTCGGAAGCGAGCGACATGGCGGGTTTTGCGGCAAGCAGGGCCGTGCAGTTTCACGGCGGGATCGGCTTTACGTGGGAGTGTTATGTCCACATGTTCTTCAAACGCCAGCTGCACAGCCAGGTGCTGCTGGGTGACGGCCGTCACCAACGCGCGAAGCTGGCGGAATTACTGATCGACGCGGCCTGACTGGAGACTCGTATGTCCTGGGAACACGAGATGGAACAGGTCCGTCGCATGCGCGAACTGGGCAAGCGCATGGGCGGCCCGGAAGGGATCGAACGTCAGAAGTCACAGGGTCGGCTGACCGTCCGGGAGCGCATCGACACACTCCTCGACGCGAACTCGTTCGAGGAGATCGGCACCACGCACGGGGTCTCGGCGTTTGACGACGACGGCGCGGTGACCTCGTTCAGGCCCGGTTCGAGCGTCCGCGGCTTTGGCAGGATCGACGGCCGACCTGTCCTGCTGACGGGGCAGGATTTCACGATCCGGGGCGGGGCGTCTGATGGCATGGTGAACTGGCGCAGTCGCGGTTCGACACAACTGGCCGAAGAATTCAGGCTGCCGTTCGTCAAGCTCCTCGACGGCGCCGGCGGCAGCGTCCGGAACTACGACACGCAGAACAAGATTGGCGGCGCGACGTCGATCGTGCATCACAAGATCGGCGAGTCGGACCTCGGCGTGGAACTTGCCCAGACCGGTGTACCGGGCAGCTTCGATCTGCCGGCGAAGTTCGACGATCGGGCCGCGGTGACGGGCAACCGTGACGATCTCACCAACGGCCTCGTGCGCGGCAACCTGCTTGCGCAGGTTCCGGTGGTGTCCGCGGTACTTGGGTCGGTGGCGGGCGGGCCTGCCGTGGAAGTGGGCAACTGTCACTTCAGCATCATGACCAAGGGCAGCGAGACCTTCGTTGGTGGTCCACCCATGGTCAGGCAGGCGCTGGGTGTCGAGATGAACAAGCGAGAGCTTGGCAACTACAAGGTTCAGGCACGCGCCGCCGGGGCCGTCCACAACGTGGCCGAAGACGAAGCAGACGCCCTTGCACAGATTCGAAGGTTTCTTTCTTACCTTCCCTCCAACGTGTGGCAGCCGCCGCCGCGGATCGAACCCGAGGATGATCCGAATCGCCGCGAAGCGGCGCTCGCCACCTTCATGCCGAGAGATCGTCGGCAGGTGCACGATGTCCGCAAGCTGATTGGCCTCGTCACGGATCACGGCTCGCCGTTCGAAATCTCCGCACTCTACGGCCGTTCGCTCGTCACGATGCTGGCCCGGGTCGACGGGTTTCCTGTCGCGGTGATGGCGAACGACTGCCGTCACCAGGGCGGCGCGATGACGGTCAATGCCTGTATCAAGCTCGAACGCTTCATCGACTTTGCCGACACGTTTCATCTGCCGGTCGTCTATTTCTGTGACGTGCCGGGTTTCATGGTCGGTCTGCAGTCCGAGAAAGACGGGATCATCCGCTTCGCCAACCGCGCGATGGCGGCGGTGCAGGAGGCGAGCGTGCCGTATATCACGATCGTGACCCGACGGCTCTACGGCGTCGCGGGTGGCAGCGCCAAAGGCAACGGACTTGGCGTACGTTACGCCTGGCCCTCGGCGGAGTCCGGGTCGCTCGTTGCCGAAGGCGGCGTCATGGCGGCCTATCGCCGCGATATCGAAGCGGCGGGAGACCCGGAAGCGCGGCGCAGGGAACTCGAGGAGCGGTTCATCCGCATGGCCTCGGTCCTGCGCCAGCCCGGCATCGCGACGCCAATGGAGATCATCGATCCTGTCGACACGCGCCCGGCCATCGTCGATTACATTCGCAAGACGCACGCCGTCAACGTGAACCAGCTCGGTCCGAAGCTGCGTGTGGGGATGCGCCCGTGACGGAGCCCGGGACGGGACGTCACATCGCCTCGCTGACCTTCGATCTTGATACGGTCTCCATCTGGATGGCCCAGGGACAAACCAGCCCAACGATGATGTCGAGGGGCGAGTTCGGCATCGTCGGCGCGGAACGCATCATGCGGCTACTGTCGGATGAAGCAATCAAAGGCACGTTCTACGTGCCGGGGCGGACCCTCGAGGCGTATCCCGATACCTGTCGCGCGCTCCATGCGGAAGGCCACGAGTTGGCGCATCACGGGTTCGACCACGTCTCGCCCGTCAATCTGTCCCGCGACGAGGAGCTTGATCAACTGCGGCGGGGGAACGCGCTGATCGGGGAGATCACCGGGACGGCCGCCAGCGGCTATCGCTCACCCGCCTGGGACCTCAGCCCGAACTCGGTGGAACTGCTGCTCGGGGAGGGTTTCAGCTACGACAGCAGCATGATGGCCCACGACAGTCAGCCCTATCTCGCGCGCAGTGGCGACGCCATTGACGGCGACGGGCGCTTCAGGCCGGGTCAGGAAACGAGCCTCGTCGAGTTGCCGATCTCCTGGAGTCTGGACGACTTTCCTCACTTCGAGTACTTCCGCGGAGGCGGCCTGCGGGCGGCCAGCGGGGTGCTCGAGAACTGGCTCGCGGACTTTGATTACATGGTGCGGTTCGACACGTGGGGGGCCTTGACCTTCACGTGCCATCCGTTCGTGGTGGGACGCGGGCACCGAATGCTCATGCTGGAGTCACTGATCCATGGTTTGAAAGCCCGCGGCGCGGCGTTTCTCACGGCTGCCGATCTGGTTCAGGAGCACCGTTTGCGTGCTCGCGCGACGCCTGCGGGCACTGTGCGATGATGCCGCTTTGACAAAGGAGTACACAGGCATGCAGCACAACAAGGACCTGATTGACCCGGCACTCCGGGCACCGCTGGAACAGTTTCCCGGGTTCGACATCACCCGTGAGAACGTCGCCCAGATCCGTGCAGGGATGGCGGCCATGCCAAAGCCGGAAACGCCTTTCCCGATTCTCGCGCAGGAGATGAACGTCGCGGGCGAGGTCGATGTGCCGGTGATCGTCTACCGGGAGTCCGACAGACCGAATCAGGCGGCGTTGCTCTGGATTCACGGCGGGGGGTACCTGTTTGGCTCGGCTGACGACGAGCGTGCGAAGTCGATCGCGCATACCCACGACTGCACCGTGGTCTCCGTCGACTATCGCATGGCGCCGGAGCATCCGTTCCCTGCGGGACCCAATGATTGTCATGCCGTTCTCAACTGGATGTTCAGCGATGCCTGTCCGCTCGACATCGACCGAGCCCGGATCGCCATAGGTGGCGCAAGCGCGGGTGGTGGCATGAGTGCGGGGCTGGCGCTCATGAACCGCGACANCGAAAACCATCCGGTCGTGTTTCAACTGCTCATCTATCCGATGATCGACAACCTCCACNCGACGGACTCGGGAGGGCTCGAAGGTCACGCCATNTGGAATCGCAAGACGTCGTTCAACGCGTGGGAGATGTATCTCGACGGCGTGCCGGGCGAAACTGCCTCACCGTATGCGGCCGCGACGCGCGCCCGGGATCTTTCCGGCCTGCCGCCTGCCTATGTCTGCGTCGGTGCGGAAGATCTGTTTCGCGATGAAGACATTGCGTATGCACAACGACTGATTGCTGCAGGTGTGCCGACCGAACTGACGGTGGTGCCCGGGATGTACCATGCGGGTGAGTCCATGGCGCCGGAAGCGCCCGTCAGCCAGCGGCTGACCCAGAGCATTCTGACTGCCATCGGTCACGCGCTGGCCTAGGCAGGTTCGATGACAGGTCGCCGGAGGTCGACGATCGTCAGGAACAGCGCCGGGATCCGGCAAGGAGGTTGTGCGGATTGGTGTGGTACTGTCAGAGCACACTCACGGGAGAGCAGGCATGGCCGCGAACGACGCACCCGTTGACGTCCTGATCATTGGTGCCGGCGCCTCCGGGGCAGCTGTCGCCTGGAGTCTCGCCGAGACCCGCATGCATATCGTGTGTCTCGAACAGGGAGACTGGACGAACCCGACCGACTACCCGACCAATCATCAGGACTGGCAGCAACAGCAGGCGGGCCCCTGGAATATCGATCCGAACGTCCGGGGCCGGGAAACGGACTATCCGATCAACAACGACAACTCGCCCATTTCGGTGGTGAACTTCAATGGGGTTGGCGGCAGCACCGTGCTCTACGCGGCGCACTTCCCGCGCCTGTCGCCTTCGGATTTCCGCGTAAAGACCCTCGATGGCGTGGCGGACGACTGGCCGATCAGCTACGACACGCTCGAACCCCATTTTGCGACCAATGACCGGATGATGGGGGTGTCGGGGCTGGCCGGCGACCCGATGTACCCGCCGAAACAGCCACCGCTGCCGCCCATTCCCCTCGGCCTCGTGGGTGAGACGGTGGCGCGTGGCTTCAACAGACTGGGCTGGCACTGGTGGCCCTCTGACAGCGCGATCATCTCGCAGCCATATGAAGGGCGGGATCAGTGCAAGAACCTGGGGCCCTGCACGTCGGGGTGTTCCCAGGGCGGTAAGTCCAGCACCGACATCACATATTGGCCGACCGCGATCCGGAGCGGCGTCGAGCTGCGGACACGCTGCCGGGTCAAAGAGATCACGGTCAACGACGCGGGGATGGCGGACGGCGTCATCTACTTCGACGCGGATGGCAATGAGGTCCACCAGAAAGCCGAGGTGGTCATCATGGCCTGCAACGGCGTTGGCACGCCGCGCATTCTGCTGAACTCGAAGTCGGAGCAGTTTCCCGACGGTCTCGCCAACAGCAGTGGCCTCGTCGGCAAGAACCTGATGTTCCACCCGGTGGGATTCATTCAGGGCCTGTTCGAGGAACGTCTCGACAGTCACATGGGCCCGCAGGGCTGCTGCATCATGAGCAAGGAGTTCTACGAGACCGGGGCGGACCGTGACTTCGTCAGGGGCTATCAGATGCAGATCACGCGCGGAGCCTCGCCGCTCGGGACTGCCCTGCAGGGTTTCGGCTCCGGTGCGATTCCGTGGGGCCCGGACCATCACGAAGCATTCGCGAGGCGCTTCGACCACACCGCGTCCATCGGCATTACCGTCGAAGACCTGCCGGAAGAGTACAACACGGTCACGCTGGATCCGGACATCGTCGACTCGGACGGGATTCCCGCGCCCAAAATCAACTACACCATGAGTGAGAACAGTCGGCGCATGCTGGATCACGGTCTCGCCCGCGGTCACGAGGTGATGGAAGCCGCCGGCGCGATCGAGATCAACAGCTTTGGACCGATTCGGGTCGGTGGCTGGCATCTCATGGGTACGGCCCGCATGGGTAACGATCCGAAGACGTCAGTCGTCAACCATTGGGGGCGCAGCCACGACGTGAAGAACCTCTTCATCGTCGACGGCAGCCTTTTCGTGACGTCGGGTGGCGTGAACCCCACCAGCACGATCCAGGCACTGGCGCTCTATGTTGCCGATTCGATCAAGAAGAACCTCACCAACCTGTTCGACTGAGGAGGCGAGCGTGGACAATCTGATCACAAGCTCGACGACGCTCGACGACGAGCGCCTGGTCCTGCTGAACGCGATAGCGGACACCCTGCTGCCGGCTAGCGCCGACGGCGTGATGCCAAGCGCGGGGGACCTGGACCTCTGGGGCTACCTCGCGCAATTCGAGCCGGATGCGGGGGAAGACGTGCTGGCAATGATCGGGCACTTCGATGCCGGGTTCGCGGCGCAGACGCTCGATGAACGCGTCGAAGCGATGACGGCCTTCAGCGAATCCGAGCCAGCGCTGTTTCGAGCCGTGTTACCCCGTGTCTACGGGTGTTACTACCAGCACGACAGAGTGATGGAGGGCATTGGCCTCGCCAAAGGTCCGCCGTTCCCTCGCGGCAACGAGGTCGAATCGGGTGATTTGTCGCTGCTCGACCCGGTGACCGCGCTCGACCGAACTTACCGGTCGTAGGCGTCCGCGCCTAACGCGCCTGGTAGAGCTCCACTTCGTAGCCGTCAAGATCGTCGAAGAAGAGCAGCAGTGGACCTTCGTCTCCGCCGACCTGTCGGACCTTGGAACCGCGCTTCTCCGCACGTTTCGCCAACTGCCACGCATCGTCGGTATAGATCACGAAGCGTCCGTAACGCCGTTTTCCTTCGGGTAGCGGCTCGTCACTGAAGCGTGCGAGCAGCAGGATTGCGCTCGGTTGCGTCGGCAGCGCGAGTCCGATCTCGATGGGTGTCCCCTCCGGTGGGTACTGAAACACCCGCTTCATGCCGAAGACTTCCGTGTAGTACTTCTCCGCGCGGGGAATGTCGGCAACGTTCAGAGCGATCGCGTTGAGGGCCGCGGTGGCGGTCGGGGGGCCTTCCTCATGGTGGGCATCCCCCTTGCCGTGGCCTTTTTCATGAGCCAGGTGGCCACCCGCGAGGGCGGAACCCGACGCCGCGAAGCAGAGGGCGAGGATGAGGCTGCCGATGTGCTTGTTCATTGTTGTTCTCCACGGACGAGCCGTCATCTTATCAGCGAATCTGTGCGGACGAGGTCGCCGTCACGCGCGAACTGGAGGGGGCGGATCCGCCATGATCGAGGCTGGTGTTGCTCAGGGCCAAGCTGATCGTCATAGCTGGAATGCACCTGTGAGCCGGGCTGCTCGCGGTGGCGCTGCTCGGCCATGCCCCGGGCGCGGTATACCCGGGGGGAGCGTGCCGCTGCTGATCGGCGGCGCGTTCTGGTTCAGGATCATCCTGCGGTCCGGCAAACGATCAGGCGCGCAACACGCCGACCGATGCGCGGGCCTTCGTGCGCCTCTGCTAGCATGGGTGCTCCGCAGCCGTAACGGATCACCTTCTGTCTTCTCAGCCCATTGCGTCGGGCGCGTCTTCCCGCCTGTTCTACGGGTACGTGCTGACCGGCTACTCGTTCGTCATTCTCTTTCTGGCATCGAGCTTCTTTCTGCACTCACGTGGAATCTTCTTCCCGTACTGGATGGAAGACTTCAACGTCGCGCGTACCGAGATCTCGCTTGCCATCACGTTGACCCTCTTTACGGGCGCGTGTCTCGCGCCGTTCATGGGCTGGCTGATCGACCGGTTTCCGGTCCGCGCGATCACGTCCATTGGTTCCGTGTGGCTCGCGACGGGCTACCTGCTCTACCAGTTTGTCGACGGCTATTACGCGTTCCTCGCAACCCTGCTTTGCTTTCAAAGCGTCGGCTGGGTGTGCGTTGGTCCGCTGACGCATACCAAACTCATGGTGAACTGGTTCGAACGCAACCGCGGGATGGCGCTCGGCGTTGCCATCATGGGGATCTCGGTGGCCGGCGTGGTCATGCCAACCGTCGCCACCTTCTTCGTCGAGTCGTTCGGCTGGCAGTCGACCTATTCGATCTATGCCGGGATTCTCCTGGTGGTTTTTGTCCCCATGGGCCTCGTCATGGTGCGGCAAGCGCCCCCGGACGTTGGTCAGTTTCCGGACGGCGACGACGCACCGAGCGGCCTGGCGCCGGCGCCCGGCAAGGCGACTCAGGGGCTGGCTGTCTACCGGCAGTTCCTCGGATCAAAGCCGTTCTGGAGTGTCGTGATCACCTTTACCCTCATGAACGGCGTCTACAGCGCGATGATCACCCACCTGCCCAGTTACCTCACGACAGAGCGCACGTTCGACATGTACGACGCGTCAACCGCGCTCGGGGTTGCCGGCTTCTTCGCAATCACCGGGAAGATCGTCTTTGGCTGGATGATGGACCACATGCGGGCGAAGACGACCGTGCTCTTCGGGGTGGCGTCCTATTTCTGCTCGACGCTCGTCTTCATGCTGGCGAGCGACAGCTACGTGCTGGTTCTGGTGGCCGCCGGTCTGTTCGGGCTCGGGTTTGGCGGCATGGTGCCCGTGCGCTCGGTACTGCTGTCGCGCATCTTCGGCGCGGCAAAGTTCTCGCGCGTGAATGGGCTGTTTTCATTCTTCCTCGCGCCGGCAACCTTCTGGGTCCTGGCGACCGGGTGGATTGCGGACACCTTTGATACCTACACCGTCGCGTTCAATGTCTGGGCGTGCTGCTTTGCGGGTGCCGGAATCGTGTCGGCGCTCGTGAAACTGCCTGACCGCGAAGACGCAGTCCGCTAGCTGTGATCTGTCAGTAGGTTGTTCATCCGGGCCTCAAGCCGGAAGCTAATGAGTGTTCAAAGTCCATTGGCTACGGAGAGACCCAGATGAAC
>PBVL01000133.1 GCA_002728675.1 Gammaproteobacteria bacterium
TCTCCGTAGCCAATGGACTTTGAACACTCATTAGCTTCGGGCTTGAGGCCCGGATGAACAACCTACTGACAGATCACATCTAGGTGCTGAACTTCCGGTAGATCGGTGCCGCGAGCACGCCCGCGGCCATGCCCGTCAGCAGCCCGCCCAGGTGCGCCCAGTTCGCGATGCCGCTTCCCTCACCCGTCAGGCCGTCAAGCAGGCCCGTGAAGCCCANCACGGTCATCAGAATGCACACGAGATAGANCCCCTGGGGCAGGCCGGGGTCCCGTTCCGGNCGCAGCCGGCTCCAGAGGAANGCAAAGCCGACCAGCGCCATCAGCCCGCCCGACATGCCGCCGAAGTACACCGAATTGCCGAGAAGGAACTGAGCCACGTTGCCCACCGCGCCGCTCAGCAGAACGAGCAGGACCAGCACCGTGCTGCCGATCAGTGGTTCGAGGCGGCTTCCGACGACGTAGATCCCCAGCATGTTGAACGCCAGATGGACGAAACCGAAGTGAATGAAGATTGGCGTCAGCAACCGCCAGTACTGGCCGTCCGCAATCTCGCCCCCGCGCTCGTTGGTGAAGGTCATCGCGAAGAACAGTGCGCCGAAGTCCATCTGCTCGAAACCCGCCGTCAGGGGCGCGCCGAGCAGCATGAGGACGAGGACTGCCGCTGTCGCCGGAGCCCGCAACAACAGCGGGGCCAGGAACGCGAGCGACAGGCCCTGATGCGCAGTCGGGTCTTCGAACACCTCCAGGCGCTCCAGCACGACGGCCCGGGTGACGACGTCCGCCACGAAGACCGTGCCTGGTCGCTCGTCACTCAGGTAGAACGGAATCCCTTCGCCCGACAGCAACTCGCAGAATGCGTGGAANCGCTCGGGNTCGTCGAGTCGGACTACTTCAAACAGTCGCTTTGGAGCGCTCATCACCTGCCGGTCTGGCGCGCGGAACCCCGCCCCGCGCCGCAGCAAAACACGGCATCGCCGGGGGGCGGCTCGCGCGCCGCTCACCATGAAAATCACCTTTGATGGAGGTAAACTCTAGCTGATTCCGCAGCGCGATTGGCAGGTAAACCCGAATGCAAAACGCTGACCATCAGGTACTGACTCACCTGCGCGACTGGGTGCGTGCCGGGCAGATGGCCTGGCTCTGCACGGTCGTCAAGACGTGGGGCTCCTCACCACGCCCGGTCGGCTCACTGCTCGCCTGCAATGACGCNGGACACGTCGTCGGATCGCTCTCGGGGGGCTGTATCGAAGAGGATCTCCTCGAGAAACTCCACAAGGGTGAACTCGCGACCAACACTCCCGAAGTGCTCATCTACGGCGTCACCGCCGAAGAGACCGAGCGCCTCGGGCTCCCGTGCGGCGGACAGCTGCACGTTGTCATCGAACCAATGCCTGACCAGCGTTCCCTCGAGGTCATCGAGCACATCGTGGATCGCCTGGATCGCCGGGAGTGCACCGAGCGCTCGGTAGACATCGCCACCGGCACCATGACCGTCGAGGACAAGGAGCGGTTTGCGCACCTGAAGTTCGTGGGCTCATTCGAGAACACCGACAAACCCGGCCACAAGTTCCTCGTGACGACCTACGGACCGCGTTTCCAGCTCTTCCTGATCGGGGCCGGACAGGTGTCCGCCTATCTCGCGGAGTTCGCACAGGGGCTGGACTACCAGGTCGTGGTCTGTGACCCACGCGAACACCTCATCGAGCAGTGGACCGTCGAAGGTGTGCAGCTCGTGAACGACATGCCGGACGACGCCGTCAGGAAACACGCAAACGACAGCTTCTCCGCCATCATCGCGCTGACCCACGACCCCCGGATCGACGACATGGGCCTGATGGAAGCGCTCAAGACNGACGCGTTCTTCATCGGCGCCATGGGCTCGACGCGGACGTCCGCAAACCGTCGCGAACGTCTGCTGATGCTCGACCTCAGCGACGCCGAGATTTCGCGCCTGCACGCGCCTGTCGGGCTGCCCCTCGGCAGCAAGACGCCCGCGGAGATCGCCATCGCGATTCTCGCGCAGCTCACGGCGCTGCGGGCCGAGGCGAAGAGCGACATCCAGNCGGACTTCCGCGCAGTCGCCGCCGGCTGACGCCGGCCATCCTGTGATCGGCGGTATCGTCCTCGCGGGCGGCGCGTCGCGCCGATTTGGCGGCGACAAGCGCCTTGCGACGTTGCGCGACGGCACANCGCTGATGGATCGTTCGATCAGCAACGCCGCCAGGAANCTCCCGGACGTGCTCGTCGCACTGCGTGCTGAAGACGAAGAACTCGAGACATCGCTGCGCGGCGCGGGCGTCGCGTGCCTGCGCGCGGCGGACTCCGGGCTCGGCATGGCGCACACCATGGCCGCCGCGTTCTCGGCGATTCCTAATCGATGGGATGGCGCGATGGTCCTGCTGGCCGACATGCCCTTCATCCGTGACGCAACCTATCGGCTCCTGACNGATTCGATGCAGCANGGTCTTGCGACCGGCCGGACGCCCATCGTCGTGCCAACCTNCGACGGAACGCCGGGGCATCCTGTCTCGTTTGCCAGACNGTGGTTTGCCGAGATTCAGGCGTTGACGGGCGATGAAGGCGCGCGCAGCGTGGTCAAACGAAGGTCAGCGCACGTGGAGCGGGTGCCGGTGAACGACCCGGGCGTACTGCAGGACATCGATACCCGCGCGGCACTGCAGAATCTGCCNGATCGCTAGCGGCCNGCAGTNACTCGCCGATCCGGCTCGCCCAGTCGAGCTTGCTCCTGCAAACGCCATAGAAACTGTGGCCCGGCGGATGCACCAGCTTCAGTTTCTCCGCTTTCTTGCGGATGTTCAGCGACTGACCCGGCACCAGCGTGCACTCGTTGTGTGAGTCGAACCCGACCCGCGCCGTGACGCTCGTCCCGCGCCCCAGTTCGATGCGGATGTGCGAGTTCCCGCCGACGACCAGCGAGCGGCTGTTGAGCGTGTGCGGAAACATCGGCACGAGCACGATGGCATCGAGGCTCGGCACCATGATCGGGCCCCCGGCCGACAAGGCGTAGGCGGTGGATCCCGTGGGCGATGACACGATACAGCCGTCCGAGTACTGCGAGTACACGAACGTGTCGTCGATGTAGAGATCGAACTCGATCATGCTCGGCTGGGACGCGGTGTGGACGACGATCTCGTTCAACGCGGAGAACACGTCGGTGCGGCCGCCGTTTTCCACCCAACCTTCGAGGAGGAAGTGCTCCTCGACCGAGTAGTTGCCGTCTAGCACATCGCCAACGCGCCCGACGATCTCGTCGGGATGGATATCCGCGAGGAATCCCAGGCGCCCGCGGTTGATGCCCAGAATTGGCACACCGTGCGGCGCGATGGCCCGGGCAGCTCCAAGCATGTTGCCGTCGCCGCCCACCGCGATGACCAGATCACAACACTCGCCCAGCGCGTCGCGGGACGAGGTCGGATGACCTGAATCTTCGAGCAGCGCCTGTGCCGCATCCTCCAGAATCACGTCCACCTTGCGCTCCGACAGGTAACGCTCGACCGTGGACAGCGAGTCGCGTACGGACACGTTCCCGGGTCGTGCGGCGAGGCCGACACGTTTGAATGCTCCCGCGCTCATGGCGCGCATTTAAAGTCAGGGGGCAGGTCATTTCAAACGGCATCTGCGGAAGATCGCGGTCACGAGCATGAAACTCCTGCCCAGAGCACTGTGCCGGACAGCCGCTGTGCTAGACTCCGCGCCCTTCCAACCCCGGCAAACAGTCGTCGAAATGCAGAAAGGTATCGTGCTCGCAGGCGGTTCCGGCACGCGCCTGCACCCCATCACGCTGTCGGTCAGCAAGCAACTGCTGCCCGTGTATGACAAGCCGATGATCTACTACCCGCTCGCGACTCTGATGCTGGCGGGTATTCGCGACATTCTGATCATTACGACGCCGCACGATGCTGAGGCATTCCGGAACCTGCTGGGAGACGGTCACCGCTGGGGGATCGACCTGCAGTATGCCGTGCAGCCCGAACCGAAAGGCATTGCGCAGGCCTTCCTCGTCGGGCGTGACTTTATCGGCACGAGCCCCGTCAGCCTGATCCTCGGCGACAACATCTTCTATGGCGACCGGCTCCGGCATCAGATGCGGACGGCCGCCGCGTTCGACGAGGGCGCGACAGTCTTCGGGTATTCGGTCAAGAACCCGGAGCACTACGGCGTGGTGAGCTTCGATGCCGACGGCCGCGTGAACTCCATCGAGGAGAAACCCGCCCGGCCCCGTTCCAACTTTGCCGTCACCGGCCTCTACTTCTACGACTCGGACGTCGTGAGCATCGCCGAACAGCTCAAACCCAGTGCTCGCGGCGAACTCGAGATCACGGACCTGAACCTCGTCTACCTCGAAGCCGGCAAGCTGCGCGTGGAAACCCTGTCCCGGGGCACCGCGTGGCTGGACACCGGACAACCCGACGCGCTGCTCGAAGCAGCCAATTTCGTCCGCATCATCGAACACCGGCAGGGCCTCAAGATCGCCTGCCCGGAGGAAGTGGCCTACAACATGGACTTCATCGACGCCGGGCAACTCGCGCGACTCGCCGCCGACATGGGCAACAGCAGCTACGGCGACTACCTCGCGAGGCTCCTGAAATGAACCGAATCGACACGGATGTCCCCGGCGTCGTGATCATCGAGCCCCAGGTCTTCGGTGACAACCGCGGCTACTTCATGGAGACGTACCGTCAGACCTGGCTCGAAGACCTCGTGCCCGGCATCCGGTTCGTTCAGGACAACCAGAGCCTCTCCAGCCGGGGCACCCTCCGGGGCCTGCACTATCAGGCACGCACGCCCCAGGGCAAACTCGTCAGAGTGGTCAGCGGCGAGGTCTTCGACGTGGCAGTGGACATCCGCCAATCCTCGCCGACGTTCGGCAAGTGGGCGGGTGTACACCTCAGCAGCGAAAACAAGCGCCAGTTCTGGGTGCCGGAGGGGTTTGCGCACGGGTTCCTCGTGCTCTCCGACTCCGCCGAGTTCGTCTACAAGTGCACGGACTACTACGATCCCGACGATCAGCAACACATTGCATGGAACGACCCGGACATCGGCATCGACTGGCCCGATGCCGGTGAGATTCTCCTCTCCGAGAAAGATCAGACCGCACCCGCGCTCAAGGACGCGCTGCTGTTCCCGTGACTTCGAGGGTTCTCGTATTCGGCGAACGCGGACAGCTTGGTCAGCAACTGCTCGGAGCGGACGTTCGCGGCATGATGATCCGGGGTGCGGACGGCACGGACATCACGGACGCGGACGCGGTGGCCGCCATCATGGATCGTGTCATGCCCCACTCGGTCCTCAACTGTGCCGCCTATACCGGTGTGGACGCGGCAGAGGACGAGTCGGAACGCGCGTTTGCGGTCAATCGCGATGGCGCGGAGATCGTTGCCGCCGCCTGCGCAGCGCGGGACGTTCGCCTGACGCACGTCTCGACGGACTTCGTCTTCAGTGGAACGCGACAAACGCCCTACCCGCCGGATGCGGAGCACGGCGCCGCGGGCATCTATGGCCGCTCGAAGTCCGAAGGTGAAACGGCGGTCCGGCAAGCCTGTGAGCGCGCTGCCATCGTACGGACGTCCTGGGTCTACTCGCCCTATCGCCACAACTTTGTGAAGTCGATGCTGTCGCTGATGCGCTCGGGTCGCGACCTGAACGTGGTCGACGATCAGCGCGGCGCACCCACCTGGACACGTGATCTGGCGGCGACGCTCATCGAAGTCGCACGAACGGGCTGGACGGGCACAGGCCACTGGAGCGATGCGGGGCAGTGCTCGTGGTACGAGTTTGCGGTGGAGATTCAACGGCAGGCGCTCGAAGCCGGTTCGCTCGAGACGCCCGTATCGATCCGGCCCGTCAGCACCGCACACTACGCGGAGCTGATTGGGCGTACCCTCGCCCCACGACCGGCCTACAGTGTGCTCGATTCCTCGCTGCTCGCGGCGGACCTCGGCCTCACGCCGCGTCCGTGGGCGGACTGTCTGGCCGGGATGCTTGCCGAAGAGGCAACCCTCGCGGCGGCGTCAGCTCGCAGGAAAGAGTGAGCGGACGTTGTCGGGTGCCGTTCCGGCATCCGACACCAGATGATCCACCAGTTCTTCCGCTGCCGAGTACTCCTGGACCAGGCCGCGCAGAATCGTGATGACGTCCGCCGGTCGGGACGCGTTCACCGCATCATTCAGTGACGACAGTCCGTCATCCACATCCGCAAGGCTCAACTCGTGTTCCATCGCGCGTGTGATCATCGGGTGCTCTGTACCGATGCAGTTGTCGCCGATGAGCAGTTCCTCGTAGAGCTTCTCGCCAGGTCGAAGCCCCGTGAACTGCACCTCGATGTCCCCATCCGGGTTCGCCTCATCGCGGACCGACTTGCCCATCAGCCGGATCATGGTGAGCGCAAGATCCGCGATTTTTACGGGCTCACCCATGTCCAGGACGAATACGTCTCCACCACGCCCCATCGCGGCCGCCTGCAGCACCAGTTGCACGGCTTCGGGGATCGTCATGAAGTATCGGTTGACTTCGGGATGGGTCACCGTCACCGGCCCGCCGCGGCGAATCTGACCTTTGAAGAGCGGCACAACGGACCCGGACGAGTCCAGCACGTTGCCAAAGCGCACCATGCTGAAACAGGTCCTGCAGCCTTCCTGCGCCGCAAGCCCCTGCAGGATCAGTTCGGCAAATCGTTTGGTCGCACCCATGAAGTTCGTGGGCCGCACCGCCTTGTCGGTCGATATCAGGATGAAATTCCCGACCTCACAATCCAGCGCAGCGCGGGCGACCCGTTCCGTCCCGAAGATGTTGTTGCGGACGGCCGGCAACACGTTGTGTTCAACGAGGGGCACATGCTTGTAGGCCGCCGCATGGAACAGGGTGTCGACCCCGAAACGCGCAATCACCTGCCGCACATGCCCGGAGTCCTGGACGGTGCCGAGCACAGGCACAATCTGCACACCCGCCGCCCAGGGGCCCAGTTCCTGTTCGATCTGGTAGAGCGCGAACTCTGACTGTTCGAACAGTATGAGACGCGTCGGCCGCTGGGCCAGTATCTGCCGACACAGCTCGCTGCCGATCGATCCACCCGCGCCGGTCACCAGCACCGACTTACCGGCAATGGTGGCAGGCAGAAGACCGGGATCGGGCGCAATCGAGTCGCGACCGAGCAGATCCTCAACCTCGATGTCGCGAATCTCCGCGATGCTTGCCTGACCGCTGATGACGTCTGTATAGCTCGGGATCGTCTGCACGCTGACGGGGAACTGCGCCAGGTAATCCACGATCCGCTTCCGGTCCTTGACCGTGAGGCGACTGATCGCAAGCAGAACCTTGGCCGCGGCGGTTTCCTCGACGAGCCTGCCAATACGGCGGGGGTTGTAGACACGGGGCCCCTGCAGCACCGTGCCCTGCTTCCGCTTGTCGTCGTCGACCAGCGCCACCGGCTGGTATTCGGCGCCGTTCACAAGTGCGGTTGCCAGTTGCAGGCCACCGAAACCGGCCCCGTAGATGATGACCCGCTCCTTGCCCGCGTGCTGTTCCTGATTGAGGATCGCCCGGATGAAGAAGCGACCCCCGCCGACGGCGACGATCGTCAGGAAGAAGTAGATGAGCGGCACGGGCCGGGGCACGTCCGCCTGCAACAGGAAGCCGAAGGTTGTGAACGCAAGCGTCGAGACCGTCACGCCAAGCGCGATTGACAGCAGCGCCTGGTAGCCGACGAACCGGATGACCGCACGATACAGCCCGAAACGACCGAATACATAGAGCGTCACGACCGTCGACAACCCGATCACCGTCGACATGCGCGCGTCGGGGATGAACAACTGGTCCAGATGCAACGCAAACGCGATGAGCATCATCAGGGGAAGCGCCACCAGATCGGCGCTCAGGGTCACGAGCCGTTTGGTGGCTCGCGGAAGGGCAATCAGCCAGGACAGCAACTTACCACTCCGTAGTTTCAGGGCAGACGCCAGAGCCTCTAATCATAGCAGCCGGCCCCCCGTCCGGCGTCCTTGACTGACGCGCGGTCATAGCCGGTCCGGGCGTGAAGGCGCCTTGCACCGCGTCTCGCGCGTGCCACAATGAACCCTGACTCCTGCCAAAGTGCGCCATGCCTCCGGATTCTCCCAGCGTTCAACCGGTGATCCTCGCGGGCGGCAGCGGCACCCGCCTCTGGCCCCTCTCCCGTCAGCACTTTCCCAAACAGCTGCAACCGCTCGTCAGCGACGAATCGCTCCTGCAGCAGACCATGCGACGCGCTCGATTGGTTGCGCCCGACGCCCGGCCGCTTGTCGTCACGGGGGACGACACCCGGTTCCTGGTGGCGGAACAGGCGCGCGAAGCCGCCATCGCCTGCAACATCGTCCTGGAACCAGCCGGTCGCAACACGGCCGCCGCGATAGCCCTGGCTGCCCTGCACTTCGACCCCGCGACGGTGCTGATCGTGCTCGCATCAGATCACGCGGTCTCCTCAGACCAGGGCTTCGCGGCAAGTGTCCTGGCGGGGGCCCGGCTTGCGGAAGAGGGTCACGTCGTGACCTTCGGAGTCCAGCCGGACTTTCCGGCAACCGGCTACGGCTACATCAGATGTGGCGAGGCCCTGGGCGACGCGTTCCGCGTCGATCGCTTCACCGAGAAACCGGATGAGCCGACCGCCCGGGCCTTCATCGAGGCAGGGGGGTATCTGTGGAACAGCGGACTGTTCATGTTCCGCGTCGACACGCTGCTCGCGGAGATGGAACGTTATTGCCCCGAGGTACTGAACCCCGTGCGCGACGCTTATGACTCGAGGTCCACCGACCTCGATTTCGAGCGGATCGCGGCGGACGCGTACGGCAAGGTACCGTCGATCTCCATCGACTATGCCGTGATGGAGCGAACCGCGCGTGCCGTGACGGTACCACTCGCCTCCGGATGGAGCGATGTCGGTTCCTTCGACGCGCTGTGGCAAACCCTGCCACGTGACGCCAACGACAACGCGATCCGCGGCGACGTCATGACGGTCGACACCCACGGGTCCCTGTTGATTGGCAGTAATCGCCTCGTGACCGCACTGGGCGTAGAGGGACTGGTGATCGTGGATTCGGACGACGCCCTGCTGGTCGCGGACCGCCGCCGCAGCGAGGACCTCAAGATTCTCGTCGAGGACCTCTCACGGTCCAAACGGCCGGAGTTGCAGAGTCACCGGCGAGTCTATCGTCCCTGGGGCTACTACGAAATGCTGGACGGTGGTCCGCGCTTTCAGGTCAAACGCATCGCTGTGCTTCCCCACAGCTCCCTTTCCCTGCAGGCGCACAACCATCGAACGGAGCACTGGGTCGTCGTGTCGGGAGAAGCCACAGTCACCTGCGGCGACACGGTCTCGCGCCTTGGCCCCGACCAGTCGACGTACATTCCCCTCGGAACCGGTCACCGGCTTGCCAATGACGGGGACGAGTTGCTCGAGGTCATCGAGGTTCAGTCAGGAGATACGCTCGATGAGACCGATATAGTGCGCTTCGCAGACGATCACGGCCAGATCTGAGCGCAACAACCGCTCCGGCCAACGCGCTCAGGTGACCCACACCTTACATATCGCATGCATCTCCGCCCGGACCAGGTGCTAGAATTTTCCGGGTCTGACAAGAATACGGACACCAATGATACGTAAATGCCTTTTTCCCGCTGCCGGCTACGGCACGCGCTTCCTGCCGGCCACGAAAGCCATGCCCAAGGAAATGTTGCCGATCGTCAACAAGCCGCTCATTCAATACGGCGTCGAAGAGGCAATCGAAGCGGGACTCGATCACATCGACGTCGTCTCCGGTCGCGGTAAACGCGCCATCGAGGACCATTTCGACACCTCCTACGAACTCGAGCATCAGATCTCCGGAACTCCCAATGAGAATCTGCTGCATGACATTCGCACGATCATCGAGCGCTGCACGTTCTCCTATACGCGCCAGGTCGAGATGAAAGGCCTCGGTCACGCGATCCTCACAGGCGAGAATCTCGTCGGGAATGAGGCGTTCGCGGTCGTTCTCGCAGACGACCTGTGCGTGAACCCCGAGATCGGCGTACTCAAGCAGATGGTGGATCTGTATCAGGAGTACCGCTGCTCGATCGTTGCGATCGAAGAGGTCCCCATGGATCAGACGCAGAACTACGGCGTGATCGACGGGCGCGAGATTCAGGACGGCGTTTACCGCGTATCGAACATGGTGGAGAAGCCGAATCCTGCCGATGCGCCCACCAACCTCGCTATCATCGGTCGATACATCCTGACGCCCGATATCTTCGACGTCCTTCGGAAAACGAAGCCAGGTCGTGGCGGCGAAATCCAGATCACCGACGCAATCGCACAGCAAGCCAAGTCCCGCATGGTTCTGGCCTACAAATTCAAAGGCCAGCGGTTCGACTGCGGGAGCGTCGAGGGATTC
>PBVL01000029.1 GCA_002728675.1 Gammaproteobacteria bacterium
CGGCAGCGCCTCTCCCTTGAGCGCAGCCCGCATCGCGTGCATTGCATCTTCGGTCCGCATCAGCTCGCCGAAGAGTTCCGCCTCACGCTTCAGGCCTTCGCTCAGCGGCAGCTCAATTCCCTCACGGATCGCCCGTTTGGCGTTTGCAAGCGCCTTTGGAGCGCGCTGCGCGAGGTTCCCTGCAAACGCCATCACGTGGTTCATGAAGTCATCGTGGGGCAGAACACGACTCACGATCCCGAGTTCGAGCGCGCGGTCGGGTCCGAACACCTCACCGTGGAGGATCAGGTCGAGCGCGTTCGCCACGCCGATGAGTCGCGCGAGCCGCTGGGTGCCGCCGCCGCCCGGCAGGATCCCTACGCCGGTTTCGGGCAGCCCGAGGCGATAGTCTCCGGCGCGCTGCAGCCGGAAGTCGCACCCCAGCGCAAGTTCCAGACCACCGCCCATGGTGCTGCCGTTGATGGCGGCAATGGTTACCGCCTCCATCGCTTCGAGACGCGTCATTACCCCCCGAAGCCCACGGTCGGGTCCGCCAGACGCGCGGGGCGGCGGGGCATCCTGTCCCTGCATCCGCTCGGACGACTGCACCAGTTCACCCACTTCGTAGTGCCGGACAAAGATATCCTCGCCGCCGCCCGTGAGGATCAGCACGCGGGGAAGTCCTTCTGCTTCGAGCGAATCAAATACGTTGTGGAGTTCTGCCGCTTCCGCCGCGACCATCGTGTGGGTCGGAGGATTAGACAGGGTGATGATCGCAATTTCGCCTTCGCGGCGAACTTCAATGGAATGGCTCATTGATCGCGTCCCGTGCTGCGTTTATGTTCGCACCCTACCGGAATTGGCAGGCGAGGACTCACGTGCCCGATATGATCGAGACGTTTGAAGACGGCGTTCTGACGCTGACCATGAACCGCCCTCAGGCGCGCAACGCAATGAGCGGTGAGATGATGGAGTTGATGAACGAGGCGGTGCGCCGCGCTGCTGCCGATCCGGCGGTGCGCTGTCTTGTGCTGACGGGCGCTGGTGGCGCGTTCTGCGCGGGCGGGGACGTCAAGGGGTTTGCGAAGTCCGCGTCTGCCAACGATCCCGGGCGCCGCAAACCAACGCTTGCCGCACGGACCGCCGGTTTGCGCCAGGCGGCCGAGCTCTCCCGGATTCTGCACGAGATGCCGAAGCCGACGCTCGCCATCATCGGCGGCGCGGCGGCCGGAGGGGGACTGTCGCTCGCGCTCGCCTGTGACCTGCGGTTTGCACTCGATACCGCCAAGATCACCACGGCGTTCTCGAAGATCGGCACGTCCGGTGACTACGGCGGNTCGTACTTCCTGCCGTACCTCGTCGGCGCGGCCAAGGCGCGGGAGCTGTACTTCACTGCCGACGTCATCACCGGCCGTGAGGCCCACACGATCGGGCTCGTGACGAAGGTGGCGGACGCGGCAACGTTCGAAGAAGAGTCCAGGGCCTACGCGCGCTATCTCGCGACGNTGCCGACCCAGGCCGTCGGCTTCATGAAGCAAAACCTGAACGCGGCGTTTCAGGGCACGCTCGATGACGTNTTCAGGATCGAGTCCGAAAACATGATGCGGTCGTTCGACTCCGAAGACCACAAGCGTTCGGCGGTCGCGTTTGTCGAGAAGAAGCCGCCCGAGTTTGTCGGGCGCTGACATCGCCCTGCAGACGGGTTTGGTCCCGTTTTGACCGCCGATACCCCTTCCTTTACGCTCGATTAGTTCACCAACCTTGGCCTCGCACTTGAATCAGGATGGGTGTCGCGGCTNCCTCAGGAGATCCTCATGACTGTTCGGATTACGTTGAACGGGGAGGCGACCGTCGTTGACGCCGGTGAGTCGACCCCNCTGCTCTGGGTCCTGCGCGACCGGCTTGGCCTGACCGGCACAAAGTTCGGTTGTGGCAAAGGCCTCTGCGGCGCCTGCACCATCCACCTGGACGGCGCGCCCGTGCGGTCCTGTCAGACGACGCTGGGNATGGCGAAAGGCCGTNCCGTGAACACGATCGAAGCGCTCGGGGAGAGACATCCGGAGCTCATCACGGCGTGGCGCGACCACAACGTCCCCCAATGCGGCTACTGCCAGTCCGGCCAGCTCATGTCGGCCGCCGCACTGCTGGACAGCGAGGGTGCACCCTCGGACGCCGACATCGACGGCGCGATGAGCGGCAACATCTGCCGGTGCGGGACGTACCCNAGAATTCGNGCGGCGATCAAGGNCGCGGCGAGGGCNCGGTCATGAGCGGCGTGACAAACGTGTCAGACACGGTCCCGGGGGCNGGNGTCACGCGGCGNGGCTTCCTCGGCACCGCNGGCGCCTTCGTGCTTGCGGCAACCGTGCCGGGGTTGGCGCGTGGCANCGCNCCGGNGGACCTNCCGGGTCTGCCTGGCATCGAACAGCGCGGTGCATTTGCGCCCAATCTCTGGCTCGCCATTGACCCCGATGGGACCGTCCTCGTCACAAGTCATCGCTCCGAGATGGGGCAGGGCATTCGCACCGCGATTGCGCAGATCGTCGCGGACGAACTGGAAGCCGACTGGGATCGCGTCAAGGTCCTGCAGGCGCCGGGCGACAAAGCCTATGGCGATCAGAATACCGACGGTTCGCGCAGCATCCTGATGTTCTTCGACACCTTGCGGGAGTCGGGCGCGAGCGCACGCGCCATGCTGGAGTCGGCAGCGGCCGATGCGTGGGGCGTGCCCGTCGCCGAGGTCAGCGCGGCCAATCACGTCGTGCGGCATGCGCGAAGCGGCAAGACACTTGGCTTTGGTGAACTGGCGGGACCCGCAGCGAGCAGGCCCGTGCCGGAGCACGTCGCGTTCAAGTCTCGCGGGGACTACAAATACATCGGCAAAGCGAAACGCCATGTGGACGTGGACGACATCATCTCCGGCAACGGCACCTACGGCGCCGACGTCGTGTTGCCCGGCATGGCGACCGCGGTCATCGTCCGCGGCCCGGTCCTGGGGGCAGCGGTCAAATCGGTAAAGGCGCCCCGCAAGCAGCCTGGCTACCTTGGTCACGAGGTCCTCGATGCGCCGAAAGGCGCGCCGGTGTTCGCGCCGCTGGGCGGCGTTGCCGTGCTCGCGGAGGANACCCATCTCGCGCGCACCATCGCCGACAGCCTCGAGATCGAGTGGACAGAATCACCGAANGACAGGTTCGACAGTAANCGNCACCAGGCCGAATTGCGCCNNGCGGTACAGGNCCCGCAGCCCAGCATGTTCGAGACCGGCAACGTCACGGCAGCGTTTGAGGAAGGCGGTACGGCCCTCGAAGCGGTGTACGAGACGCCGTTTCTGTCCCACGCGCCGATGGAACCGCCCTGCGCCGTTGCCCGTGTCAGCGCAGACAAGTGCGAGGTCTGGGCACCGGTGCAGGATCCGCAGTCGACCCGCGGTCTCGTGGCCGGCTATCTGCAGATGCCCCCGGAGCAGGTCACCATCAATGTGACCTTGCTGGGTGGTGCCTTCGGCCGGAAGTCCAAGCCGGACTTCGTGCTGGAGGCGGTGGAACTCGCCAAACGCTCGATGCGGCCCGTTCGCGTGGTCTGGAGCCGCGAAGACGACATCCATCACGATTATTTCCACGCGGCAAGCGCGCAGTACCANAAGGCGACCTTGAGCGAGTCGGGNCTGCCCGACGCCTGGCTGCAGCGGACCGCGTTCCCGTCGATTACAACTGTGTTCAGTGACGATGCCGAAGCGCCCGCGCCGTGGGANCTCGAGATGGGGTTCTCGAACCTGCCGTACCGCGTGGCGAATCAACGCTTCGAGTCGAAGGGCATCCGTCCTGGCGTGCGGGTTGGCTGGATGCGCTCGGTCTGCAACATCTTTCATGCCTTTGGCGCGAACGTCTTTGTGGATGAAATGGCGGCGGCGGCCGGCATCGACCCGATCGACTACCGCGTGCAACTCATGGGCGATACGTCGCAGCCGTTTGAAGTACCGGGCATGCAGGCGCCAGCCGGTCATGCCATGGACCGGGCCCGGCTCGAGCGCGTAATGCGCGAAGTCCGCGACCTGTCCGATTGGGACAAACCGAGGGCCAAGGGCCGCGGTCTCGGCTTTGCCGTCCACCACAGTTTTCGCTCGTACGTGGCGACGGTGCTCGAAGTCAGCGTCGAAGGCGGTCAGGTCAACGTGCATGACGCGTTTGTCGCGCTCGACTGTGGCACGTACATCAACCCGGATACCTGCAAAGGCCAGATGGAAGGCGCCGTTGTCTTTGGGCTGTCGCTCGCGCTCCACGGTCAGATCACCATGGCCAATGGCAGCGTCCAGCAAAGCAACTTCCACGACTATCCGGTGCTGCGCATGAACGAGTGTCCGAACGTTGCGGTGCGCTTGATCGAGTCCGAGGAGTTGCCGGCAGGGGTTGGCGAGCCAGGTGTACCGCCTGTCGCGCCCGCGCTCGTTAACGCCATCTTTGCGGCGAGCGGCGAGCGCCATCGCACACTGCCGCTGTCCGCCTGAGCGGAAACCAAACACATCTGAACACAACGAAAAGGGAGAGTTGGTTCATGGGAGACATGATCACGATTACATCGGGCGACGGGTTCGAGCTGTCAGCCTATCGGGCGCTACCGGAAGGAACGCCCAAGGGCGCCGTCGTGGTGATCCAGGAGATTTTCGGCGTGAACCCGCACATTCGTGAGGTTGCTGACGGTTACGCGGGCCAGGGCTACGCGGCCATCGCTCCTGCAATCTTCGATCGCGCAGAGAAGGGCGTGGAACTCGGGTACGAAGGCGGCGACATGCAGCGCGGGATCGGACTTGCGTTCCAGGGCCTGGAGATGCCGAACACGCTTGCTGACCTCGCCGCGACGGTCAAAGAGCTGTCGGCCTACGGCAAGGTCGGGGCAGTGGGCTACTGCTTCGGTGGACTGCTGGCCTACCTTTCCGCCTGCAACGTGGACGGCCTCGCATGTTCGGTCGGCTACTACGGCGGCGGTATTGTCGGTCAGCTCGATCAGAAGCCGAAGATTCCGCTCATGCTGCATTTTGGCGACCAGGATGCGCATATTCCGCTGTCCGACGTCGACAGGATCAAGGCCGCGAACCCTGGGGTGCCGGTCCACGTCTACAACGCGGATCACGGTTTCAACTGCGATCACCGCGCGTCCTATGACGAGGCATCGGCGAAGGTGGCGCTGGAGCGTACCCTCGCGTTCTTTGGCGAGCACCTGTAAACGAGAGGCAGCCGCGCCCGACGTGTTCGGGCGCGGCCCCGCCTCAGTAGATTCGCTCAGTACCGGTAATGCCGGCCTCGACGAGTTCCGCGTAGCGCGCATCGTCGACGCCAAGTTCACTGTTCAGCACTTCGGCCGACTGCTCGCCGAAGCAGGGCGAATAGCGAACGCCCGGCAGGTCACCATCCCTGTACCTGAACGGCAGCGTGGCCACGAGGTGGGTGCCTGCCTCCGGATGACGCACCGGCGAAAGGAAGTGACGGGCCGCGAACTGTGGGCTGGGGCGCCGGTAGATCTCCATGAAATCCCGCGCCTCTGCCGCGGGGATACCAAGATCGCAGAGCGCCATCGCCTCGGCTGCCGCCTCACGGCCGACGGCCCATGTGCTGACCAGCGCGTTGACTTCGTCCGCATGACTCCGGCGACCCGCAACGGTTGCAAACCGCGCGTCCTCGGCAGCCTCCGGCACGCCCATGTGTCTGCAGAGCGCATGCCACTGCGCGTCGCTATGCACGCCCACCGCAAGCCAGTTGTCCTCGGTTGTCTCGAAGTATCCGTAAGGGGCTGCGTCGGGATGGGCGTTGCCGGCCGGCGCGCGAATGTGTCCGGTCGCGGACTGCTCGACGATGGCATCGCCTACCTGCACTGCGACCGCCTCCATCATCGCAAGGTCAACCCGCTGGCCCTTGCCCGTCTTCTGACGATGCAGGACCGCCGCAAGGATGGCTGCCGCCATGTAGTAGCCGGAGATCGGATCCGGGATCAAACCACCTGTGTTGGCGGCTTCGTCGCCCGGGTACCCGTGTATCGACGAGAGACCGGCCATCGGCTCGGTGGTTGCACCGTTGGCGGGATACTCCGACAGCGGACCGCCAATCCCGTACCCGGAAATCGACGCGAAGATCATGTCCGGGCGCTTCTCACGCAGCGTTTCCAGCGTGACGCCCCAATTGGGCATCACATGGGGACTGAAGTTGTCGACCATGATGTCGAAGTTGGGGACCATGTCCCAGAACATCGCCATGCCGTCCGGGTGGCGCATGTCGAGCGTGATGGCGTGTTTGTTCAGGTTGACCGAGTTGTACATCCCGTTGGTGTTGTGACCGTGCTGCGTCACCCCGTCACGTCTCAGGCCGGGAGGCACGGGTGCACCGGCGCCACGCCAGACGTCCGCACGCTTGCGTGACTCGATCTGCACGACGTGCGCACCCAGCAGGGACAGCAGTTCGGTGCACCAGGTGCCGGCCCATGCCTGTGTGAACGCGAGAACGCGGATGCCCGCAAGGGGGCCGCCCGCCAAGGCCTCTCCCTCGCCGGGCCGTTGCCCGCGAGACTTCCAGGAGTCTGCACCTGGCGCCTCGGGTGCGGGTGCGCGCAGACGCCACGGCGTGTCCGACAGCTTGGCATGTGCGCCGGGAGCGCGGACGGTCTTGCCTCCCGCTGTGGTTTCAACGAAGAACCCGCGGGCATTCAACTGCTCGTTGGCGAGGAGTTCCGCCGTGTTCTGCACAACCCCGGAGATGCACCGGTAGCCGGCAAGTGTGTGGAAAATATCCCACTTGTCGCGGGTCGCGGATGCTTCGGCCAGTCCGTCGCGCACGGGGCGCGTGTCGTGTTGATTGCGCCCTAGCTGCGGGATGAGGGCCGGGTCGTTCGCCAGATCGTCCAGGCCGAAGCTCGAGAGCGCGTTGGTCCACTGGGCCCAGTCGCCGTAGCCATAGTTGATCATGCCGTCCGCAGTTCGCCACAGCGGCCCAGCGCGATCTCTCGCCCGCGCGCCGTTCGGGCCGCGCGAGATGCGGTTGCCGCCGATGTAGATGCCCATGAGTGCCCACGGGGCACATGTCTGCGCGAGTGCTTCCGCCTCGCTGACGTCGACACGGTCGCCCTGGCCAGACTGCCCGCGACGCACGAGTGCCGCGCAGCCGGCGACAAACGCCGCGACCCCGGCGATGTAGCCGGTCTGGTTAACTGGCAGCTGCAGCGGCCCCTCGCCTTCGCAGCGGTTGATCTGCGCCCAACCGGTCGTCGCGCAAGCGGTCAGATTGTCGCCGGGTGCGCCTGCGAGCGGTCCCTCGAGCCCGTGCGCAGTGACGGACAGGTGCACCGAGTCCTTCGGGAGCACGTCGAGCACGGCAGCGACTGTCGGTTGCTCCAGGCCCTCGGTCGTGATGACGACGTCTGCACCCGCGGCCAAGGCTGCGACGTCTCCGGACGACGCGCTGCGTTTGTTCCAGTTCACATAGGTGTGCAGGAGTGACGCTTCGCCGGTAATGGGGCTCGCGTGTCGCAGCGCGTGGCCGGGCGCGTGTTCCACCAGGAGCACGTCGGCGCCGTAATCGCCAAAGAGGCGCGCAGCGTAGGCGCCGGCGAGAGACGCGGAAAGATCGAGTACGCGAAGTCCGTCCAAAGCGGTCGGCATTCAGGGTCACCATGGCGTTGTTGTTCGGCGTCGAATTGTGCCAAAAGCGCGCGCTCACGTTTTGTGCACTCTGAATTCGAATGCTTGATTCAGGTCAACGCCGGGTGGAGGCTGGTTCGGGATCATGGTCAAGTCCATGGGAGGGCGCAACGTATGTCCAGATTCGAACAAGCTCAGCGTGAACAGCTGGAGCAACTCAAAGCCGAATTGTCCGCGCGCGTCAGTCGCACGCGCCGGCACCTTCACGAACGTGAACATGCCATCAGTGCAAAAATTCGACGAACAGGTGATCGAGATGGCCGCGGAGGAACTCATTCACAACCTGGATTCGGGCGGGCGTGACGAACTGCGGCGAATCGAGAAAGCACTGGAACGTCTGTCCGAAGGGACCTCTGGCGTCTGCACGTCCTGTGGGGAAGACATCCCCGTTCCCCGGCTGGAGGCGGTGCCATATGCCGAGGAGTGCATCGACTGCGCCGCGACGGATACGGAATAGGCAACCTCTGCGCGGGGCGCACGGACAGGCGGGGTCAGAACGTCGAGATTCCCGTCTTCTCCATGAACCAGTAGAGCGCGTACCGCCAGGGTTTGCGCCCACCGTATACCTCGTAGTCGAGGGTATAGGTCTTGCCTTCCTCGTTGTGCCACAGGCGTTCGAAGACCCGGGTGGCGATGGCGAGGGCCGGCGCGTCGCTTGTGCCACGCACCACGACGTCCGTTTCCAGGTTGAAGTTGTCGAGGTTGCGGCGTGTGAAGTTCGCCGATCCCAGTATCAGAGTGATGTCACGAGCATGCCTGTGCAGCAACATTTTGCTGTGACACTGTTCACCGCGCGTGTACGCCCACCGGATCCTAACGCCGCGGGTCACNAGGTCNGTGGCGACCGGCTGATTCGGAATGCCCACCTTGCGCATCCCGAAGGCGTCCTGGTTGGTGTCGAGGATCAGCCGCACGTTGACGCCGCGNTCGCTCGCNGCGTTNAGGGCACTGACGACATCGTGGTCGGACAGGTAGANCANCACGAGTGAGAGATCATCGCCNNCCACCGCNGAGTCGATCGTGTCGAGCAGGGCCAGTTTGATNTATCGCTCCGTGACGACCTGGACGGTTGTTNNTGNCGACGCGGGCGACGCNGGCTGGACGNTGATCTCCGGCAGCTCGATCCGGCTCATCTNGAGCACCGCGCANTCCGTCNCGTAGAGGTCCGCCACGGCAGGACCGGTGAACCGCAANGCNACGTTACCGTGCGCGCTGCTCGCGTCGTGCGGATTCGCCGTCGCTACAAACCCGACCCATTCGCCGGCACCGTCGTCGGCGATCACNGACTTNCGATGGTTGGCCTTCATGTTGAGCATCGTGAGGTAACTGCGCAGCGTGACGAGGTCGTCGTTCAGCGGGTTCCGGACCCAACCACCCGGCCGGTTGCCGAAGGGGCGTACCAGCAAACGCCACAGAAACGAGTAGAGCGGGTTACTGTCGCGAAGCTGGTCGAGGTCGGTGATTGCAACGATCACGCCTGCATCCCGCAGTTCGTCGAGATAGGGATTCCCGGAGCCGCCATAGATTGTACTGACGGGATCCGTGATGAAGTAGACCTGCAGGTCGGGGCACTCATGACGTCGCGCCACGATGGCATCGGTCAGCTGACGGGCGAGCGGGCGTCCCGGCTCCTCACTTGCGGCGGGATAGTCGTGAAAGAGGAACTGATCAATGACGAGCAGACGCGTCGCATTGGAGACGAGTTGGAAGACTTCGTCGAAAATGCGTTGGCTGAGTTGGCGACGGTCTTCGTCGTCGCGGTACGCGAGATCGTAGAAAAACGTGGCGTCAGCCGCGTGGACGCCACCCTTGAAACGAATCCCAAACGGCAGTCGACTGAACCGCACGTAGCCGAGCGAGAGCCACGCTGAGTCCAGCAGCACCCGGCTCAGCCGGGAAGGACGGGGCAGGCGCATGGAGCAAGTGTATCCCGTGTAGGCGGGAAGGGCACCAATCGGCGCGTTCACCGGACATTCACATGGCGTGGCCGGGGTTCCGTCACTTCGGCATGGTTCTAAGCCAGGTGACGACCTCGCACGTCACTGAGGCGGTCCCGGGTCCCCTTTGGCATTCCGGCCAGTGCTTGCTGAACCACCTGATTCAGCGTGTGGATGTCTGCTACGCGACGCGCGGGGCGGCGCAACACGGCGGCGGGCGCCCTGAACTCAAACTTCGCTTGCGATCGCGCGGCCGACCGTCACGGTGTCCGCGCTGCCTCCGAGATCCGCAGTGCGCGGGCCTCCAGGCGCCAGCGAGGCCTCGATGGCGCGCATTACGTCGTCCGCCGCCGCCTGCTCGCCGAGGTGTTCCAGCATCATCGCGCCCGTCCAGATTGTCCCGACCGGGTTGGAAATCCCGCGGCCGGCGATGTCGGGAGCTGAGCCGTGTACCGGTTCGAACATCGACGGGTGGAGTCGCTCGGGGTTCAGGTTCGCAGACGGTGCGATCCCAATACTCCCGGCAACCGCGGGACCTAGGTCGGACAGGATGTCTCCGAAGAGATTGCTGCCGACGACAACNTCGAACCANTCGGGGTTGCGNACGAANTGNGCNGTCAGAATGTCGATGTGNNACTGATCCGTNCGGATCTCNGGATAGTCTGCNGCCATCGCNGCGAACCGTTCGTCCCAGAACGGCATGGTATGNATGATGCCGTTNGATTTGGTTGCNGAGGTGAGATGTTTCNNNGGGCGACTCTGGGCGAGATCGAAGGCGTACTTCAGGATTCGATCGGTGCCTTTNCGGGTAAACACCGAGTCCTGGACGACCGTTTCCTGCTCGGTGNCTTCATAGATGCGGCCGCCAATACTGCTGTACTCGCCTTCGGTATTCTCGCGCACGACCCAGAAGTCGATATCCTCGGCGGTGCGGCCGGCGAGCGGTGTCTCAACCCCGGGCATCAGCCGACAGGGCCGGAGGTTGACGTACTGATCGAAAGCGCGCCGAATGGGGATGAGGAGTCCCCAGAGCGAGATGTGATCCGGTACACCGGGAAACCCGACCGCGCCAAGAAAGATGCTATCAAACTCCGCTAACTGCTCGATGCCGTCTTCGGGCATCATGCGTCCTGTCTTATGCCAGGTTTCACAGCTCCAGTCGAAGTTCGTCCACTCGAAGGAGAAGCCGTGCTTCGCGGCAGCCGCGTCGAGTACACGCATACCCTCTGGAATGACTTCCTTGCCTATCCCGTCACCAGCAATCACGGCAATCCTGTATGTTGACATGTCCCGTCCCAGTCCAGATTCAAGCGCGCAACACTAGCCCTTCAGGCCGCGCCACACCAGCGCCACGCGGGCTGCGGGCCCTCACGTGTTGTCTCATCGCGTTCCTGTTGTCCGCATGTTCGGGGACCGTCGACGATGTCGGTCGTGCCGACGAATCAGAAAGCGCCGAACCGCGGTGGCTCGCGGGAGACCATCACGTCCACAGCAGGTTCAGCGTGTGCTGGAATCGCGAAACGGATCCACCGGAGCCGATCGTCGGTGGGGATGCCATCTACCCGATCGCCATGAACACGCTGATGGGTCGTCACTACGGGCTTGGCTGGATGGTGACGACGGATCACGGCGGGCCGGGTCACAGTCGGGTCACGCGCGAATGGGCCTACCCGTCGTTGTTGCGTTCCCGCGCCGTTCTGCCGGACGTCATCCAGTACCACGGACTCGAGCTCAACTCGCCGGGCGGTGACCACGCGACGCTGATTGTTCCGTACGGTCCGGATGAAGCTGAACAGCTGTTCAACTATGAGGTCGCGTACGACCGAAACGAGATCTGGCCGCAGGACGGTTCACGAAACACGACCGACCTCATGGTGACCGTGTTGACCGACATGAGCCAGGCTGCGGTACCGCCAATCGTCATTGCCAACCATCCCTCGCGGTCCTCTCGCGGTCGGCATGACTACGGACTCTACGAGCCCGCAGAGCTGCGTACCTGGAACGACTCCGCCCCGCGCGTGGCGATCGGGTTCGCCGGTGCGCCCGGGCATCAGGCGATCACTCTGGCGCCGGACGGCTCGCAACGCGCGGACATGCCGCGCGGTGGATATGGCGCGCACCCGACACGGGGTGGCTTTGATCCGATGACCGCTGAACTGGGTGGGCTGTGGGACTCGTTGTTGGGGGAGGGCAGACGTTGGTGGATTACCGCGAACTCCGATTCGCACCGGCATTACACCGAACAGGGCGGGGACTTCTGGCCGGGCGAGTATTCAAAGACCTGGATCCATGCGGCTCCGTCACCGGGTCAGGTGTTCGAAGCGCTTCGCGGCGGGCGGGTATTTGTCAGCACGGGTGATCTCGTCAACGGACTCAGCATGATGCTTACGATCGATGGAGAAGCCAATGAGGTCTGGCCAGGCGACACGGTCAGGGTGGCGCCGAGTGCGGAGATCAGTCTGACCGTCACGGTGACCGACCCAGAGGCGCCGAACAGTGCCGGCCGGACACCGGATTTGGCGCGACTGGACATTATCGTTGGCCACGTTGAGGGCCCAGCAATGTCACGCGCCGCTGACGTCAACGGCTCGACCCGGGTTGCGGCAAGGTTCGCGCGGAAGGACATGCTGGTGAATGGCGAGAATCTGACGGTTCGGTCAGATCTTACCCTGCGGGGCGACACGTACGTGCGTCTGCGAGGGACCAACACTGGAGAGTTGGAGCCGGAACCGGATCCCATGGGCGAAGGCCCGTGGGACGACCTGTGGTTCTACAGCAATCCGATATTCATTGAATTTGGCAGGCGTGAAGGATGAGCCTCAGGTTCTGGATTGGATTGAGGCGCTACGACACAATCGTCGCAGACGCTCAGGAGGCTGAGTCGCAGGGGTTTGCGTTCGCCAGCATTGGTGAGCATGTTTTTTTTCACGGCCCGATTGGCAACGGTCTGATTGCGCTTGCTGCGGCAGCGGGCGCGACGACAAAAATCCGCCTTCTGTCCGCAATCACACTGGTACCACTCTACCCGGCCGCGTTACTGGCCAAGCAGGTGGCCACTCTGGATGTCGTGTCCGGGGGGCGGTTCGACCTCGGCGTCGGGGTTGGCGGGGAGTACGAACCCGAATTCATCGCCTGCGGCGTCAAACGTTCGCAGCGGGGCGCGCGAACGGACGAAGCTCTCGAAGTCATGTCCCGGCTGTTCACGGAGGACGACGTTCGGTTCGAGGGCCGATTCACGGAACTGACGGGTGTGACGCTTGCGCCGAAACCCGTGCAGCGCGGAGGTCCACCGGTCTGGGTATCCGGACGGAGCGAAGCCGCGATGCGCCGCTGCGCGCGATACGGAGACTTCTGGCTGCCGTACATGTACACACCGGAACGCCTGTCATCGAGCCTGGAAACGATTGGAACCTTCGCCGCCGATGCAGGGCGCGAGGGCGCGGTCGAACCCGCGATTTTCCTCTTTTATGCGGTACACGAAGATCGTGAGACAGCAATCCGGATGGCGAGCGATCAGTTGTCGGCGCAGTACAACCAGGACTTCTCAGGACTCGTCGGCAAATATGCGCTGGCGGGTAACCCAGACGATTGTATTGCGCGACTCCGCGAATACGTTGATGCCGGCGCGAGCACGGTGATCCTCAACGCCGCGTGTCCCACGGACTATATGGCGGACAACCAGGCGTTGCTCGCAAAGACCGTGCTGCCCGCTTTTGCGGCGGAGCGCTGAGCATGGCACCGGGCAAAGGTTCGGCGATGTACGCAACGATGCATCGGCAGCCGGACGACCTGCGCCGGGTGCTTGCGGACGGCTGGCCAATTGCGCGGGCGGTGGGTGATGCCGTCGCGAGCACTCGGCAGTGCTGGCTCGTTGGGATAGGCACGAGCTTCCACGCGTCCCTTGCCGGGCGCTGGATGCTGCGCGAGTTCGGGGTGAACGCCCATGCCGTCACGTCGTTCGATTTCGCCGCATACCCGGAGGCGTATCCCGTCGGACCCGGGGATTCGGTCCTGCTGTTGTCGCATTCGGGGACCAGGCAATATTCAAAGGCCGCCCTGGAACGTGCGGCTTCGAGCGGGGCGAACGTCTTCTCCGTTGGGGGTCAGACGGCCGAGCACCCGGGGTCGGGCATCGTGCTGCGGACCACCGAGCAGGAGACCTCGGCGACGTTCACATCCTCGCACCTGGCCGCGATGACGGTCCTCGCTCAGGTCAGCGCGGGCGCGGCCGAGGCCGCGAACGATCCCCGCCGGGATGCGCACGAGGCCTCGATCGACCGGCTGCCGGAACAGGTCGCAGCTGTTCTTGCGCGCGAGGATGAACTCCTTGCCCTTGCCGAACGCTGCCAATCCGCACACACCTACGCGGTTGGTGCGGGCTCGGGGGAGGCCGCGGCGCTCGAGGCGGTCATCAAGTGTCGCGAGGCTGCCCATGTGCGCATCGACGCGCTGCCGCTCGAACAGTTCATCCACGGCCCGATGATCTGCCTGCAGCCGGAAGATCAGGTGTTGCTTGTGCGGGCATCGGGGGCCGCCGCGCAGCGTGAAGCCGACGCGGCGCAGTTGTTTGCGACGCTTGGGTCCGCGGTGTTCGAGGTGGGTGACACGACGACGGGGTTCAGCGTGCCGGCCACGCGGGAGACGCTTTCACCAATCCTGATGACAGTACCGATGCAGATCCTCGCGCACCATCTCGCCATGCTGAAAGGGATCGATCCGGACACGTTTCGGACCCACGAACCGCGTTTCGGCGAGGCGATTCGTGCTTTGAATCTCTGAGCCCCCTAACGAGGCAGGATGATCCTCGGACCGTCATCCTCGGGAACGGGATCGGGATCGGCGTTGACGGTCCCGGCAGGCTGAGTCCCGACCTGCTCAGGGTAGAGGTCAGCCGCGCCGCTGAGTTGGCCCGCGTATCGGAGATGCTCTTCGAGCGCGCGATCAACCGTCCGGTCGATCGCACGCTCCAGTTCATCCCTGTCCAGCGTCGCGAATCGCCGCAGGACCGGTCCGATGTTGTAGAGCGCCTTTCTGGACATTGAGCGGGGTACGAACTGCTGGTCTTCCAGGGTGTACTCGAACGTCACGCGTACCGGGATGTCGACAAGCGCGTCACCGGTCGACATGGCGTGCTTGATGATCTTCTTGTCAGAGACGATGATCACGCGCCGTGGTGACTTCGGCGGAAACGCAGCATTTTTCCTGTCCCACTGTTCGTGTGCCGGCCCTGCTCCAGAGCGACCGCACCGTTGACGAAGACGCGATCGATCCCCGCCGGCGCCCGCTGTGGATCATCGTAGGTGGCAAGGTCTTCGATCACGGCCGGGTCGAACAACACGAGGTCCGCGAAGCTCCCTTCACGCAGGGTGCCGCGTCCGTCCATGCCAAACGTCGCGGAGGGTAGTGACGTCATGCGCCGAACCGCCTCGGGCAGACTGAGCACCCCCTGATCCCGGACGTACCGCGCGAGGATCCGAGGAAATGTCCCGAAGAGCCTGGGATGCGGCTTGCCTTTGAGTTCGGGGATGCCGTCCGAACCGACCATCATGTCCGCATGTGCCAGATTCGTACGGACGTCGTCTTCGTCGATGATGAACTGGATGCAAAGCGTACGGTCACCCTTAGGCGCGGTAAGAATCTGCTTGACCAGGCTGACCTCGGTGGTGTCGCCTTCGGCGGCCAGATCGGTCAGGGACCGGCCTTCATACTCGGGGAAGGCCGGACAGCTTGCGATTCGGATCACTCGGGCCAACTCCTCGGAGGGATTGTCCAGATCGAAGTATTCGATCATCCGGCCGCTTCCGGCGGTATATGGATAAACGTCCAGCGTGACCGGCTGACCCGAGGCCAGCGCGGCGTCCACCTTGGTCAGTGATGCCCTGACCTTTCCCCAGTTTGCAGGGCCTGCCGCCTTGTGATGTGAGATGTGCAGGTGTGCGTCGCTCGTCCTGCCGATCGCAAGCGCTTCGTCCACCGCGTCAAGGAGTCGATCGCCTTCGTTTCGCATGTGGGTCGCGTACAGCGCATCGAAGCGGCCGGCGACCGCCGCCAGTTCCGCCACCTCTTCGGTGTCGCTCCAGCGGCCGGGGCGATAGATGAGCCCCGACGAGAAGCCGCAGGCACCCTGTTCGAGGGCACGCTCGACATGACCCCGCATGACATCAAGCTCGGCCAACGTCGGCTCCCGCCGTGCCATGCCCATGACCAACGTACGCACGGTGTTGTGTCCGACGAGCATCATGTTGTTGATGGCGGGCCCCCGTGCCAGCACCGCATCGAAATAGCCGGCGAGGTCGGTGAACTCATCGGTGAGGCCGGCGAGAATACCGCCGCTGGCAGCGGCCGCGTCAGCGTCAGGATTTGCCGGGATTGCCGAAAACCCGCAGTTACCCGCGACTACCGTTGTCACGCCCTGATCGAGTTTGAACTCCATGCCCGGGTAGCGAAGGAAGGCGCCGTCATCGTGTGAGTGTACGTCGATAAATCCGGGACAAGCCGACAGCCCGGTCGCGTCGATCTCACTGCGTGCCGGGCCGGACACGGAACCGACGGCCGCGATCCGGTCGCCTTGGATCGCGATGTCCCCGGTGAACGGTTCGCGACCGAATCCATCGAGAATCTGTGCGTTGCGGATGATCGTGTCGTACATCGTGCCTCCTCGCGCTTGCCTGCATCATACCGGTGCGTGCGCTGCAGTCGCGCTTTCCGGACGTGTATGCTCGACCAGTGTCTCGGGGGATCGAACATGAACCAGTCGGTACATCTTGCATACGGTCGTGAAGGGCGGACCTTCGACATGCCGGCGCATGCTGAGTTGACGCTCCTGCGTAAGAGCGTCGCCGCGATGCGCGGTGATCCGCAGAGTCGGGTGCTCGCAGCACTGGCATCACCTGTTGACGCGGCGCCCATCCGGAAGGAAGCACGCGGCGCGCGAACCGCGTGCATCGTGATCTGCGACGTCACGCGCCCCGTGCCCAACGGACTTCTGTTACGGCCGATCATCGATGAACTCGTTGCGGGGGGCGTGCCGCTGACGGGCATCTGCATTCTCGTCGCCACCGGATTGCACCGGCCAAACGAGGGCGCCGAACTTGCGGAACTGATCGGTGATCCGTGGGTGACCGCGCATGTCCAGATCGAAAATCACGATGCCAGGCGGGATGAGGATCACACCGACCTCGGCCAGACAGAGGCCCGCAAGACGCCGATCATCCTCGACCGCCGTCTCGTTGAAGCAGACGTGCGGATCGTCACCGGGCTGGTCGAACCGCACTTCATGGCGGGCTATTCGGGCGGACGCAAGGTGATCGCGCCCGGCGTCGCCCATCACACGACCATCCGCACGTTTCACTCGGCCCGGTTCATGGAACACCCGGCGGCACGAACCTGCAATCTGGCGGGTAATCCGCTGCACGAGGAGCAGTTGGCGATCGTCGCGGCGCTGGGACGCGCACTTGCCGTGAACGTTGTGCTGTCGGACGAAAGGGACCTCGTCCACGTGAACTACGGCGAGGTCGTCGCAAGCCATGCGGCTTCGGTTGAAGTTGCCGCCGGATTGTCCGAGGTATCGGTGCCGCGACGTTTCTCGACGGTGGTTACGTCAGCGGCCGGCTATCCCCTCGACCGGACGTACTATCAGACCGTCAAGGGCATGGTCACGCCGCTCGACATCCTCGAACCGGGCGGTACGCTGATCATCGCGGCCGACTGTGGCGAAGGGCTGGGCTCGCCCGACTACCGGGCGGCGCAGGAGCAGTTGCTGGCACTTGGCCAGGACGCGTTCGTCAGCGGACTCGAGGCGAAGGCGTTGGCGGACGTCGATGAGTGGCAGACCGAGATGCAGGTCAAGTCGACGCGACGCGCGGATGTGGCGCTCTACTCGGAGGCACTTGGAGACGACCACTCGCTGACGGGCGTGCGCCGCATCGATGACGTCTGCGACGCGGTGGCGCAAAGCATCGGGCGCACCGGGGACAACGCAGTTGCCGTGATCCCCGAGGGGCCCTATGTCGTGCCGTTCTGTCGACAGACTTGAGCGTTAAGAACAGCCTTGAGCGAGAGAACAGCCCTGAGCGCCTTTCTCGCTCAGCTTTCCCCAGCAACCCCGCGGAAGTCGGGTGCACGTTTCTCGAGGAACGCGCTGACCGCTTCCTGATGCTCCGCCGAGGCGTACGCCTCGTTGAGCAACTCACCTTCGCGCTTCATCACCAGTTCCAGATCCGTCTCGGAGCCGTTCTCGGTCAGCAACCGCTTCACCATGCCGAGCTGCAGGCTGGGGTTCGCGGCAATCTCGCGGGCGAGTTCCATGGCCTTCGGCATGAGTTCCTCGTGCGGTACGACGTGATTGACGAGACCACGTTCATGCGCTTCCGCCGCTGAATACAGTTTGCCCGTAAGGCACATCTCGCTTGCGTGGCTGAAACCCACGCGCTGAACGAGGAAGTGCGACGACGCAAGCTCTGGCACGACGCCCATCTTCACGAACGCGAGGCCGAACCGGGCCTGTTCAGACGCGACCAGAACGTCGAACGGCAACATCAGAGTGACGCCAACTCCGACCGCTGCACCGTTGACCGCGGCAATGATGGGTTTGGAGCCACGCATGAAGGTCACCCAGTTCGTGGTGGGCGGTCCGGAAGCGTCGCCATCGATCCGCGCGGCAAACGTGTCCTTGATGTCCGCGCCCGCGCAGAACCCACGACCGGCGCCGGTCACGACGATGGCACCAATCGCCGGGTCGTCGTTCGCGCGCCTGACCGCGTCGACAATGTCGCGGTTCATCTGGTTGGTCCACGCGTTGAGGCGTTCGGGCCGGTTGAGCGTCACGATCGCGACGTCGTCCTGAGTTTCGAAGAGTATGGTCTCGTAGGTCATGGTCGGGTCCTTGGGCTGCCGGCTGAGAATGCCGCAAAGCAGGGGGCCGCGCCATGTCCCTATGCTGGCGGGCGACGGCGCTTTTCTGCGAACATCCGCGCTTTGGCTCCCGGAGGACGGACATGATCGACGTGCATTACTGGCCAACGCCGAACGGCTGGAAGGTCACAATCATGCTCGAAGAGTGCGGACTCGATTACTCGATCGTGCCGGTCGATATCGGTGGGGGTGATCAGTTCAAGGCAGAGTTTCTGGCGATCAGTCCGAACAACCGGATGCCCGCGATCATCGATCACGAACCGCTGGGAGGCGGCCCTTCGCTCGCACTCTTCGAGTCAGGCGCGATTCTCGAATACCTTGCTGAGAAGACCGGGCGCTTCCTGCCGGTGGACCCTGCCGGCAAGTACCGTACGCTGCAGTGGGTGCATTGGCAGATGGCGAATCTCGGTCCGATGATGGGCAACGCCAACCACTTCAAGAACTACGCGAAGAACATCGCGGACGATCCGGCCCAGCTCGAGTACGCGACGCGGCGTTTTGTTGGAGAGGTTGACCGCCTTGCAGGCGTACTCGACGCGCAGCTCTCGGTCAACCGCCACATCGCGGGGGAGGACTACTCCATTGCGGACATCATCACCTGGCCGTGGGCGTTCCTGCTCGCCCGCATGAGCGACGAGTCAGCGTGGGAGACCTTCCCGAATCTGAAACGCTGGGTGGACGAGGTTGGGGCGCGCCCGGCGGTTGATGCGGGGCGTCGGGTCGGCAGCGACCTTGGCAGGAAGGAGCTGACCGCGGAGGAAGAAAAGGCGCGCCAGGACCTGCTCTTCAACCAGACCAACGACAAGGTCCGCGCCGCCCGTAAGGCCGCCGCCCGCGCGGCGCGTTGAATCCCGTGGACAAGATGACGTGCATTGAGGATTTGCGGCTTGCTGCCCGCCGCCGGATGCCGCGGATGTTTTATGACTATGCCGACTCCGGATCGTGGACCGAGAGCACGTATCGCTCGAACGAGTCCGATCTTGCGGCCATGCGCCTTCGCCAGCGTGTCGCGGTCAACCTCGAGTCCCGCATAACCGCGGCGACAATCCTTGGCGAACCGTTCTCCATGCCGCTTGCGCTCGCGCCGGTTGGGCTGACCGGCATGATGCACGCCGATGGCGAGATGCTTGCCGCCCGGGCGGCACACGCGGCGGGGGTGCAGTTCACGTTGTCCACGCTGTCGATCTGTTCGATCGAGGATGTCGCAAGCGCGGTTGCGCGCCCGTTCTGGTTTCAGCTCTACGTCATGCGCGACCGTGGATTCGTCGAGGCCCTGGTCAAGCGCGCCGAAGAAGCCGGTTGTAGCGCGCTCGTCGTCACGCTGGACCTGCAGGTGCTCGGCCAGCGCCACAAAGACATTAAAAACGGGCTGTCGACACCGCCCAAACCGACGCTGGTCAATTTGCTGAACCTGGCGACGAAGCCGGCGTGGTGTCTCGGGATGCTCGGGACGCGACGCCGGAGCTTCGGGAATGTCGTCGGTCATGTGCGTGGCGTGGAGGACGTAACGTCACTGTCAGACTGGGTGGGTCAGCAGTTCGACCTGACGTTGTCCTGGGACGACGTGGCATGGCTGCGTTCGATCTGGCCGCGCAAACTCATTCTGAAGGGCATTCTCGATCCCGAAGACGCGAGGCTCGCGGTCGCGTCGGGCGCGGACGCGCTGGTTGTGTCCAATCACGGTGGCCGTCAACTCGACGGAGCGCCGTCGACGATTCGAGCCCTGCCGGCGATTGTCGACGAAGTCGGCAGCGCGATCGAGGTCCTGATGGACGGCGGCATCCGCTCGGGTCAGGACGTACTCAAAGCCGTGGCGAGCGGAGCGAAGGCGGTTCTGGCCGGGCGGGCGGCGGTCTACGGCCTCGGTGCCGGAGGCCAGACCGGTGTGTCAAAGGCGCTCGCCTTGATCCGCAACGAGTTGGACCTGACGATGGCGTTCTGTGGGCACACGGATATCGGGCAGGTTGGGCGTGACGTACTCCTCGGAGACCCACCTCAGTAGAGGTTGAACTCCCGGCGTATGGTGAGGTCGGCGGTCTCCACGACCTCGCCGTCCACGACGCGTGGGCGAAAGCGTGCCTGCCCGAGCCGTCCTCGCAGACGCTCCTTGATCTGGCTGGGGACGTTGCCATCGATTGTGGTGAAACGCCTTGCGCGTCCGTCCGCGCGAACGACATAGCCCAGTTCCAGGTAGTTGATGCGGCCCTTGCGCCAGGGTCGTTCCCTCAGCGCGAGTTCAAAGCGATCGGTCGACAGTTGCTTGGGCTCGCCAAACAGTTCGTACCGAAGGGTGTCGTACTGTTCACTCTCGGGGATCGCCTCCCAGGCGTCACGGTAGGCCTTTGCAGCGCGGTGATCGTCCCAGAGCGTGTACAGGTCCGCGAGCTCGACTTTCGCGTACGCGACGTCCGAGACGTCGGAACCCGCGTTTGCGGCCACGATGTCGTGTGCCCGCTGTATCGCCGCAACCGCGTCGCCCTTGCCAAGCCCTCGTTTGAGCTTGGTCTCGGCAATCATTCGCAGGACCTCGATGATCCTTGGGTCATCTTTGCCGTAGTGTTGTTCCAGTATTTCGAGCGCTCGCTCGGAGTGCCGGAGCGACTCCCTGAACGCATGGCTTTGAGCCACGAAATCCGCCGAGCCGCCCAGGAGTACGAAATAGGACCGCGGCCGTTTCCTGGCACCCTTGTTCGCCAGGTGTTCTGCCATTCGCATGAGCGCCGGAACGATTCGCGGGTCGTCTTTCCCGAAGGCTTCTTCATGGACTTTCAGATTGAAGCTCGAGAGCGTGTCGACCATTTCGCCTCGGCTGGACGGACCGCCAACCGTCAGCAGCATGTCCAGGATGGGCAGCTGGTCGGTGTTGTAGACCCCCATGTGTCTGTGTGTCAGGTGTTGCGCACGACGGAGTGCGGCGGTCGCGCTGGAACTGCGGCCGGTTTCGATGTGCGCGATGGCAAGACCGCGCAAGGGCGGAATCAGACGCTGGTCGAATCGGCCGTATTGGCGCTCGATAAGCTTGGCTGCGCGATCGAGGTGCGACAACGCGGAGTAGGTTTCTCCGATGTCGAGCTGGAGCAATCCGAGATAGAGCGACGGGGTCGCGAGCAGGGTGCTGTCGCTGCCGTACTCCTGCCTGAACCCGGTCAGCAGCGCTTCGGCGGCGAGCGATGCTTCCTCCTTCTCGCCGTCGAGCAACAGGTCCAGGACTTCCTGGTAAAGAGGATCGAGTTCGGGGGTCAATCCCGGTACGGCGGCGATCCGCACCGCGGTGGCCTGATCCCGCGCGCTCAATTCGATGGAATATGCTGCCCGCGGAAAGCCAGCAGTGCACAACACGCTGACGACGAAACACGCACCGATCCTGAGGGCAGTTCGCGCGGACCTGCGAGCCATCCGGAATCTCCGCAATTTACACCGGGTCCTGAATGTTGCTTCCGACAGCGTCCAGCGTCAAACGCCTGTCGACGGTTCGGTCCGCTTTTTTCCGGGACACACGGGGCTGGAGGCACAGTCCGTCAGTAGGCGTAGCTGGATTGCAGACCCAAAGGCAGACCGAATCCCCAATAGGCCAGCAAGAATGCTGTCCAGGCGATCAGAAAGGCGACACTGAAAGGCAGCATCAACGCCACGACTGTCCCGATGCCGGTGTCCTTCACGTATCGCTGGCAGTAGACGACGATCAGTGGGAAGTAAGGCATGAGTGGCGTGATGATGTTTGTCGATGAATCGCCAACCCGGTACGCGGCCTGGGTCAGGTCAGGCGAAATCCCCAACTCCATCAGCATGGGAATCAGGATCGGGGCAAGGAGCGCCCATTTCGCAGAGGCTGACCCCACGAAGATGTTGACAACGCAGGTGATGGCGATGACCCCGAGCACCGTGCCGACCGCCGGCATGGCAATCGCGGACAGGAAACCGGCGCCCTGCAGGGCGAGCAGCGCCCCGAGGTTGGATCGCCCGAACTCGGCAATGAACAGCGCGGCGAAGAACGCCATCACGATGTAGTAGGAAAGACCCGACATCGACTGGCTCATCCCCTCGATGATGTCCCGGTGCGACCTGACGGTGCCCGCCGCGTATCCGTAAACGATCCCCGGAACGATGAACAGCAGGAAGATCAGCGGCACGATGCTCGCCATCAGCGGTGCACCCGCTGTTGCGAGTCCTCCGTCCGCACCGCGCCAGGCTGATCCCTCAGGGAATGCGGTGACGAGCAGGAGCAGTCCACCCATCGCCATGGCGCTGCCCGCCAGGGCGAGGGCCCGGCGCTCGGCTGGTTCGAGCGGCTCGAGGGACGGCGTTTCCGATGCGTCCTCTTCTGCCGCATCGACGGGCGCGTGGGCAAGCCTTGGTTCGATGATCCGGTCGGTGATATACCAGCCGAGCAGCACGATCGGCAGGCACGACGCGCTCGTGAAAAACCAGTTGTTCAAGGGGTTCAGCGTGAGCGCCGGATCGAGGATCTGCGCCGCCGCCTGGCTGATGCCCTGCAGCATGGGGTCCAGCATCGACGGTACAAAATTTGCGCTGAAGCCGCCCGAAACACCGGCAAAGGCACAGGCGATGCCGGCCAGCGGGTGGCGGCCGGCGGCCGCGAACATGACGCCGCCCAACGGGATCACCAGCACGTACCCCGCATCTCCGCCGCTGTGTGACACGATCGCGATCAGCAGCAGCATTGGCGTGAGGATGCGTGTTGACGTCACGCCGAGCAGGCCACGCAGTCCGGCGCGGATGAATCCGGTGTAGTCGGCTACCCCGATCCCGAGCATCGCGAGCAGCACGACGCCAAGCGGATGGAACTGCACGAAGGTTTTCACCATGCCCGACGTGAAAGCGGTCAGCGACGCAGGCGTGAGGAGATTATTGACGACAATGGCGGAACCCGTGCGCGGGTCGACATGCGTGTAGTCGAACTGGGCAAACAGCGCTGACGCCAGCCAGACGACGATCAACAGGCAAAAGAAGAGCAGGGCGGGGTCGGGCAGACGATTACCGATCCGCTCGATGGCGTCGAGAAACCCGCGTCCTTCCATCGGCCTCGTGTTGGTCAAGAGTGCGCCTCATGGGTGAACAGGATGCAGACCGGAGTCGGAACCCGCGTTGTCTTTGCGCTGGCATTGACCGGCAGTCCGTCTTCCAGCGCGTAAACGGTCACCGTGTCACTGTCCTGGTTGGCGGCGAGCAGCCATGACGCCGACGGATCGAGCGTCAGGTCACGGGGATGTTCCCCCAGCGTTGGCACAAGGGTCCGGGAACCGAAGGCGCCGTCGCGGTCGAGCGTCACCGCCACAATGCTGTCAGCACCCCTGTTCGTCGCGTAGAGGCGGTGCCCGTTGCGGTGAATGCGGAGCGCCGCGGTCGCGCTTGCGACGGCAGCGTCATCGGGGAGCGTCGCAACGGACGACTCGACGGCAAACCGTCCGTCGTTTCCCGGTGCGACCCTGACGATCGTGTTGTCGAGTTCATTGATGACGTAGTACGTGCCCCGCAGCGTCGGATGGGCCACGACATGGCGGGGCCCGGCGCCTGCGGGCAACCCGGTGAAGCCTTCGAGTTGAAGGACCCCGCGCTCGATGCCGTAGCGATAGAGACGGTCGCAGCCCAGATCCGGCACGAACAGTCGCTTTGCCCAGGGGTCGGGGTAGACCATGTGAGCGTGCGGCCCGCTCTGGCGCCGCGCGTTGGGTCCGTGGCCCGCGTGCTGCTCGACGCTGCAGATGTCGCCGAGCGCGCCGTCGGAGCTCCTGGTCAGGAGCGTGACGGATCCGCTGCTGTAGTTCGCCACCGCAACGCGGTCAGCAACGACCGAGATATGGCATGGGTGCGAGCCCATGGACGGCTTGCGGTTCAGCAGGGTGAGCGTGTTCCCGTCACGGCGGAGCGCCGCAACTTCGCCTTGCTCGTCCTCCAGGACCGCATAGACGTGGTTGCCGGCCTGTGCGAGATATGACGGATTCGGCAGGGCTGCGGCCAGGTAGCCCAGTTCGAAAGCGCCGGTCTCGTCGTCGAATGTCGCGGCATAGATGCCTTCGGCATCTCGCCGCGTGTAGGTACCAACGAAGGCCTTGTGCACGCTCATGACGTGCTCGCTGTCGCAATGAGGGTCGCGGGATTGTACTGGATTCGCGGCGCCCCAAGTGTGGTGTGTCACTCAACACCTGGCCCGATCTGGGGACCGGAGGGTCCGGGCGGGTGTATGATGCGCGGCCGCTTATCCCGCGAGAGGACGTGTTGCCCGTGGCCAGCTACGAAAACCTGACATACGTCGAAGAGTCACATCTGGCGATCATCACGATCAACAGGCCTGAGAAACACAACGCCATTTCTCTTGGAACGCTCGAAGAACTTCACAGCGCGGTCACGGTAGCGGCCACGAACGATGAGATCCGCGTGATCTGCATCACCGGCGCCGGAGGACGCGCGTTCGCCTCGGGTTCGGATCTGAACGAGGTCAAACACCGAGATCTGCGCAAGAGTCTCGAACCCATCGTCCAGGGCCTGGCTGATCAACTCGAACGGACCCCCAAACCCTCGATCGCCGCCATCGACGGCATCTGCATGGGCGGCGGTCTCGAGATCGCCCTTGGCTGTGATCTCCGGATTGCGACCCCGCGTTCCAGATTCGCGACCCCCGAAGGCAAGATCGGGATCATCCCCGGCGGCGGTGCCACGGCGCGCCTGCCGCGCATTGTCGGACGCGGCTGGGGCATGGAGATGCTCCTGATGGGTGAGCCGATCGACGCGGATCACGCGCTGCGGATTGGACTCGTCACGCGGCTCGTCGAACCGGACGCGCTGATGGACGAGGTGCGCAAAATGGCGTCCCACCTGGCCGGCTTCGCGCCCTTCGTCCCGCAGTTCATGAAGGCCATGGTCAACGCCGGCATGGAAGGTTCGCTCGCGACGGGACTCGCCCTCGAGAAATTCGCGCAGGCCGCCCTCGTTCAGACCGACGACAAGCACGAGGGGATCTCGGCGTTCCTCGAGAAACGTGACCCGGTCTGGAAGGGCCGCTGACGGCTGACTGGCACCGTCGGTTCGCCAGCAGGCGTCACGCAGCAGGATCACGCATGTGCCGTGCTACGATCCGGGCCGCATCAATGATCGGAAACCCGGATGGCTGAGCTTACGCCCCACGACATGATTGGCCGCCTGGTGGGGATTCCGACGGTCTCCCGGGACTCGAACCTCGACCTGATCGATTTCGTCGCCAACTACCTCGATGGGTACGGCTTCGAGGCCCACCTCGTCCGTAGCGATGACGGCGGGAAAGCGAATCTGTACGCAACAATTGGCCCCGAAGAACCAGGCGGCATCGTCCTGTCGGGACACACCGATGTCGTCCCGATCGATGGACAGGACTGGAGCAGCGACCCGTTCGCGCCGGAGGTGCGCGACGGCCGCATGTTCGGCCGCGGCACGTGCGACATGAAGGGGTTCTGTGCGCTGGCGCTCTCCCTCGTCCCGGAAATGCAGCGCCTGCGCCGCCCGATCCACTTTGCGTTTTCGTACGATGAAGAGGTTGGCTGCGTCGGGGCACCGCGGATGATCAGGGCAATCCGGGCCAACGTGCCGGAGCCGAGAGCGGTCATCGTGGGCGAACCCACCAGCATGCAGATCGTCACCGGCCACAAGGGTATTCTGCACTTTCGCTCCCATGTGCGGGGCTACGAGGCGCACTCGAGTCAGCAGCAGCGAGGGGTGCCCGCAATCATGTACGCGGCGCGGCTCGTCAACTGGATGGCTGAAAAGCAGGCCGCACTGGCCGCGGGCGGAGACCTCGACGAGCGGTTCGAGCCGGCATTCACGACCTTGCACTGCGGCGTGATTCACGGAGGTACGGCACACAACATCACGTCCAAGGACTGTCACTTCGAAGCCGACATCCGTTCGGTTCCCGGTGTCTCTGCCCGCGACTTCTTCGACGAACTCGAGCGCTACGCCCGCGAGGTGCTCGAACCCATGATGCACGCGATCCAGCCGAACACCGGAATCGACTTCGACGTCACGTCAGACGTGCCGTCGTTCGCGGTGGACGAGGACGAACCGGCCGTGGCCATGCTGCGTCAGCTGACCGGCCGTAACGATTCCGGAGTTGTCCCTTTTGCCGCCGAATGCGGTCAGTTCCAGGAGGAGGGCTTCTCGGTCGTCATGTGCGGCCCGGGCAGTATCGATCAGGCTCACCAGCCCGACGAGTTCATCAGCCTCGAACAGGTGGACGCCGGGCTGACGTTCCTCCGAAGCGTCATCGGGCAGCAGCAGGAACTGCCTCGATAGCGGCTTGCTCTCGGTCCAGGGTTGCCGCGTTCCAGCGCCAGCCCGGGATCCCCATGAGGATGTTCGCGGCCGCAATCGCGCCGAAAATGCCGACGAATCCGAACAGATTATCACCCAGCAGGGCGAGCGGGACGTACACGACGAGGAGCCGTGCAAGAGACGGGATCAACGCCGGCATTGGCCGGCGGACGGCGTTGAAGCAGTGATTGCGACGTTGAGCATTCCCATGAAGTCAATGCTGATCGGCACAATCGCGAGAAACAGGGTCGCGGTGCTGACGAGTTCCGGGTCGTCGTTGATCCAGCCGACAAACGTCTCTGCACCCAGCCACATGATGCAGGCCGCGATCAGCCCCCAGCCAAGGCAGGACAGGTAGCAGACCGCATGCTTTTGCGTACGGGGCTGAGTCGCTCAGGAGTCCGGGAACGTGAATGGCTCGGAGTCGAGGAATCGCTTCAGCACGTTGCCCGTCAGCCGCGCAATGTCATTCTGATAGTCGTTGGGGCTGAGGGAGCCGGCGTAGGAAATGCTTCCGGTCGAAAACACCGCGCCCCCCGATGGGGTCTCGAAGAACGTGATGTCAGCCCGGACGTCGTCGTCGGATCCGTTCGACCCCGTCATGTGTACCTCTTCGATCGTCCGCAGCATGCCCGGTCTGTGTTCCCGTGAGGACGCGATGACGAGCGCATGAGCGGGTGACCCGAGTTCCGGGTCCCAGCGGTCGATTTCTTCGCCCGCGGCGCCGCCTGCCTGGGTGCCATAGGTGCCGATATGCGGACCCTCCTCGAGTCCCTCGAGGATGAAGGAGGCACGCGCGTCCCGTGCACCGTCCTGGAGTTCGTAATACGTGCCGCCGTCGAATCCCTGCGCTGCAAAGCCAATGCCGACAAGCTGGTTCGGGGGCCGCCCAATCCGCCGCCACAGCCCGCCGTACTCCCCCGTGAACTGGTGGTAGTACTCACCAGGGCGTGAAATCCACGCGCGAGTGCCGTCCTCCGCGCGCCGAACTTCCATGAGACCCGGCTTGTCGGGGTGAAATGCGACCCGCCAGTAGAAGCCGTTACCGCCGAGGTACATCAGACGTCCGCCCGCGTCGAGCCACGCGGCAATCCCGTCCAGCATCTCCGTCGAATGGTATTCGGGGTGGCTGCAGGTGAGGATGGTCCGGTAGCCCTCGAGTGCAGCAGCGCCGTCCCGGTGCAGATCCTCGTCGGCGACGACGTCATAGGGCTGATCGATGGCCTCGAGCCAGGCGACGATGTTGGTGTCAGCACAAAATCCCCAGGTCAGGACTTTCGGAGCGAGGTTCAGAACCGGACGCAGGTGGGATGAGAAGTGGACGCCGCTGCCGTCCCGGTGATAGTCGTATTGTGACAGTCCGATTTCCGGATGCTCCAGCAGCCACGCGTCGGACGTGTTGCGTGCGCGCGGGTTCTTGAGGATTGCGCTGGGGCGCAGGCTCATCTGCTGGTTGGCGTAGGACAGATAGGTGGCCGTCGAGACGAGCAGCGCGAGCCGTTCGCGCTTTGCCCGGGCCGCGGTCACGCAGATGGGCAGGATGAACTCGTCTTCAGCGGCGGGGGAGGGCTGACCCGACGCATCGAGAGCGACGAGTTTTACGCCATAGACAGCCGAATGCAGACTGTCGGGGATGGTCCACCGAAAGCTGACGTCCCAGTTGCAGTCCGTCAGGTCATCGTCATGAAAGTGGGCTGCACCGTAGTGTGCTGGGTCATCCGTGTAGCGATGTACCGAGCCGTCCCAACGGACGCCGGTCACGGCGCGCGTGGGCTGCTGATGCAACATCGCCGGATGCGCGTCGCCCAGGGCGTTCGGGACCGTGTCGCGGGTCAGCGCGGCCGCGAAGTCCCAGCGGGCAATGGGCGCCAATACGGGTGACCCGGTCGTGTCGGCGGGGTCAACCTCACCCGAACCAATGCACGGCGACTCGATTCGACCGTTCCAGGTGCCCCCGTCGCCTGAGGAGCAGAGCAGCCAGTCGCCTGCCCGGGCGGTGAAACGTCCGGGAACCTCGATGCGTCCCTCGATGCCGGGCGAACTCACAACCCGTTCGGAGACGAGTTGAACGAACGAGGCGCCCGCGTGCGTTCCCACGAGCAGGCGGTACCAGCGCCAGAGCTCGAGCTGCACCGGAACCTCGAACCAGCTGCCGTCCAGCTGCAGCGCAAGATTTGTGTCACGCTGCACGATGCGCCAGTCGGGCGTCGTGAGCAGCGTCTGCTCGCCGCTGTCGATGGTCGGCATCAGCCAGCAACTGAACGCTGCAGACTCGAGTGCCGGGAGGGCACCGAGCCGCGCGTATGAACCAGGAATGATCGGCTGGACTTGCCCTGGGTAATCCCCGTCGAAATCTGCCGTAGCCGCCGCTTCGGCATAGCCCGTGCCGCGCGGTCGCGAATCTCCGGAGATGATCCGCACGAGACTCGCGCGGTACCGGGGCGCCTCCGAGCTCACCATGATGTCCACGGTCTCCCCGGCGCCAGCGGACAGGCGGCTCGCATAGGCAACCAGCCGTTTGGCGGGCATCGGCGCCCGCGGGTCTGCGTCAGTCGTGGTGATGCGCCGCTCCGTCCATCCCGTGCGCGTGCCCGTGGGCGAGTTCGTCCTGGGTTGCAACGCGGACGGCTTCGATGTCGATCTCGAACGTGACCGTCTTGCCCGCCAACGGGTGATTCGCATCGATGTCGACGTTGAACTTGCCGACCTTCACGATGGTCGCGTCGCGCATGCCCTGTGCCGTCTCGATCCTGACCATTGCACCTGGCCTGAGCTTCGCCGGTTTCAGGTTCAGACGTTTTTTCGAGATGCGGGTCAGGGCGGTGTCGTCACGCTGGCCGTAGGCTTTCTCGGGCGGCAGCGTCACGCTGAGCGAGTCGCCCACCTGTTTGCCCGCGAGCGCGTCCTCGAGCGCCAGCAGGATGTTCCGCTTACCGTGGAGATAGGCCATGGGTCCATCCTCGCGGTTGTTTTCGAGTTCCTCTCCCGCCTCGTCCCTCAGCGTGTAGAAGAACGCGCCAACCTTGCCGTAGTCGATCGAGTTGGTCATCAGTCGGGCAGGCTCAGCACGCGTTTGGCGAGGATGTTGAGCTGCACCTCATTCGAGCCGCCGGCGATGGAGCCGGCTTTCGACCCCAGCCAGTTGCGGGTCAGTTCCCGCTCCTCCTGCGTGAACAGATCGTCACCTTCCCAGCCGAGAGACTGGGTGCCGCGTACCTTGAGTTGCAGTTCGAGCTGGGTCTTGCGGACTTCCGCGCCATAGAACTTGAATATCGACGTCGCGGCGCCGGGGGTACCACCCTCCGACTCCTCGACCGTGCGCCGCTGCGTGAGCGAGAGCGACCGTTCGTTCATGCCGTGCTGCGTGATCTCGTCGCGCAACGTGGCATCGCTGATCGATCCTGAGTCGTCGGCAAGATAGTGTTTGGCAGCTTCCGGCAGGGTCATGCCGGTCTGCGCGCGTTTGGTGGCGGTCGCGGCCGCGGCCATCGTGTGGATGCCGGAGCGCTCGTGCTGGAGCAGGCGCTTGGCAACCGTCCAGCCCTGATTCACCCGGTGCACGACATTCCCTTTCTCCGCGATCGCATCGTCGAAGAACGTCTCGCAGAAGGGTGAAGACCCGCTGATCAGCCGGATTGGCTTCACCGTCACGCCGGGCTGATCCATGTTGAAGAGCATGAAACTGATGCCTTCGTGTTTCGGGGCATCCGGGTCTGTGCGGACAAGACAGAAAATCCAGTCGGCGAAGTTGGCGCCCGAGGTCCAGATTTTCTGGCCGTTGATGCGGTAATGATCGCCCTCGTCGACGGCCCGGGTCTGCAGGCTCGCAAGGTCAGAGCCAGAGCCGGGCTCGCTGTAGCCCTGGCACCAGCGAACTTCGCCGCTCGCAATCCGGGGGAGGTGGCGTTCCTTCTGCTCGTCGGTCCCGTACTCGAGCAGCGTCGGCCCGATCATGATCGTCCCCATGCCGGTGAGCGGAGTCCGCGCGTTGATGCGCGACATCTCCTCGAGGAGGACCACGTATTCCTCCATCGACAACCCGGCACCACCGTACTCCTTAGGCCAGTTGGGCACGGTCCAGCCCTGCCCGGCCATGCGTTCGAGCCACACGTAGGAGTCGGGGTTCGGACTGCGGTGCTTGGCTCCGCCACTGATCATCTCGTTTTCGACCATCGGCGTGCGCATGCTCGCCGGGCAGTTCTCTTCGAGCCAGGCGCGCGTGTCCGCACGGAATTCGCTGAGTTCGCTCAAGACGTTCTCCTGTGAAATGTTGGTCGGCCCGCTAGTGTGCCTCGGCCCGACCGGGCATGAAAGTCCACCCTCGTCCGGCGACGCCCCGGGTCACATGATGCGGGGCAGCACTTCCTCGTTGAACAGGGTGAAGCTCTGTTGTGACAACGGTGCGCAGAGCAGGTAATTGAGATGGCCGGCTTCGGCATTCTCCAGAATCATGTCGGCAACCGCTTCAGGGGTGCCCCACATGATGACCTCGTCGACGTAGCGCTGAACGGGGTCCTTGCCGCCGACCGGCCCGCCCTTGGCGTAGCTGCCCGTCGTCCACCGCGCGCCGTTCTCGGCGACTTCCCTTGCGGCTTCCGCCGTGGGTGCGATCGCGAGGAGCCGCGCAACCGGCGTGTCCTGCAGTTCGCGTCCGTGGCCTGCTGCCTCGCGCGCATCGAGGTACATCGCCTGCTTCTCCGCGATGGCCTCCATGGACGAGTGCGGATCCATCATGATCATGCGCCCCATGCTGCCCGCCCACTCGACGGCGGGTGGTGACGATGCCGCCATCCAGACCGGTGGGTGCGGGTCCTGCAGGGGTTTTGGCAGCACCATCACGTCTTCGTAGGTGTGATATTCGCCGGCGTAGTTCAGCTTCTCGCTGCGCCACGCCTCGAGGACAATCTCGACGTTTTCACGGAAACGCGGGTAACTCTCCTCACGATCGACGCCGAACGCGCTGAACTCTTTCGGGTCGAAACCGCGGCCCGCGCCCCAGTTCACGCGTCCGCCGGACAGTACGTCGAGCAGGGCAACCTCCTCCGCGAGCCGCAATGGGTTGTAGAACGCGGCCAGTGACACGCCGGTACCAATACGCAGGTTCTTCGTTTGGGCAGCAAAGTGAGTGCCCATCATGTGAATCGACGGGCAGACGCTGTAGGTGCTGAAATGGTGCTCGGCAATCCAGACGGCGTCGTATCCGTTCTGGTCCATGATCTGCACGCGTTCGATTGCGCGATCGTACACTTCGCTCAGTTCGCCCCGACGGCCCGGCCAGCTGAAAAACTGCAGTACGCCAACTTTCATGTGATTCCCCGCCGATGTCGCAAAAAAGCGTCCGCAGTGTAACAGCGCACCACGTGGCTGCGGCACCGGCCGGGGTAGCGGGGCGCTTATGTATACTGCTGTCGCTATTGGTTTTTTGGGGCGTGTGCGTGTCGAGTGAGGTCGAACCGGTGTTATGCGAGGTCGTGGCGGCATGGGCCGACAGGCCAGGAGGCTTGCTGCCGGCGCTGCGCGAAGCCCAACTGCAGCTCGGGTACGTGCCCGCGGAAGCAGTGCAGGTGTTCGCAGACGGATTCAACATCTCGCGCGCGGAAGTCCACGGCGTGCTGTCGTTCTACCACGATTTCAGGACAACGCCGCCGCCGCCAACAACCATCCGGCTCTGTCGGGCGGAAGCGTGTCAGGCCGTTGGTGCGGAGTCGGTGGCCCGTGCGCTGGAAGCCGCCTGTGGAACGACATTTGGCGCTGAAGATGCGTCGGTCGTGGCCCTCGAGACTGTCTACTGCTTCGGCAACTGCGCGGTGGGCCCTACCGCTGAGGTGAACGGAAGACTCGTCGCACAGGCTGACGCCGAACGCCTGCTCTCGCTTGCGGAGGTCAACTGATGGAAGTCAGTGTACCTGCCGACGCCACCGCCAATGCGTTGGGAGCCGACCGTGTTGCAGATCTGCTGACGCTCGCCGGGCACGATGTCGTGCGACGCGGCAGTCGTGGGTTGTTTTTCCTCGAACCCCTGGTCGAGGTCACCCTGAATGGCGCGGTAGTCGGCTTTGGCCCGATCCTTGAGGCCGATGTACCCGGACTGATCGAAGCGCTCGCGAGCGCCGAGCCGATGTCCCATGCGGCCTGCATCGGGCCCGTGCATGAACATGCGTACCTGCGTGACCAGACGCGAGTGACGTTTGCACGCGCCGGTGAGGTCGTTCCAGGTGACCCGGACGACTACGCGCGGCTGGGCGGCTTTGACGGGCTGAAACGAGCGATCGAACTTGGCCCTGCGGGAACGCTCGACGAAATCGAAGCATCGGGTCTGCGCGGCCGGGGCGGCGCGGCATTCCCCGCGCACATCAAGTGGCGGACGGTCGCCGCCGAACCCGCTGCCCAACGCTACATCGTGTGTAACGCCGACGAAGGGGATTCCGGCACCTTTGCCGATCGCCTGCTGATGGAAGCGGACCCGCTGCAACTCATCGAAGGTATGACGATTGCCGGAATCGCCACCGGCGCCACCCTGGGCTACATCTATCTGCGTTCCGAATATCCGGATGCAGCCACCGTGCTGACCAACGCGCTTGCCCGAGCGCGGGAATGCGGGGCGCTGGGCGCCGACGTCTTCGGCAGCGGCGCCGCGTTCGACATCGAAGTGAGGGTTGGGGCGGGCGCCTATATTTGCGGCGAAGAGACGTCGTTGCTGGAGAGTCTCGAAGGCAAACGGGGGGTCATCCGTGCGAAACCGCCGCTCCCCGCAATCAGTGGGCTGTTCGGGCAGCCGACGCTCGTGCACAACGTGCTGTCACTTGCCGCGGCGACAACCATCCTCGCAGAAGGCGGCGCCCGGTATCAGGACTACGGCGTCGGCCGATCACGCGGGACCATGCCGTTCCAGCTTGCCGGCAACGTGCTTCGCGGAGGCCTCGTCGAGGCACCGTTCGGGCTCTCGCTGCGTCAGCTGATCACGGACTACGGCGGCGGGACCCGTTCCGGGCGTCCGCTGAAGGCCGTGCAGGTAGGCGGTCCGCTCGGCAGCTACCTGGCAGGGGATGACCTCGACGTAGCGCTGGGGTACGAAGACATCGCGGAAATCGGCGGTCTTCTGGGGCACGGCGGCGTTGTCGTGTTCGACGATACGGCTGACATGGGCGCGATGGCCCGCTTTGCGTTCGAGTTCTGCGCGGCGGAGTCATGCGGCAAGTGCACACCCTGCCGGATTGGCGCCGTGCGCGGAGTCGAAGTCGTGGATCGGCTGCGGGCGGGTGAGGACACCGAAGCCAATCTCATCGTTTTGCGGGATCTCTGCGACACCATGGAAGCGGCGTCTCTCTGCGCGATGGGCGGGCTCACACCGAACCCCGTGCGCAGTGTCCTCGCACATTTTTCGGACGAATTGGCGCGCTGAAGCGAGACGTGTCAGAGGCGCCCCTGTGGGGCAAAATGGCCGACGGAGGCTATCGACATGCTCAAATACTACGTTCCGCAGAAGGATTACGGCACTCCCGCGCCACCGGTGAGTGACCGGACGGTCACTCTGACCGTCAACGGCACACCGGTCACGGTGCCTGAAGGCACCTCCGTCATGCGCGCCTCGGCCGAGCTTGGCATCAAGGTGCCGAAGCTCTGCGCGACCGACGCCGTCGACGCGTTCGGTTCGTGCCGCCTCTGCCTCGTGGAGATCGAAGGCATGCGCGGCTACCCGGCAAGCTGCACGACCCCGGTCGCGGAAGGCATGGTCGTGCGCACGCAGACCGAGCCCCTCGCGAAGCTGCGTCGGAACGTGATGGAACTCTACATTTCGGACCACCCGCTCGACTGCCTGACCTGCCCAACCAACGGCGACTGCGAACTGCAGGACGTCGCGGGCGAGGTGGGGCTGCGGGACGTGCGCTATGGCGATGACGGCGCTAACCACCTTGCCGCTGAAAAGGACGCTTCCAATCCCTATTTCACGTTCGATCCATCGAAGTGCATCGTGTGTTCGCGCTGTGTGCGGGCCTGCGAGGAAGTCCAGGGTACCTTCGCGCTGACGATCGAGGGGCGGGGGTTCGAGTCCAGGGTGTCACCGGGTGGCATCGAGTTCATTAACTCGGAATGTGTCTCCTGCGGTGCTTGTGTCGACGCATGCCCGACCGCCACGCTGTCGGAGAAGTCGATCGCCGAGCACGGCACGCCCCAGCATTACGCGGTCACGACCTGCGGCTATTGCGGTGTGGGCTGCTCGTTTCGGGCGGAGATGAAGGGCGACCAACTGGTGCGCATGACGCCCTGGAAAGACGGCAAAGCCAACGACGGCCACTCGTGTATCAAGGGTCGGTTCGCATACGGCTACGCGACGCACCGCGACCGGGTGACCGAACCGATGATCCGGGATTCGATCGACGAACCCTGGCGGAAAGTGTCGTGGGCAGAGGCGATCACCTTCGCGGCGGGACGGATACGTGACATTCAGAAGCAGCACGGCGTGAAGTCCGTTGGCGGCATCACGTCTTCGCGCTGTACCAACGAGGAGACGTTCCTCGTCCAGAAACTCGTGCGCACCGCCTTCGGCAACAACAACGTCGATACCTGCGCGCGGGTCTGTCATTCTCCAACGGGCTACGGGCTCAAGACCACGCTTGGGGAGTCCGCGGGCACGCAGGCATTCAGTTCGGTTGCGAAGGCCGACGTCGTCATCGTCATGGGCGCGAACCCGACCGAAGCGCACCCGGTTTTTGGCTCGCGCCTCAAGAAACGCCTGCGCGAAGGGGCAAAGCTCATCGTCATCGATCCGCGTCGGATCGATCTCGTGCGCTCCGCGCACATCAGCGCCGACTATCATCTGGCACTGCGGCCGGGCACCAACGTCGCACTCATCAACGCGCTTGCCCACACGATCGTCGAAGAGGGACTCGAAGACCGCGCCTTCATCGCGGAACGCTGCGAGAAACCGGCTTTCGATCTCTGGCGGGACTTCATCCTCGAACCCCGGAACTCCCCGGAGGCGCTCGAGGAGGCGACCGGCGTCCCTGCGGCCGACGTCCGCGCCGCAGCCCGTCTGTACGCCGGGGCCGACAACGGAGCCGTCTATTACGGGCTTGGGGTCACCGAACACAGCCAGGGCTCAACCACCGTGATGGGCATCGCAAATCTTGCGATGCTGACCGGCAACCTTGGGCGCGAGGGCGTGGGGGTGAACCCGCTGCGAGGCCAGAACAACGTGCAGGGCGCGTGCGACATGGGTTCGTTCCCGCACGAACTCCCGGGCTATCGCCACATCTCGGACGCCTCGACGCGGGCCTTGTTCGAAGATGCCTGGGACGTCTCCCTGGATGACACCCCCGGGCTGCGAATCCCCAACATGTTCGATGCCGCCCTCGACGGCGACTTCCGCGCGCTGTACTGCCAAGGTGAAGACTTCGCGCAGTCCGATCCGAACACGCTGCATGTCGAGGCGGCGCTGTCGTCCCTCGACTGCCTGATCGTGCAGGACATCTTCCTGAACGAGACCGCACGTTTTGCCCACGTGTTCCTGCCGGGTGCGACGTTCCTCGAAAAGGACGGCACGTTCACCAACGCCGAGCGCCGGATTTCACGCGTACGCAAGGTCATCGAACCGATCTCGGGCAAACAGGACTGGCAGGCGACGCAGGCGCTCGCGAACGCGCTCGGCTGCACCTGGGACTACAGCCATCCGTCGTAGATCATGGCCGAGATCGCAGGGCTCACGCCGACCTTCCACGGCGTCTCGTACGAGCGCCTCGATGAGGAGGGGAGTATTCAGTGGCCCTGCAACGACGGCGCACCATCCGGCACGCCGACGATGCATGTCGACACGTTCGTACGCGGTGAAGGTCTGTTTGCAGTCACCGATTTCGTGGCCACCGATGAGAAGGTCAACCGGCGCTTTCCGATGTTGCTCACGACGGGAAGGACATTGACGCAATACAACGTCGGCGCACAGACCCGGCGGACCGAAAATGTGCAGTGGCACGAGGAGGACCGCCTCGAAATCAATCCGGCGGACGCCGAAGACCGCGGCATTGTCGAAGGCGACTGGGTGGGGATCCAGAGTCGTCAGGGGGATACGGTGCTGCGCTCACATCTTACCGATCGGGTGCAGCCGGGAGTCGTCTACACGACCTTTCACTATCCGCTGTCCGGCGCGAACGTCATCACGACCGACAACTCGGACTGGGCGACAAACTGTCCTGAATACAAGGTCACAGCCGTCCAGGTGTCGAAAGTTTCCTCGCCGTCCAGCTGGCAGAAGCAGCAGGTCGATTTCAACAAACTGCAGCAGCAGTACCTTGATGCTGCGTCGGTCGACTGACACTTGCGCGACTCTGCAGATGGGGCGGGTACCGCAAGGCTCAATGCCGGCCGTTGGAACGGGGACGCGCTGCTCGACGAGGAAGACGGCGTCGCGGTCGAGGTCCCCGTTGCGCTCGTGTACAACGGCGTCTCGCATGCTGTCCTGTTGGCAACGCCCTGCGACCTCGAAGACTTTGCGTACGGCTTCACGCTGAGTGAGGCGATCGCGACCGACGCGGGCGAACTGCTTGGCGTCGAAGTGGGTGATCGTGATGCGCTCGGCGTCACGATTGATGTCAGACTGACTTCGCGCGCCTTCGCTCGGCTGTCCGACCGGCGCAGAACGCTCGCGGGCGCGACAGGCTGTGGCCTGTGTGGCGTCGAATCACTGGAGCAGGCAACGCGCGCGGTCGACCCTGTCCCCTCGACGATTCACCTCGACCCGAAGGTCGTGCCAGGTAGTCTTGCGCAGCTGATCGACGCGCAACCCATGCGAGCCGAGACAGGTTCCGTTCACGTCGCCGCGTGGATTGGTCCGGATGGCAACCTGCAGCTTGCCCGGGAAGACGTGGGTCGTCACAACGCGCTGGACAAACTCCTCGGCGCCCGTGCCCGCGGGACGTCGCGCGACGGGTTCGCCGTGATATCCAGCCGTGCGAGTTACGAGATGGTCCTCAAGGCAGCAACGATGCGCGTCGAGATGCTCGTCGCGGTGTCCGCGCCGACATCGCTCGCGGTGCAGACCGCAGAGACCGTCGGCATGACACTGGTCGGCTTTGCGCGAGGCAGGCAGTTCAAGGTGTACACTCGGCCCGAAAGGTTTCGGACGGGTCCGCGTTGAGTCAGCAGCAGGAACACACGGTACGGATGCTGAATCAGATTGCGGCAAATTTCGCGTGGGCCGATGAAGACGAAGCCACCGCGCGCGTGCTGGATCACATCACGCGATTCTGGAGCCCCGCAATGCGCCGGATCGTCCGGACCTACGCGGAGAGCGGTGGTGCGGACCTCGCGCCCACGGCCCGGGCCGCAGCACTCAAGACCTGACACAGCAGGGGACAGATACGTGAAATTCGGGATCTTCTTCGAACTCTCGACACCGCGCCCGTTCACACGTGAAAACGAAGCGGCCGTCTACCACAACGCGCTCGAGCAGTGCCGGCTTGCCGACGCGCTCGGCTTCGACCACGTCTGGGCGGTCGAGCACCACTTCCTCGAAGAGTATTCGCACTGCTCGTCACCGGAGGTCTTTCTGACGGCGGTTGCCGCGCAGACACAGCGCATTCGGGTGGGACACGGCGCGGTCGTGTGCGTCCCCGAGATGAACCATCCCATCCGGGTTGCTGAACGCGCCGCTGCGCTCGACATCCTGTCTCGCGGTCGACTGGAGTTTGGCACCGCCCGTTCGTCGACGTGGACCGAACTCGGTGGGTTCGAGGTCAACCCGGACGACACCAAGAAGACCTGGGACGAGTTCTGCCGCGTGCTGCCGCAGATGTGGACACAGGATGAGTTTGAATGGGAGGGCAAGGCGTTCTCGATGCCCTCGCGGAACGTCCTGCCCAAACCCTACCAGGATCCTCATCCGCCGATGTGGGTCACAGTGACGTCACCGGGGACAGAGCTGGATGCTGCCGACCGGGGGCTTGGGTGTCTCGGCGTATCGGCTGCGGGTTACGAAGAGCAGGAGCGCCGAACGAAGGAGTACCACCGCCGAATCCGCGAATGCGACCCCGTAGGCGGTGTGATCAACGATCAAGTTCACACCATGAATTTCCTCTACTGCCACGAGGACTACCGGCAGGCGAGGGACGCGGGCGTACCAATGGTGACGGCGTTCAACGTTGCGAATTCCCACCTCTACTGGACTCGCGAAGCGTACCCGACACGCGCATATCAGACGCTTGGCAACGCTGGCGCGGGAATGAAAGCGAAGAAGCCGCCAGCAGACAACCCGAGCGTCGCAAAAGGACTTCCCGAAGGGGTGGGCGTGGGTGACCCGGACCATCTCATTCGCACGATCAAACGCTGGGAGGACATCGGCGTCACGGGCATCAACTTCCTGCTGAACGCGATGGAAATGATCCCTCAGGAACAGGTGCTCGCGAGCCTCAGACTGTTTGCGGAAGAGGTCATGCCACAGTTCCGGACCGCGGAGGAGCGCGCGGCGCCCGTCTTCGCGCCAACCGTCGTTCGGTCGATCGACTTTGCTGCGGGGGGCGCCTGATGCTGCTTGGTACAGCGGACGTCGGGGCACTCCTTGCCGACGCACCGACGATCGACGGATTCGACCCCGAACCGACCGTCCTTCAAGAGGTCACGTGTTTTCAACTGTCTGCAGAGATGCGCAACGTCTCGCGGGAGGCGCTGCTGCCGCCCAGTCTGCACCCAACCATTCCTGCGGCGCTGACGATCCAGTTCTGGGATGTAGGCGAATCCCCGCTCGGCGCGTTTACCCTCGCGCTCGTGCGGGTCTCATGCCGCAGCGGAGTCCGGGCACGGGGCTTTACGACCCGCGTGATCTGCAACGTGCCGGAAGTGACCGATCGCCTGCGGTCGGCGTGGGGATTTCCCGCGCGGACGGGTGATGTTGCGTTGAGGGCGAGCTATGACGGTGTGGAGGGCGCCGCGAGTCTTGATGGCGACGTCGTCCTCGAGGCCTCCGGGATCGATCCTGAACCAATGGGCGATAGCGACGTTCAGTACACGGGCACGATGAACATCGCGCATACGCCGAAGGGCCCCCGACTGATTCAGGTCGAGGCGCATCACACCGCTACCCGGGTCGAGCGCGTGGACCCGCGACTGCATGTCTTTGATCCCATTGCATTGGGCCACGAACTGTTGCTGCCCGCGCGTGAGATCGCCGCAACCGTCGCATCAGAGTCCGTCACGTTCTCGCCGGTACGATTCGTGTGCAGTACCGAGGAACTTGCGTTTACCGGCACGGAAGCCGTTTGAAACGCGCCGGCCTTCGGGGCCGGCCAAGGGGGAGATTTGGCCCTGCATGTTGTGCCCACGGATTCGGGCCTGGTGGTTGTAACCGCAGACAGTCTGCCGACATTGGTGGAAATCGTTTCAGCCATTGACGAGGCGGCGACCTACAAGTCGCGGAGACGCCTTTGGGACCTTCGCACAGGCATCAGTCTGAGCCGGGAAGAGATCCAGCGTGTGGCCACGCACGCAGGGTCAGCGGTCCCGGGCGACTTGCGCTCCTGACGAGTGACGACATCAGTTTTGGCACGCTCCGGACGCTCGAGGTGTATCGAAGTCAGCGCGGTCTGGAGAGCCGGGTGTTCCGCCATGAGGAGAAGGCGCTCAGCTGGCTTCACGAACTTGCCGATTCTGCCGACTGAGACCTGCTCAGGTGCAGCGGATCGTGCCCGCCTCCGCGAGTTCGTCCACTTCCTGGTCAGTCAAACCGAGCAACTCCCGCAGCGCGCTCCGCGTGTGCTCGCCCAACCGCGGTGGCGGTGCGAACTGCGCCACTGGCGTCTGTCTGAACTGAAACGGCGACCGGACCAGGGCAAACGCTTCGTCGCCGTCATCGATGTGGTGTACGAGGTCGCGCTCGGCCACCTCGGGTGAGCCGTATGCCGCGTCCAGCGTCCTCACCTTGCCGGCGGGGAGGTCCCGCATGAGGGGCACCCAATGGTCGGCGGGTTCCGTCATCAGTCGAGCCTCAAGGGTGTCGCGGAGTTCGTCGCGGTGCGAAAGTCTGGCGCCGGGCGTCGCGAAACGTTCTTCTTCGGCCAGCCCGGGCGTACCCAGGATGCTGCACAGCTCGCCAAAGAGTCGGTTTGAGCCGACCGCGATGTACATGGGCTCCGTCGCCGTGCGGAACAGACCGTTTGGCGTCGAGTGAATGTGATTGTTGCCAGCGCGCTGTGGGACCGTTCCCGTCGCCAGCCACGTCGAGCCCATGTTGCCCAGGGCCGCCATCGCGGTATCCATCAGCGCGAGGTCGATGTAGTCACCACGACCGGTGTCGGCGCGAGACATCAGGGCGGCCAATACCGCCGTCGTGAGGTGCGCAGCCGTGAGTGTGTCAATCAGTGACAGCGCCGTGCGCATCGGCGGACCGTCCGGCTCACCGGTCAGTTCCATCATTCCGGATTCCGCCTGCAAGACGGGGTCGAAACCGGGGCGGGTGCGCATTGTGGTGTGTTCTCCGTAGGCGGACACGGACACGTAGACAAGGCTTGGGTTGAGCGCTTCAAGGGCTGTGTGATCGAGGCCAAAACGCTCCATGACGCCCGGTCGGTAGTTCTGCACCAGCACATCGCACCTGGTTGCGAGATCGCGGGCCAGGGCCTGACCGGCGGCGCTCCTGAGGTCAATGGCGACACTTTGTTTGCTGCGGTTGAACGCGATGAAGAACGGACTGCGCGCCGGTTCACCGTTGGCGTCGACGCCGCGCACCTCGTCGCCGGTGACAGGGTTCTCCACTTTGATGACAGTTGCCCCAAGGTCGGCGAGCTGCTGCGTAGCGAGCGGTCCGGCAATGACCCTCGAGAAATCCAGAATCCTGATGCCCGCAAGCGGCGGTCGAGTCGTATCGTTCATGTTGGTGTCTGATCCTGTAACAGGCGGGCGGATTGTAATCCCGAAAGGCATCGGGCCTATCGCTGCCAGGCAGCGACTATTCATGAAGCGGGCGAAAAGAAGGAGGTGAACGGGTCGGAAACCCGGAAAAGCCGAGGCCATCTTGTCACCCAATCGAATGGCCTTCCTGAAGGGCCTGTTGGTCGAAAACCGCCTTTCACGAATAATCCGGGCTAGACTGCGCACCGCGTCCACTATCCTGTTCCGCAATGGCCCAGAAGCCCGTCCTCGCAGTCGCCGACCTCACCGTGCAGTTTGGTGAAGACGTCGTGCTGAGCGGCGTCGACTTCAGCATTGGTGCCGGCGAACGCGTTTGCATCACCGGCCGCAACGGCAGCGGCAAGAGTACGCTGCTGCGGGTGCTGGCGGGCGCGATCGAGCCGGATCAGGGCACGGTCTGGCGCGGCGAAACGGTACGGATTGCCAGTCTGGAACAGACACTCCCTGCCGGAACCGACGTCAGCGTCTACGATGCCGTCGCGGCGGGGGTTGCCGACCGCGGCGCTCAACTGTCCGAGTACCGCCGGCTTGCCGAGCAACTGGACGAACTGGGTGCCGCCGACCGAATGGCGGAACTGCAGCAGGAGATCGAAAGGACCGACGGCTGGGCGCTCGACTACGAAATCCAGTCAGTGATCTCGCGCCTCAGCCTCCCGGCAGACGCGAAACTAGCCGAATTGTCAGGTGGGTGGCGCAAGCGCATCGCAATAGCCCGCTCGCTCGTGGTTCGCCCGAACGTCTGGTTACTCGACGAGCCAACCAACCATCTCGACATCCCCACGGTCCAGTGGCTCGAACGTGAACTGCTCGAATTCGAGGGCACGCTCGTCTTCATCACGCACGACAGGGAACTCATGCGCTCGGTCGGCAACGTTTTCGTCGACATCGGGCTAGGACACCTGCGCCGCTACGCCTGCGGTTATTCCACGTTCGTTGAACGCCGTAACCACGACGATGAAGTGCTCGCCGCTCAGGAACGCCGCCTCGATGCCCGGCTCGCCGAGGAGGAAGCGTGGCTGCGCAGCGGCGTCAAGGCGCGCCGGACCCGCAACGAGGGGCGGGTACGCATGCTGGACACCTTGCGTGCGCGTCGTGCGGAACGACGCCAGCGAGGTGTACTGCAACTCGAAATGGACGCGGGGGCGCGCTCAGGGACAGTCGTCAAGGAGTTCGAGGGTGTGAGCAAGGCCATGGGTGACCACAGGGTCATCCGAAATCTCGATCTCACGATCCGGCGCGGCGACAGGATTGGTCTGGTTGGGGCGAACGGTGCCGGAAAGTCGACGTTGATTCGCCTGCTGCTCGGCGAACTGACTCCCGATGCAGGGCAGGTCAGGTCAGGCACCCGACTCGAACATGCCTACTACGATCAGCAACGCTCCAGCCTTGACCCGGAGAAGAGCGTCGCGGACACCATTGCGGACGGCCGCGAATACGTCACCATCAACAATCGCGATATCCATGCCGTCACCTACCTCCGGAGCTTCATGTTCACGGGCGACCAGGCGCGGGCCCCGGTCCGGGTCCTGTCCGGCGGCGAGCAGAACCGTTTGCTGCTCGCACGGCTCTTTTCGTTGCCGGCCAATCTGCTGGTGCTCGACGAGCCGACGAACGATCTGGATGTCGACAGTCTGGAACTCCTCGAACAACTGCTCCTCGAGTATTCCGGCACCGTGCTGCTGGTCACCCACGACCGGGCCTTCCTGGACAACGTCGTGGATTCGATCCTGGTACTGGACGGCGTCGGAGGCGTTGTCCAGCACGTGGGAGGCTACACCGACTGGCTGCGGTCCGGAGGGACGTTCCCCGCAGACAGTATGCCGGGGTTCCAGGTGACCGGCGCGGTGCGGTCCGCCGCCGAAGCGCCGGACAAGGCCAGCGCACCGCGGCAGGATCGCGCGGCACGCAAAGTCGCGAGGGCCGCCGCCCGGGAACTCGAACGGCTCCCCGGCCGGATCGAAGCGATCGAAGAGCGGATCGCTGCGCTCGAGGAGCAGATGGGCGAGCCCGGCTTCTATCAACAGCCGCACACCGAACAGCAGAAGGTCTTCTCCGCGAAGGAGGCTCTCGAGTCCGAGTTGCAGGTGCTGTACGAACGCTGGGAAACGCTCGAAGCCGAAGCCGAAGCAGAGTGAGGCGCTCGCCCGCCCGGTCACCTCCGGGGCGCGACGGCCGGCTTCCCGACAGTTAACATTCACGGTAGCCGAGCGGAGACACACCATGGATTTCAGCGACTCACCTGCCGAAGCAGACTTCCGCGCCAAAGCGCGTGCATGGCTTGCCGAGAACGCGCCCGCGTTCGAATATCACGCCGGGCCGGACGACAGCGAAGCGGACATGCTGACCGCGGCAAAGCGCTGGCAGTTCGCCAAATACGAAGCGGGCTGGGCCTGCCTCACGTGGCCGAAAGAATACGGCGGCCAGGGCCTCAGTTCTGTCGAGGCATCGATCTTCGCATCGGAAGAATCCGGGTGGTCCGTGACCAGCAGCCCGTTTGGAATCGGGCAGGGCATGGCCGCACCGACGATGATGGCGTACGCCAACGACGAGCAGAAGGCGCGTTTTCTGCCGAAGCTCGCGAGCGGTGAGGAAATCTGGTGTCAGCTCTTCAGTGAGCCCGCCGGCGGCTCCGATCTCGCGGCACTCCGCACCCGTGCGATCAGGGACGGGGACGACTGGGTCATCAACGGCCAGAAAATCTGGACCAGTGGTGCCCACTACAGCGATTTTGCGATCCTCGTGACACGCAGCGACCCGGACGTGCCGAAACACCAGGGTCTCACGTACTTCTTCCTCGACATGAAGTCGCCGGGCATCGAGGTCAAGCCGATCAAGCAGATCAGCGGCGAATCCCACTTCAACGAGGTGTACTTCACCGACGTGCGCATTCCCGACGCGCAGCGACTTGGTGCGCCCGGAGAGGGCTGGAAAGTCTCCATCACGACGCTCATGAACGAACGCGCTTCGATTGGCGGTGGCGGCGGACTGGGCTTCGAAAGCGCGTTCGAGCTTGCATACAACACCGAACTTGCTACCGGTCCCGCGATTGACGACCGGGCGGTTCGCGCACAACTGGCGACCTGGTACTGCCGGGAAGCCGGCCTCGAGTACACGAACGCGCGCACACAGTCCGCGCTGTCCCGTGGTGAAACGCCAGGCCCGGAGAACTCCATCGGCAAACTTGTCGGCGCCAAACAATCGCAGGACATTGCGTCGTTCTGCATCGACCTGCTCGACATGGCGGGCGTTGCGAACTCGGACGCGAACGCGTTCCTCGATGCTTACATGTCCATCCCGGGCCTCCGCATTGCGGGCGGCACGGACGAGATCATGCTGAACATCATCGCTGAACGCGTGCTGGGACTCCCGCAGGACATCCGCCCGGACAAGGGCGTCCCGTTCACGGACATTCCGACCGGCGCCAACAACTGAACCGCACGGTCAGAGGCGGAAAGACCCTCAGCGCGAGGCGGCGAGCGGGCCGCGCAGAAGCTGCCCCGGTAGTGCGCCGGTGTGCTCGTTGCCGCGCATCAGCACGCCACCGTTGACGACAGTTGCGAGAATTCCGCGTGACTTCTGCATCAGCCGGCGCGCGCCCGCCGGGAGGTCGTGCACGATCTCCGGCATCAGCGGCTCGATGGTCGCCGGGTCGAAGATCGTGAGATCGGCGGCGAAGCCCTCCCTGATCTGGCCCCGTCCGCTGAGTCCCCAGTAGGTCGCGGGAATGAGCGTGACCTGACGCACGGCTTCTTCGACTGTGAGCGCCTGCCGGTCGCGTACCCAATGCGCGAACAGGTGGGTCTGGAGCGACGAGTCCATGATTTGGGACACGTGCGCGCCAGAATCCGAAAACGTCACGACCGAGCGCGGATGTTTCATCATTTCGAGGACGTGATCGTCGTCTTCGTTGGCAATGGGCTGCATGAAGAACATGTTGAAGTCCGTCTCCATCGCCATGTCGAGCAGGACTTCGACGGGATGGATGCCGCGCTCCGCGGCAATGCTGGCGACCGAGCGATGCGGGCCGGCAATGGTCTCCAGCGGGAAGAGCCAATCGTAGTCGGGTGCGCGCGCCTCGGTGCCGATCCGGCGCGGTCCGTCGTACGGGCGGCTCGCGATCTCAACGAGCCGGGCGCGGGTCGACGGGTCGCTGTACGCGGCGCGCTGGGCGTCGAGCGGCTTCTCCCTGATCTCGCTCCACAGCTCCCAGGTGTCGAATGGCATGGTCGAGCGGAAGGACAACAGCACGTTCAGTGCACGGGAGTGCACCTGGGCGAACATCCGACCGCCTGCCTCGGCGACCTCGTCGAGGAGGTCGAAGTACTGGCGCCAGTAGTCCGGCGCGCGGCGGGTGCCGAACATGCCCCAGGTCACGGGCCGGCCTGTATCGACTGCCAGCGCCTTGAGTCTGTCGAAGTAGTCGCGGATCCGGTCCGGGTCGCGTCCGACCTGTTCACCGGCGATCTCGAAGACCCCGGCGTTCAGGTCTCCCATCACCCCGACCAGATGCCGGACCTCGTCCCAGCTTGCCAGGCGGCTTGCGACCGGCCGGCGGTCAGCCGTTTCGTGGTTCGGCGTGCGGGATGTCGAAAAGCCGATCGCCCCTGCACGAATGGCGTTCGCAACCTCGCGGCCCATCGCCTCGAGATCGTCTGGCGTCGCTTCCTCCTCGAAGGCCCGCTCGCCCATGACGTACGTGCGCAACGCGGAGTGCCCGACGTAGCCGGCGTAGTTGATGCCCTTGGGCAGTCCTTCGACGGTGTCCAGGTAATCGGCGTAGGTCTCCCAGGTCCAGTTGATCCCGGCTTCCATCGCGACCGGGGAGATGTCCTCGGCGCGCTCGAGGTTGCGCATGACCATGCCTTTGTCCGGCTCCGCGCACGGTGCGAGGGAGAAGCCGCAATTGCCCATCACGACGCTTGTCACCCCGTGCCAGCAGGAACAACTGCCCAGAGGGTCCCAGGCAACCTGTGCGTCCATGTGCGTATGGCCGTCGATGAAGCCCGGCGCAACGATGTGGCCCTCGGCGTCGATGGTCGAAGCCGCCGCTTCGCGAATCCTTCCGATGTTTGCGATACGTCCGTCAATGATGCCGACGTCGGCCCGGAATCCGGGCATGCCGGATCCGTCAACAATCGTTCCGTTCTTTACGACGAGGTCGTACATGAGTGTGCTCACCGCTGGTCAGTTCGGTGGCCATCATACCGCCGGCGCCCCGGTCCGTCAGATGCCCTTCGCGTCCAGCCACTCCGCGGCGACGCGTGCCGCCTCGACGTAAATGTCCTCGGCGTCCTTGCGCGTGCGCTTCAGGATTTTGAAGCTGTGGTCGCCGGTAAAGAGCCTGTGCACCGTCGCCTCGCCGACGTTTTCGAGGGCCGCGGCCAGTTGGTCTTCCTCGGCCATATTGTCACGCGTTCCGGAGAGAAACAGCATGGGCTGCGTGACGTCGGGCAGGTGCGCAGCACGCTTGATCGACGGTTTGCCGGGCATATGCAGCGGGAACGAGAAGAACACGAGACCGGCAACGTCGGAGAGCGACGGTTCGAGCACCGCGTGAGAGGCCATCCTTCCTCCGAACGAGTGGCCCCCAAGCAGCAGCGGCTTGCCCCTGGCGCGGGTCCGGCCGGCTTCCGCAACGGCGGCATAGACCGCGCTGCATACCTCGACACGATCCGTTCGGTTCTTGCCGAGTTCCATGTAGGGGAAATGGAAGCGCAGCACCGCGACGCCGCGCTCGTTGAGTGCGGCCGTGATCGAGGCCATGTGGCCATGGTTCATACCAGCGCCGGCGCCGTGACCGAGCACGATCAGCGCGCGGGACTCGGCAGGTGCATCGAAGACGGCGGATACCAACTCGACGTCGCCGACATCCACCGGAATGGACAGAGCTTCACTCATTGGGGGTATCCCCTGAGAGTCATACGCCTCAGAATACTATCCGTGCCCGGAAGTCCGCAGCAATTGCGTGCATCGTCCCCGCGTGCGCCCGGGCATCGGTGATGACGGCGACCTGTCCATGGCCGTGCTGCGTCAGCACACCGTGCCAGCGTCCGCTCGCGAAGCGGGAGGCAGGGCCTGTCGCGTCGGGCAGGAGCATCACCGTGTACTGGCCTTCCGCGGTCTCGATCCCGAAATGGGCGGCCAGCTGGCCGTCGATCACGCAGTTCGAGGCGTAGACCACCCGCGGCAGTGCCGCGTCGGCGTGCAACAGACGGGCGCCGGACTGGGCCACCGTGTACGCCAGCTGGCTGTCGTCGATGGTACCGGACTTGCCGTGCACCTGGTGTACTTCGTTTTCGATATGGTCGACCAGCGTTTCGGCAAAGGCGGGCTCGCGTACGACTACGGCGATCGTCAGAACCGTGACCGCTCGTACGGAGCATGATGCGAGCCGCCAGTCCTTCCGGCACCGGGACGTCAAGCGCGCGTTCGATTTCGGCATCGAGGGCCGCAAGCTCACCCGCGAATCGACGGCAGGCGTCACACGCGGCGGCGTGTTCGGCAAGTGCCGGTTCGGTTCGCGCGAGGCGAGGATCGGCCAACGCCTCACGGCGGAAATCCAGGCAGTTCACGAGACATCCTTCTGGTCCGCGGTCAACGTGGCGCGGAGCTTCTGGCGTGCCCTGTGCAGCCGTGTCGCGACGGTGTTGCGCGGCAGCTCGAAGACCGCCGCAATGTCGTCCAGGCTGAACCCCTGCAGCACCCGCAGCACGAGAGGCTCACGGTACTTGGGCGGCAACTGGCGCATGGCATGCCGCAGGGCGAGCGTCTCTGGGCGGGGGTCGAAGTCGACGGCCTCAGAGGGAATCGCATCAAGCTCGGCTTCCGCCATCGAGAGTCGCCTGCGCTCGTACCTGCGGGCGTTCTCGCGCCGCAGGATCGTCGTCAGCCAACTCCTGGCGGAGCCCTCGTCCTGCAGCGCATCGAGGAATCGCCATGCCCGCAGGAAGGTCTCCTGCACGAGGTCTTCCGCGGCACTTCGATCACTCGTGAACCAGTAGGCGTAGCGGTACAGCCAACTGCTGTAGGCGTTGACCAGTTGTTCGAATCGAGCGTCTTTCTGCATGGTCTGCATAGACCGGCGCCGCGTGACGGATGTTTCACGGTGACGCGCACGGCATTTGCAGGCGGCGGTGCCAGCCGGTGGCGCCGGGCTCCGTCAGGTCAACGCGCCAGATTGGCCGACGTGTGTGTGCCTTCTCCGTGGCTACAACGCGCAGGTCCGGCAGGGACAGACCAAGAACCGCGCTGACGGCAGAGGCTGCAACGCCGAGCGCCTCGACCTCTGCAGCCTTGCGCGTCAGGTCGCAGTAGTCGCTGCGTATGTTGCGCAGGAAGACGCGGGCGGGCTCGGTTGCAAGTTCCGATACGGTGTAAACCCGCTCCTGGAGGTGTTTGCCCGCCCAGTCGAGGAGGTTGAGCAGCGCGTGTTGACCGCAGCTGCATTCAGCGATGGCATCCGTGACGCCGTCATGGGCGTCGATCACGAAGACCAGCGGAAGCGTTTCGCCAACGCAGTTCCAGGCATGGCGTTGGTGCGTCTCAGCCAAGGCGTTCGGCCATGTCGATCAATTCGCCTGCGATGCTCGCGGCCTGCACGGTCGCCCGCTCGTCAGTGAGCGCGCCGGCGTCGTCGAACGCGCTGAAGGCACTCCTGACCGAAAACGCCTGCGGCAGGACAAGCGCACCGATACCGGACAGGAAAGTCCGCAGTTCGCGCGACGCACGCATCCCGCCAAGGGCCCCCGGACTGGTGCTGGTGATTACCGTCAGCTTGTTGCGGAAGGGGCCGAGATCGGGCGTTGCCTCGGCCGACCGTGTTGCCCAGTTGAGTGCATTGAGCAGAACGGGGGTCATGTAGCCGTTGTACTCAGGGCAGCCGATGATCAGTCCATCGTGTGCGGCGATCGCCCGGCGAAGTCGCTCAATACCGGCCGGCAGCCCGGATTCATCCTCCAGGTCACCGTCGTACAAGGGGGCGGCAACGTCCCGCAGTGAGATGCGGGTCACGTCACCACCGGCAGCCTCGACCGCATCACAGAAGACGTCGAGGACGCGCTGATTGAAGGAGGCCGCGCGAACGCTGCCGCAGAAGGCGAGAAAACTGGCCAAGTCCGTCCCCGGTTGCAGGCGATGCGGCAGCGTCGCACAGGTCCCGGGTACGGGCAAACGCTGGCGGTACCCGTGAGCCCTGCATGCAGGGTCAGGTTGCCGCGGCCGTACCGGAGGTTTACGCTTGCCGCGTTTGTCGATCAGGATTACGCCCATGTCAGAGTCATCCGCGCCGTTGCCCGTAGTGGATTGGTTGAAACTCCCCGAGGGCGATGATCCCTACATGGAGGGGCACAAGTGCACCGAGTGCGGTGCGATCTTCCTGGGTGAGCGGGACAACTGCTCGAGCTGCGGCAGCCGCGGGATGATGGCAGCGACCAAACTCTCCAACACCGGAAAGCTCTATGCATACAGCATCGTGCACCGCAGTTTTCCCGGCATCGAGGTACCTTACGTGTCTGCAATCGTCGATCTGGACGGGGGCGGGACAGTCAAGGGGAATCTGATCAACATCGATCCGGACCCCGAGAAGATTCAGTTTGATATGCCTGTCGAGGTCGTTTACAAAGATGCGCTGGGGCGCAAAGACCGCGACGGTAACAGCTACATCAGCTATTTCTTTCAGCCCGCGGCGTAACAACCGCGACTCAGAGGCCGGCAGAGCCTGGAGCCAAAGGAGCAGACTATGAACGACGTGTATATCGTCGGCGTGGACATGATCAAATTCGGGCGTTTCCCCGAGAAGACCGTGCCGCAATTGGGCGCAACCGCAGCGTTGATGGCGCTGGACGACGCGGGCCTTGCGATGAAGGACATGCAGGCTCTGTACTGCGGGAACCTGGGCCAGGCGAGCGGCATGGTAGGACAACGCATCCTCCAGGAAATCGGTCAGACCGGGATCGGCGTGGTCAACTGCGCCAACGCGTGTGCCACGGGCGCAACCGCGTTCCGGGAAGCGTGGATGTCCATCAAGGCGGGCGTGCACGACGTCGCAATCGCCGTTGGCGTCGAGCAGATGGGTAAAGGCCTCCTGGGCGGTGCTGGCGGTGGCGCCGGTATCCCGAAAGAGGGACTGCTCGGTTCGGGCACGATGCCCGCCGTGTTCGCCGAAGCGGGAATGGAACATTCCCGGAAGTACGGCACAACGTTCGAGCAGTTTGCGAAGGTGTCGGTCAAGAACCATCACCACTCGACCCTCAACCCGAAGGCGATGTATCAGATCGAGACTCCGCTTGATACGGTGATGAATGCGGAGATGATCTCGTACCCGAACACGAAGCTCATGTGTTCGGTGAACGTGGACGGCGCCGCGGCTGCAGTCCTCGTGTCCGAGGCCAAGGCCAAGGAGCTTGGACTCTCCCGTGCCGTCAAGGTGCGCGCCTCGGTGCTGACCAGCGATCCGTATTCGGATCGCGACCTCGTCATGCCGGACGTCAATGCCTGTACCAGGCGCGCGGCCGCCCAGGCTTACGAGCAGGCCGGGGTCGGACCGGAAGACATCGACCTCGTGGAACTGCACGATTGCTTCGCGACCGCGGAGATCCTGCACTACGAGAACCTCGGACTGTGCGGTGACGGCGAAGCCGGCCGGATGATCGACGACGGCGAAGTGGCCCTTGGTGGACGCATTCCCGTCAACGTATCCGGAGGCCTGCTGTCGAAGGGGCACCCCCTCGGAGCGACCGGCATTGCCAACATCTACGAAGTGTCGACGCACCTGCGCGGTGAGGCGGACAAGCGCCAGGTCGAAGGCGCTCGCCTCGGCATGACGCACGTGATCGGTCTGGGTAGCGCCTGCGGGATTCACATCCTCGAAAGCGTGGCCTGATCGAAGGGGCACGATCGCCGCGCAATGCGAGGTGAGCACCGAACCGGGGCCCTGTGGCCCCGGTTTTGGTTGAGTCGCCCATCGTCACAAACGGCAATCAATCTGGTCCTGCCAAGGGCTGACATTCGAGGGGTTTTGATTTGAGAATCGGGGTTGTCAGCGACACTCACAACAACCTCCGGAATGTCGGGCAGATCGTTGAGCAGTTCAACGCCGCAAACGTGGAGCATGTCGTGCACACCGGCGACATCACCCAACCCAAGACCCTCGCAGCCTTCAGTGATCTCGTCGCACCCATGACCGGGGTCTTCGGGAACAACGACATCGGTGAACTCGACCGTCTGGCGCCGGCCGCCCGCCGGCACGGCTATGAGTTTGTCATGCCGCCGCTTCGGCTGACGTGGGCCGGTCGCCAGATCGTCGTGGTCCACGACCCACTCGAACTTGAACCCCTGGACCTGCGAGCGTTCGACCTTGTTCTGCATGGCCACACCCATCGTCGCACCATCGAGGCCGAGGCCGGACGACTGCGCTTCAATCCCGGTGAATGCGCGGGAATGATGGCGGGCTACAACGCTGTGGGCGTCGTCGATCTTGCAACCCTCGAACCGGAGATCCTGACCTTCTGAGCCAGGGTTTCGCAGGTCCACCTACAGGGGTCAGGACTTGCACCGTATGGTTGCACCACCGGGCGTGACTCGCTTTAATGCAGTCGTTTCGAGCGCGGAGCCCGGCCCATCAGGAGTACGAAACACACATGTGCTGCGCTATTCAGCCTTGCGCTGCTTGCGAGCCTGACGGCATTCGCCGAGCCGTCCGCGCAGACCGCGTTCTACGGTCCTGAGGGTGACTATCAGCGCAGCCTCGACATCTACAGCGGCGCGGACGGCCCACCGCTGCCGGTTGTGCTTTTCGTACACGGCGGCGGCTGGGCGTTTGGCGACAAGACCGACGTCGGCGCCAAACCCGGTTTCTTTCTCGACAACGACATCGCGTTCGTGAGCATGAATTACCGTCTGCGCTGGGACTACCAGGTCGCGGATCGGGCTGCCAATGTCGCAGCCGCCCTGGCCTGGCTCCGGCGACAGACCGAAGTGCACAACATCGACGCGCACCGTGTCGCGCTGATGGGGCACGGCAGCGGTGCACATCTCGTTTCGCTTGTGGCGACGGACAGCAGCCACCTCAAGGCGGCCGGACTGGAACTGCGGGACGTCGGCGGTGTGGTTGCGGTTGCAGGCGATGCCTTTGACATCGGCAGGCAGATGCGTGAGTTGGGATCGTTCCTCCAGCGCCGGCGTCTCGAGCTCATTTTCGGCAGCGAGGAGAAGCGCTGGGCAGCTCAATCGCCGATGACTCACGTCGCGCCGGGCAAAGGCATGCCGGCGCTTGCGCTTCTGCACGTGGACGAAGAGCTCGCCGCACTGCAGACGCGTGGATTCGCAAAGCGCCTGACGGACGCGAATGTTGATACAGTCCTGCTCCCCGCCCGTGGCGAGACCCGTGATTCGCTGGGCAGCAAGCTGGGGCAGGGCAACACGCCCGCCAGCATCGGGTTGCTGACCTTCCTTCGGGCACGACTCTAAACACCCGTGCCTGTTCCGATCAAGTTGCGCGCGACGCTGCTCCTGTTTGTCTGGGTACCCGTTGCCCTCGCGGCAACCGAAGAGAGCGTACCGGAGGCGATCGATCCGACCCTGACGATCGAAACCCGGATCGACGCGTTGCTCGCTCGTGTCACTGATCGAACGTCGCCCGGTGAGGGTGAACCCGCTTTGATCGATCAGCCGGTCAACCCGGCCGAGCGCCTCCTGGTGCGGCAGTTGCTCCACGAGATATGGGGCCCTGGCCGGTTCGACGCGCCCGCCGATCGAATCGGGCGCCTCGACCAACTGCGTCGACGCTGGCAGCAGTTGCCGGCCCCGACGGCGAAGCCGCCGGGGACTGTCGAACTGTCACTGATGGAACCGGCCGGGCCGGGCAGGCAGGCGCGGGCGACCCTGGATCTGCAGGTCAACTCAACGCTGGATGAGGGCGCCCGGCTGATCCTGCCGGCCGATTCATGGCTGGGCCGGGCGGTCCGCGTGCGAGGCAGGGTCATCATGCCCCCTGAACCGGGCGATGCACGCGGCGTGAACCCGGAGGTGTCGGGGGCCGTGCCCGATGCCGACGCAATTGGTCCTGATGCTCCACGCGTGGACGCCCGGGTCGACGACGTCCGCGGCGAAGTTGGCCTCGGCGGCTTCACGCCTGCCCCGACACCCCGACTCCAGGCCGCCAGCACGCATCTTGGTTGGGAATTCACGCTGACCGGAGCTCCGGTCGCTCTCGGCACGCCGATCCAACTCACCGCGCTCGCCACAGCGCCCCGCGCCGCGAGGGCCGCGGCAGTCGTCTGGCTGCGTCCGGTGTCCGGTCAGCCCGCCGTGCCAATCACGTCCAACACCGTTGCGTTGAGGGTGCCACCAGAGCGCAGCGTGACGATTGATGCGCCCACGCTGCTTGCCGCAGGCTCGCCGGCGGTGGCACGCATCGAGGTGCTCGACGGCGCGGGAAGGGCGTTGCCCCGGGACCAGTGGCCAGCACTCGATGTCCTGGTGAACGGCGCGTTCAGGGAACGCCTGACCGGTGCCGCGGAGATCGACCTCGTCTTCGCCGAACCGGGGGTTTACCGACTGGAGTTGAGGTCCGGTGGCGGTGGCACGCGTGGTGAGTCGAACCCCATCGTGGTCCGGCGACATGCGCCAGCGCGCCTGCGCTGGCAGGTCCCGCTGACACCGCTGGCGGAGCACGGTGGATCATCCACGGCCTCGGACGCCGCCCGGTTTGCCTATCAGGTAGATGAACGCCCTCTGCGCAGGGGCGGGGCGGCTGCCTTTGTGTTGACCGGCCCG
>PBVL01000244.1 GCA_002728675.1 Gammaproteobacteria bacterium
GTGCTGCTGCGGGCACATACGCGAACCATCCGGGCGGTGTTGCCGCATCTGCGAAACAGCGATGGCGGACGCATCGTCAACATCGCCTCGACCGAAGGGCTCGGCGCGACGCCGCACACTAGGCCCTATACGGCGGCCAAGCATGGCGTGATCGGCCTGACCCGCTCCATGGCCGTAGAGCTGGGACGCGAAGGGATCACGGTGAACTGCATCTGCCCTGGCCCGATTCGCACGAACATGACCGCGGCGATCCCGGAGGATCACAAGACGATTTTCGCCAAACGCCGGGTGCCCCTGCGCCGTTATGCCGNNCCGGAGGANGTGGCGCANGGNACGCTNAGCCTNGTNCTNCCGGCCTCCNNNTANATCAANGGNGTNGCNNTGCCGGTGGATGGAGGCATGACCATCAAGAACGCCTAGCTAGCTTGCGTAACTCCGCGCCGATAGAGGATGCTGTCGGCGACAGCGAGAGGAGCTTCAGGTGTCAGGTCTAACNCCGGAACAGGTCGAACAGTTCGAGCGCAACGGCTTTTTGTCGCCGATGCCGCTCCTAAACGATGAAGAGCGGCANGAATGTCTGGCGGGTCTGGCGCGTCTCGAGGATCATCTCGGGATGAAGGTCAACGAGACCGGCGATCTCAAGTGGCGCACCATGCCTTATATCACCATGCCNTGGGCGCTGAAGATGGCCACCGATCCACGTCTCCTCGACATGATCGAAGCCCTNNTGGGGCCCGACCTGCTGCTCTACACGGGTACCTTCTTCATCAAGGAAGCGGACACCGAGACCTGGGCGGATTGGCATCAGGATTCGGCCTATCACGGCTACGAACCGATCGAACAGGTTAATGCATGGATCGCCTTGACCGACGCCACGGAGGAATCCGGCTGCATGCAGGTGCTGCCCTACGAGGGTGGGCCGCGGTTGATGCACCATAAGGCCCATGTCGTCGAGAACAGCGTCAACCGCGCGGGGCAGNGGATTGTCGAATCCATCGACAATGCCAAGGCCGTGGCGATGCCGTTGCGCGCGGGCGAGTGCTCATTCCATCACGGGCTGTGTCCGCACCGGTCCGGCCCGAACCGGGCGGGNTATCGCCGCATCGGTCTGTCCTTCAACTACATTCCCGCCTATGTGAAGCCGACGGGCAGCTTTGCGATGAGCATGATGCTGGTGCGCGGCGAGGACCGTTGGAACCATTTTGGCGACGTTGCACGCCCCGCGGCCGAGTTCCACGAAGACGCGATCGCGGAACACGAACGGGTGGTCGGTCTGTACCGGGACACCTACTCCGAACAGGAACCGTTGCACGGTCCCCGTTTCGACAAATAGGGGCCGCCGCGCNNGGTCTTTATTTCGCTGCGGTGCTGGTGATTTCCACGAGCACGCCCGGNTCNANNTCNACGCCGCCGATGCAGGTNCGCGTNGGNCGGTTGAGATCGCCGAGCCACGCTTTCCAGGCTTCGTTCATCGCCGGTTTCAGTTTGATGTCGGTCAGATAGATCGTCGCGCTGATCAGCTTGGACTTNTCGGTGCCGCAGGCNGCNAGGCGTTCGTCGATCTTGGCNAGNACTTCTTCGGTCTGTGCCGCGACGTCCTTCTCCCGGTCGGTCGCGGTCAGGCCGCANAGATAGACNGTGTCGCCGTGGGTNACGGCCTGGCTGAGGATNTCGCCCGAGNCGNGATGCTGGATGCTCATGATTCGTCTCCTTTGANNCAATTGTCGTTTGTCTAATCCGCTGNCACGNTCTCCAGGAAATCGAGAACGATGTCGTTGAAGGCNGCCGGCGCNTCCCAATAGGGGGCGTGCCCNATGGCGCGCATCGTTGNCATCTGNGGNGANGGCANATGNGNGGCGANGANNTCNTGCANGGGNGGNGGCGCGAACAGGTCCGCNTCGCCGGTNACGAGCAGNACCGGNGGNTNAAGCNGCTNGAGCGCNTGCCAGTTCACCNTGACGCCCAAACGTTGCGANACCGGCGTNNNNGGNTGNGCCGCTTCGGACAGNTNNGCGAAGCGCTTTGCGCCNNCCGGGNTTGCCGCNCGNAAGGCGGGCCCGAGNTCGAGGAATTCGACGGGCACGGCGGCCCGCACCTCGGCGATNCCAAGCCGGCCATAGAATTCGCGCCACTCATCCTCGTCGGGCGACACGATGGTCCCGGCGAGGATCGCCGAAAGCGTGCGCTCCGGATGCGCGACCGCGAAGCCCGTCGCGGTGATACCGCCCGCGGCGGCGCCGAGNAGATGCGCGCGATCGATTTCCAGCCAATCCAACAGGTTGGACAGATCCCCGATTATCGTGCCGGGATCATCCGGGCTGCCGGTTTCCGACCGGTCGTAGCCGCGCCGGGCGTAGGCGACGACGCGATACCCCGCCTTCGCGAAAACGTCGCGCTGATGCTCCCAAATAGCGCACCCTTGCGACGCCGGATGGCACAGGATGATGGCGTCCCCTGTACCGCCGGTATCCCAGTGCCAAAGTCTNGCATTCGGCGTATCGGCAAAGCCTTCCTGCATGTCGTTCGATATCCCCTCTTCAGGNATCGTCGGCGAAAGGGTTGGCGCGGACCGCGGGNCGATCGAGGAAATCGGCATGCCACGCCGCCAGGCCCGGTCTGCCGTTACGCCAACTCTCGTCCNCGAACCGGAAATCGAGATAGGCGAGCGCCGTTCCGATCGCAAGGTGGCCAACATCGTAGGGCCGGTCCGTCAGCATTGCGATGTCCCGCTCCAGCCTGTCTGCCGTTTCCTGGGTCTTGCGTTGGTTCGAGGCGANGACCTCCGGCGTCTGTTGCGCGGCCGGCTTGTTCCGCTCGAGTAGACGGATCAGGAGCACATCCATCAGTCCGATGCCGAGGGCCTGATTGCGCAGCGCCAGGAGGCGCTCGGCACCGCCGGTGGGATACAGCGTCGCGCCGTCATGCNGCGAGTCGAGATNTTCGCAGATGACGCGGCTGTCGAAGAGCACCATCCCGTCATCCAGGACAAGCGCCGGTATCTTGTTCAGTGGATTGTCGGCGAAGAAGCTTTCGACCGGTTGCAGCGCGGAGACCGAGGTGCGCACGATTTCGATTTCGTCCTGCAAGCCCATCTCGTGCGCCGCGATCACGACCGTTTTGACGTAGGGCGAACGNGGGGACCAATNCAGTTTCATAANGGGAAATCCAAANTTATGGTGATGGCAATGGTTCGCGTTGCCAGGCTCTTTGGCTGCGGCGAACCTTAGCGGGCGGGCCGGCAGACCAGCAACCGGAAACGGGGGCGGATGCANCTTGGTTCCGGATNACGNGCGGCCGGAATGGTGCNCCAACATTTCCTTCAGTGGCCCTTTTCGATGGTCCATATTTCCCGAATGGTGTGACTCGAAAGTGGANGTCCTCTGTGAATGGGAGCGAAACATGACCGACAGCATATTCCCTGACGACATCGTCTATGTCGGCGAAGCCGACTTCACGGACGGCCCGCACACGCCGGGGCAGCCGCGGAAGACGGCGTACGAAANCGACGGGCTGTGGGTTGGTATCACGCGTGTCACGGCNCGGGACGTGCCCAGCCAGTGGCACCATCACGCGGATCACNACAGCATNATGTACATGATNGAGGGCCAGATTCGCNTCGACCATGGCGAGGCGGGTGAGAAATCCTTCCTGATCGGACCGGGCGAGTTCGCGTTTTTCCGCCGCGGCGTCATCCATCGTGCGCAGATCATCGATGGCGACGAGGATGTCCGCTTCATGGTGGTCCGTATGGGGGCGGGCGAGACCGTGGTCAATGTCGATGGTCCGGGACCGACCGTTTCGGTAGCTTAAGCCACCTAAGGAGTGCGCAGGAAATGGCGGAAGCGGTCAACGGCACCCCGCAACTGGAAGAGGATGGCGACGCGCCGGTTGCAGGGCGCGAACGGTGGACGCTGAGTCTCATCAGCCTGGGCCATTTCTTCAGCCACTATTACGGGCTGGTGCTGCCGTCGCTTTTCCCGTTCCTGAAGGCGGAATTCGGCGTCAGCTATATCGAGCTCGGCCTTGCCATGACGGCCTACATGCTGCTCGGTGGCATCATGCAAAGCCCGGTGGGGTTCCTGGTCGACCGGATCGGGCCGCGTTCGGTGTTGCTGGCCGGCCTCGCGCTGAACGTGTTCGCCGTGCTCTTCATGGGGTTCGTCGGGAGCTACTGGATGCTCCTTTCCCTCGCGGTCCTGGCAGGACTCGGCAACAGCGTGTTTCACCCGGCCGACTACGCGATCCTGAACGGCACCATCCGCGAGAGTAAGCTCGGCCGTGTCTTCGCCATCCACACGTTTTCAGGGTTCCTAGGCGGTGCCTGCGCGCCGGTCACGGTATTGGTGTTGGCGCAATGGACTGATTGGCGCACGGCGGTGATCGCGACAGGCGTTGCCGGCCTCATCGCCCTGGTGATTATGTACTGGCGGCGCGACCGGCTGGAAGTCACCGATACGCGGGCTGAGGCAGTCGAGACCGAAAAGAACAGCGAACCGGGCACGCCGCCGGCATTGGGCGGCGTCCAGCTGCTGCTGAGCGCGCCCATCCTTCTCTTCCTGCTGTTCTTCATCCTTTACGGCATGGCGAGCGGCGGGTTGATCGCGTTCACCGTCTCCGGACTTGTCGAATTGCACGGCATCGGCCTGGAGCAGGCCAATACTGCCCTGTCCGCGCATTTGTTCGGCGTGGTCGGCGGGATCTTGCTGGCCGGCGTGGTGGTTGACCGGTTCCCAAGACATCTGGTGACGGCGGCGGTCTCGCTTTTGCTCGCCGCGTTCGCGGCCGCTTTACCGCTGATCGTTCCGTCATCCGGCGTTTTGCTGATCGTCCTGATGGCGCTCTGCGGTGTCGGGTTGGGTGCGGTGCTCCCGGCACGAGACCTGATGCTGCGCAATCTCACCCCGCCAGGTGAGGTCGGCAAAGTGTTCGGCTTCGTCTTCGTCGGTTACTCGATCGGATTGAGCCTCGCGCCCATCCTGTTCGGATGGTTCCTCGACGAACGGCAGCCGACGCTCATCTTCCTGTTCGCGGCCATCTTCGCGGTGATGGCGCTGCTGTCGACGGCGGCGGCGCAGCTTCTCCCGCCGCGCCGACAGGAAGTCAGCTGAACGCCTTGAACACCCGGCCCCAATCCTCGATGGCGTCTTCCTGACCCGGAATGATCTGGATGGTGAACTGGGTGTAGCCGGCGTCGCGAAGGTCCCCGATGCGGGATTTCAATTCGGCCTAGGTCGCAGTGAAGGATGTGTCGCGGATCAGTTCCGCGGTGACATATTGCTGTTCTTCCGGTTTCACGAACATCAGGTGGCCGCGATGGTTCTCCAAATACTTCGCGTCCGCCGGCTCGTACTGCATGGCGTGTTCGACATAGCCGGCGATCGCGTCGGCGGCGGCTGGCGGGATGCCGCTGGAATTCAGCAGACCGGCAATGGCCTCGTCGGCGGCGCGGTGAAGAATGACGGCTGCGCGGGGACCGGCCTGCGCCATGGCGCGGGGCGAGTCGAACGGTTCACCCTCTTCGAGGACGCAACCCAGCGCAAAGGCGACGGACGTCAGATCGGCGTTGTCGCGGCCCGCCTCGGTCCGGGCATCGCGCATGGCGGCTGCGTTCGTGGCAGCCGTATCGACATCGCCGGCGAAATACAGCCAGCCCGCGCCGAGCTTGGCGGTCAGCGCCCGCGACCGCGGCCCGTAGGCGGAGACGTGCAGCGCGATCGGGTCCTGCGTGTTGATCAGCCCCAGATCGGGGTTGAGGAACCGGATCTTGCGGGTCTTGCCCTCGAATGTGGCTTCCAGGGTCTCGCCGCGGATGAGCCCTTCCACCGTCTCGATGTAGCTTTCCATATCCGCCAGCTTCATCGCGCCCAATCCCATGGCGCGACGGCCGGTGAAGCCGGTGCCTACGCCGAAATCGATACGGCCGGGCGCCAGCTTGTTCAGGCTGGCCAGCGCATTCGCGGTCACCGGCGCAATGCGGTTTGTCGGGATCAGAACGCCGGTGCCGAGCCGGATGCGGTCCGTCTTCACCGCGGCGGCCCCCATGGCCACGAAACAGTCCGCACTCAGCATTTGTGTGTCGTAGAACCAGGCGCTGGTCATGCCCAGCTCTTCGGCCCGGGCGACGAGTTTCCAGGCGTCGGCGTCCGTCGCCATGGCGATTCCGAATTCCATTGGTCGGTTTCCTTCTCTCAAGGGACGTTTGCGCGCAGTGTAATCGGAGGGCAACGCGAAACGAAACGTCACGGGTGCTGGACCGCGTCGGCTGCCGTTGCGTAAGTTCACTCTTCCCCGACGTCAACGCGCTTGGAAATTTCCTGTCTCAGAACCAACAACCCGGTGACCGCGGGTTTTACCGTGGATGGTGGATCGCCGCGGCCTGCTTCGTCATGGCGTTCTACGCCTGGGGAATTGGGTTCTACGGGCATGGCTTCTATATCGTTGCGCTGGGCCATGCGACGGACTGGCCGATCACCACCTTGTCCGCCGGTGTCGCCAGCTTTTGGCTCGCGAACGTCGCCGGCAGCCTGTTGCTTGGGCGCCTGATCGACCGCTATGGCACGCGTCCGGCAATCCTTTACGGGACGCTGGCCATGGCGAGCGGCTGTTTTGGGCTCGCCGCCATCGACACCGGTTTCCTCGCGTCACCGTGGCAGCTCTTAGCGATTTTCGCCCTGATGGGCACGGCCTATCCGGGCCTTTCGGCGATGGCGATCAGCGCATCGCTTATCCCGTGGTTCAAGCGGCGTCTCGGCCTCGCCCTCGGAATCGGTCTGACCGGCGCCAGCGTCGGTGGGGCGGTCATGCCGCCGCTGATGAACATTCTGACCGCGGCGAACGGGTTCAGTGCGACCATGACCGTAATCGGGTGCGCCCTTCTCTTGTCGGCCTTGCCCATCGTGGCCTTCGTTGTCCGCGCGCCCCAGAAAGGCGAAGCGGAGCGCGAGGCTGTCGAGAGCACCGCCGGCGACTCCAGAGCATCTTCGCCGAGCCTCCGCCTGTTTTTATCCGACACGCGGTTTTGGCTGATCACCGTCGCCTCGATGCTTTCGCTGGGCGCGCAGGTTGGCTTCCTGATGCATCAAATTCCGCTGTTGCAGGGCAGTCTTGGCTTGTCCGGCGCTGCGATCGCCGCGGGCCTTGCGGCGGCCAGTGGCGCCGTTGGAAGATTCGTGTTGGGACTATTGAGCGCCCGCTTTCCCTTGGCGACGCTCGCCGCGGGTTGTTACCTCATTCAGGGGTTTGGGTTGCTTCTTATCCTTATTGGGGAAACGCCGCTGCTGCTGTACGCCGCGTCCGCCATCGCCGGCTGCGTGATTGGCTGCATCACGATGCTGCCGCCGCTGCTCTTGGTCGATAGTTTCGGCGCCAAGGGTTACGGGACGGCCTACGGCGCAACGGGTGCCGCCATGTTCGCGATGGGCAGTCTCGCGACGGCAGCGAGTGGTTGGCTTTTCGACGTGACCGGGGATTATCAAGTGCCCTTGCGCATCATGCTGGCCCTGCATCTGGCGGCCATATTGATAATCCTGTGGCATGGCCGAAAAAGCAGGGCGCAGCGATAGTCGGTTCCTAGTTCCTTAGCAAACGCCAAAGCGTGGTTTGGTCGGGGAACCCGGTCGTTTCAAAATCCAGATCCGACTGGAAGGCGATTAACGCTGAGCGGGTCGCTTCGGTGTAGCGGCCGTCGATTGCGCCTCCATAGAGGCCCCGCTGTTGCAAACGTGACTGGACCCTTCGGATGGTTTCACGGCGCAGCGCCGTCTGGCGTTCGCCGTCGGTAATTTGCACGCGCGGTGACTCGGCGCGCAACCGGTCCGGCATTAGGGACACCAGCAAGCCGTTGAGCACGCCGTGCAGCCGGTCCTTCGGGTTGGAACGGCAATGGTTCTAGATGACAGACATCAGCAATTCGAGCGATTCGAAGGACAGGATGTCATAGGTGTCCCTGGCGTAGCGGTTGTGCGCGGATATGTACCCTTCCACCCAACCGCCGATCATGTAGTAGAGATTCGACCGGTCCTCCCGCGCCTTGCTGAAGGTCTGGCAGGGAAGGAAACCTGCCCCTTTCATTGCGAAGCGCGCATCGTTGTCCGCCGCGAACGCGACGCTGCACTGAAAAAACAATCCGAGCATAAAGAATCGTAGCGTTTTCATGGATCCGGTCTCCTAGCTATTGATCGTCGTGCGGCGGAGGACCAGGACGAGTCCGCCCAGACCGATGAGGAAGATGGCGACGGCACCTGGCTCCGGTACCGACGCAAGATCGATCTTCTCGATCGGATTGACGGCGCTGCGGGCGGCGACATCGTTCGGCGCCGTCGAGCCGGCCAGGAAATCGACCACAAAGCTCTCGCCCACCTGCAGGTCGAAGCCTTGCAAGGAGAACAGATTGGAGAACAGGTCCGGCGACTGGAACAGATCGACGCTCTGCGCCAGCACGTTGCCGATGCCGAATTGACGGTCGAAGCCGAGCAGGTCGAAGTCGATCTGCAGCAGGTCGACGAGGAAATCGAGATCGAAGTCGAGCAGCGTGTCGTTGCGCAGTTCGGCATCGACGAAGAATGTCGGCGTCACCATCGTCACGTCGTCGAGGAAGAGGATGTCCGGCAGCAGGTCCCAGGCTGAGATCAGCTCGGTGACCAACTCCCCGGCGACCATCACCGCCTTGTCGAATACCAACTGGACGAAAAGGGTCGGGTCGAGTTCGAAGTCCTGCCTAAGGTCGATCGAAGGGCCGATCTTCACATCGACGATGTCGTAGCCGACGCTGCCGACATTGCCGATGGCCGTCTCGAAACCGAACGCGTCTGTGGTGATACCACCCGTGACGGCGAGCGAAACCGCCGCGTCGACATCGACGGTCAGGTCGACCAGATCGTCCTGTGCCGAGGCTTTGAGCGTACCGGTCGTACTGTCGAGGCCGCCCGCCGCTTCCGGCTGTGGCAGATGCAGGGTCGCGGTGGCGAGGCTGGAGACGCCGGCATCGATGGTGAACGGAAAGCCGTTTGCCTCGTCTGGAAAGCCGAAGACGGGGGGCTTCTGCCCAAGCAGCAGGATGCCACCTTCGCCATCCTCGTTGACGGACAGGATCGGTCCGGTGGCGTCGATGTCGAAGGGCGTGCTGCCGGTCACGCAACCGGTCGGCACGATGCAGGCTTCGCCGGTTACGCTGCCGCTCAGCTCAAACACGGCATCGGCGCTGAGGGAGAAGTCTGCAAACTCTGTCGTCAACACGTTGGTACCGGCCAGCACACTGTTCGGGTTGAAGCTGACGACGTTGGCCTTGTCGAGAACGCCGGTATCGGGAATGTCGAGTGTCGCCGCGTAGGAAACGGTCGCGTCGACCGAGCCGCTGCCGATCTCGATCCCAAACTCCAGCCCGACGCGGCCGTCCGAGGTCCCCTCAACGGCGACGCCGGTCCGCGTATCGACTTCCAGAAACTGCGGCGGTGCCGTACCGAGTGCAACAACGGGCAGGCGGCCCGACCGGCCGTTGCGGCAGGTCGATGAGGAATTGCCGACCTTCTTACATGCGGCGAAGGCGAGGTCGTACGCCGCTCGCTTCGCGAAATCGGCCCCTTGGGCAATCTTGCAACCGACGGCGAACCTGCCGCAACTGCGCACCGATGGCCGGCTGCCCAGTGCCGGCACTGGCACGCGCGCGCTTTGCCCGTTGATGCCGGCGCTGGCGGAAAAGCCGAGGCCACGGCAGGCCCCAAACGCGGCATCGTAGGCGACACGCAGCGGGTTTGGGACATTTGTGTCTTCGTTGCCCGCGATGAGGTCCAGGCGGGCCGATTTGTCCTGCCAGGCGGCGCCGAGGAAGGCGGTCTTGTCCAGGGTCGTTTCAGTGCCGGTGTCCCACAGGCTCTGGCCGGTTGTCTGGAATTCCAGCTCGTAGGTGAAGCGGACCGCCTGTGCAGTCAGCGGTACAACCAGCAGAATGCTCGCCGCCGCCATCGTTCGAAAATGTCTCAAATCTATTCTCCCTTACGCAAAAATTCCGTGAAGGGATTGCAGCAGTGGCCCGGCTGCGAAAACATGGGTAGTACTACCCATTTTGACGGTCGCGCCGGGGTGCGGCGGAAAGGAAACAAGGCTATGCGTTTGGAAACGTTGTTGCCCCTGGGGAAGGTCGACCCCGGCCTGCGGGCGCCCGAACAACCGCTCGATCTCGCGAGCGTGGCCGAGAATGCGAAGCTTTTGGAAGAGGTTGGCTATGCCGGCCTGGTGGTGGAGGAGACCAAGGACGATCCGTTCGTGATCATGGCATTGGCCGCGCAGGCTACCACGAAGCTACAGCTCGGCACCGCGGTCACGATCGCCTTTCCACGCAGCCCGGCGGTCATGGCGATGAGCGCCTGGACCCTCCAGAAACTCTCGAAGGGGCGCTTCACGCTTGGTCTGGGCACGCAGGTGAAAGCCCATATCGAACGGCGCTTCGGCGTATCTTGGACGCCCGCCGGTCCCTGGATGCGGGAGTATGTCGAGGCGTTACGCGCTTTTTGGGACTGCTGGCAAAACGGCACCAAGCTCGACATTCAGGGCGAATGCTACAACATGAATTTGATGGTACCGCTGTTCGACGCGGGCCCGATCGACCATCCCGAAATCCCGGTGCACCTCGCCGCGGTGAACAAAATCATGTGCCGGGTGGCAGGGGAGGTCGCCGACGGCATCCGCCCGCACCCGGTCTGCACACCCTCCTATATCGAGCGAGTGATGCTGCCCGCGGCGCGCGAAGGCGCGGCGAAGACGGGCCGCAGTTTGGAAGAATTCCGTGTGTGCATGAAGCCGCTGGTGGCGACGGCGCCGACAGAGGAAGAACTCGCCGTGAAGGTCCGCGACGCTCGCGCGCGGATCGCGTTCTACGCTTCCACCCCGGCCTATCGCCCGGCCTTTGCGCATATGGGGTTGGGCGAATTGGCCGACAGTTGCAAGGCCCTGTCGCGGGCGCAAGATTGGGATGCTTTGCCGGAACGGATCGACGACGACGTGCTGCACACCTTCGTCACCATCGGTTCGCATGCGGAGATTGGCGAGAAGCTGACGGAGCGGTTCGGCTCGGTGATCACCGATGTCGAGTTTTCGGTTGCGGTCAATGGCGAAGAAGACCGGGCGACGCTGCAACGATTGGCTTCGGAAATTCAATCTGGTGACGATGCTGCTGCCAGGCGAACGATTATGACCGACGCCGCTTGATCGCGATCAGGAATTCCGACAGGTACGAAAATTGATGAGCATGGGATTGCAAAAAGATCAGGTCGCCGCTTTCCGACGCGACGGGTTCCTGAGCCCGCTGCGGGCAATTTCCGGTGAAGAAGCGGCGGCGGCGGTCGGGGCGATCGAAAACGCGGAGGCCCGGACCGCGCATTTGGACCGGTCGGAACGCGATCACAAGCTGTTCCGCTTCAAGGCGCATTTGCTTTTCATCTGGCTCGACCGGATTGCCCATCATCCAGCGATCCTCGACAAGGTCGAAAATTTGATCGGCCCTGACATCCTGATCTGGAGTTCATCGCTGTTCATCAAGGAACCGGGTGACCCCGGCTATTTCGGTTGGCATCAGGACTCTTATACCTACGAGCTGGAAGGCGAGGCGCTGGTGACTGCCTGGGTCGCGCTGTCGCCGGCGACGGTGGCGAGTGGCGCCATGCGATTCCTGCCGGGAAGCCACGCGAATGGTGCGTTGACGCATCGCGACACATTCGACGCCAATTCGATGGGCTCTCGCGGCGAGGAGCTGGCCAATTCGATTGACGACAACGGTGCCGTCGACATCGTCCTGAGTCCGGGGGAGTTCTCATTGCACCATGTGCAGATGGTTCATGAATCCCGCCCGAACGTCTCCGATGCGCGGCGGATCGGGTACGCGGTGCGCTATCTGTCCCCATCGACGCGTCCCCTGCAAGGCAGCGCTTCGGTGAGCTTGGCCCGGGGCGAAGCGGATCCGGCGCTCTGGCGGTTTGAACCGCGGCCGGCCGCGGATTTGGACGACGCGGCGTTGGCCGCCTACGCGCAAGCGGCAGGCGAGCGGATGACGGAGACTTTCAAGGGTGCGGACGACCACGAGCGGGCGCAGCGGGTTGATATTCGGAACGACTGAATCCACGGAAAGAGCCAGGGAGGATTGAAATGGCGGGCGAACCGAAATCGCCGAAAATCGTGCATGAAGCGGAGGTGCCGACCTTCGGTCCTGGTCATGACGAATCGCACTACATCTCAGTGCCCATCAAGCAATTCTACAGCCTAGAAAATGTTGGCAATGTCGGGGTCTGCATGATGGAACCTGGCGATGAGACCGTGGTGTTCGCCATCGAAGCGGAGGATGACGGTACCGCGCCACACCAATACGGGCCGTGCGACGAGTTCTATTACATCCTGGAGGGCGAGTTCACGCTGTGGTGGGGCAAGGACGCGGAAGCGCTGGAGCACTCCACGGTCCTGAAGCCGGGCGACTGCACCCACTATCCGACAGGCTGGAAGTACAAGGTGAAGAATACCGGCGACGTTCCGGCGAAATTCGTCTATTTCCTGACCTCGCCGCCGGGGATCGTGCGCCGGTTCGATTGATCGGTCCCGCGGCCCATTGAGGCACCGAAGGAAGTTCGTTGAACCCTGTACCGCAATCGCTGCCGGCGGCCGTCGTCTGGATGCTGGGCGCCGTGGTCGCCCTGACGACCATGGCCGTAGCGGGGCGCGAGCTCGCCGCTGTGATCTCGGTCTTCGAGATCATGTTCTTCCGTAATCTGATCTGCCTGATCATCATCGTGGCGCTGGTATGGCGGTCGGGTCGACATCTGTTTGCGACGCAGCGCCTGCCGCTGCACGGCCTGCGCAACACGATCCACTTCGCGGCACAGGCCGGCTGGTATTACGGGCTGATCTATCTGCCGCTGTCGGAAGTCTTCGCCATCGAGTTCACCGCGCCGATATGGACGGCGATCCTGGCGGCGCTGTTCCTGGGCGAGCGGCTTACCGCGATCCGTATCGCGGGTACGCTGCTCGGGTTCATCGGGGTGTTGATCGTACTGCGGCCCGGTATCGCGGTCGTCGACCCTGCGGCGCTGGTGGTGCTCGGCAGCGCCATGGGGTTCGGCATGATGTTCGTCATCACCCGGTCGCTGACGTCAAGCGAAGCCGCGTTGACCATCCTATTCTACATGAACCTGGTTCAGCTACCGCTCAGCACCGCGCTGATGCTCCCAGACTGGGTCACGCCACCGATGGATCTGTGGCCCTGGATCCTGGCGACGGGGCTTGGCGGGCTCGCCTCGCATTACTGTTTCGCCCGTGCCTTCGCCCTGGCAGATGCGGCGCGGGTCGCGCCGATCGACTTCTTCCGTCTGCCGGTGGCGGCTTTGGTCGGGTACTGGCTCTATCAGGAGCCGACCAGCTTGTTCGTGTGGCTCGGCGCCGCGGTCATCATTGTCGGCAATATCATGAATCTGCGGGGTGGCCGGACGTAAACTTTCGGTAGGCCCCTTGCCTCCGGCTGGGTTTCCGCGGAAAATTCGCCCGAACCAGACAGAAAACAAGAGTGGGCCATGAAACAGGTCAGGATTCCCGCGGCATTCATCCGCGGTGGAACCAGTAACGCTATCGTTTTCCATCAGAAAGACCTGCCGGAAGACCGCGCGCAGTGGGACGCGATTTTCCTGGCGGCGATCGGCAGCCCGGACCCGAACGGACGGCAGTTGAACGGCATGGGCGGCGGGATCTCGTCGCTCAGCAAAATCTGCGTCGTCGGGCCGTCGACCCATCCGGATGCCGATATCGACTACACCTTTGCGGAATGCGCGGT
>PBVL01000134.1 GCA_002728675.1 Gammaproteobacteria bacterium
CAGAGCCGTTCGGCGCCTGGGTTCGAGCCCAAGTGGCCTAACGCCCGCGAGTGACGCGAACCTCATCCGCCCAGGCGCCGGCCGCGTTGATCACTACGTCGCAGCTGAACTCGCCGGTGGGCGTCAGGAGCGTCCATCGTGGTCCGTCTCGACGGATCGCCTGTATCCCGGCTTGCGTCGTTGCCGTGCCGCCGTTTGCGCGCAGTTGTGCGAGGAATCCCTGGACGAGCGCGGCAACGTCAAGGTCGCCGCCGCTCGTGTCGAGCAGGCCGGCCGTGATGACGTTCGTGTCGAGGATTGGGACCTGGGCACGCAGCGCTTGCCCGCTCAGTCTCGTGAGATGCGGGGTCTCGGCTGCGAGTGCTTCGATCGAGTGGCGCTGGGTCTCTCGTGCGATAAAGAGGGCGTCGTGCGGGCGCAGGAGTTCCGGGCTCGGGAAGCCGTCGGGCGGTGTACGGAAAAACGCGTCGCCTGCAACGGTCAGCTCTCTCACCACAGCGTTGCCGTACGCAGGTGCGAAATAGGCGGCCGAGCGTCCCGTACTGTGGATCGCGGGGTGCGCTTCACGCTCGAAGAGTGAGACCTGGCAAAAGTCGGCGAGCGCGGCCGCGGCGGAGCATCCCGCGATTCCCGCGCCGACGATGGCTACTTCCACTGAGTCATGCCCGAATGCATCAACCAGGCGGACGCGTGTCGGCCCACGGGCGGGCAGTCTCGAACGCGGCGGCGGCCTGCAGGACGGCAAGATCGTTGAAACGTCTGCTCACGATCTGCAGCCCGACAGGTAACCCGTCTTCGGTGAACCCGCAGGGCACGCTCGCTGCCGGGCTGCCGCTGAAATTGAACGGGTAGGAGAACTCCGCCCAGCGAATCCAGTCCCACTCGTGCGCCTCCCAGTGATCCGGCTGCAGCTGCGTTGCGGGAAAGGCCGCGACCGACACGCTTGGCGTCAGCAGCAGATCGTAGTCGTCGAGGAAGGCGTGAACCTGCTCGACGAAGCGGTACTTGCGCGCCCGCATGGTCAGGTAGCTCTCGACCGTCGTGCCTTGGCCTTCCCTGATGCAGGCGACGAGCCCGGGGTCCATGCCGGCTTCCCATTGCGTCCCCAGGTAGCGGGCCAGGCCCTGTTCGTGGGCCTTCCAGAAGAAGCGGCCCAGCTCTGGTCCGTCCGGTCCGAAGCCGGGGGTCACTTCTTCGACGTGGCAGCCAAGGACCGCGAACGTCCGCACTGCCGCGGTGACGAGGTCCCTCACTTCAGGGTCCACACGCGCATGGCCAAGATCCGGGCTGTAGGCCACGCGCAGTGGCCCCGGTGATTCGTCCAGCAGGGCGGGATAGTCGGCCGGCTGCCCTTCGAGGGAGGTGTGATCACGAATGTCGGGTCCCGCCATCACCTTCAGCATGAGCGCGGCATCCGCGACGGTCCGGGTGAGCGGCCCGATATGGGAGCCCTGATCGTTGTTGGGTACCGGCCAGTTGGGGATGCGCCCGTAGGTCGGTTTGAGGCCGAACACACCGGAGAAGTGTGCCGGCATCCGGATTGACCCGGCGCCGTCCGAGCCCTGGTGCAGCGGACCGTAGCCCGCTGCCGCGCCGGCGCCGGCCCCGGCGGACGATGCCCCCGCGTTGTAGCCGGGCCTCCACGGGTTGGACGTCACTCCCGTCAGCGGGCTTTCGCTCACACCCTTCCAGCCGAATTCGGGCGTCGTCGTCTTGCCGAGGATTACTGCGCCGGCGTCTTTGAGGCGGGCCACGAACGGTGCGTCCCGCTCGGGTACAACCGATTCGGTGGTGTGGGAACCGGAACGGAGCGGGACCCCCGCGAGCGACTGCAGGTCCTTGATGGTCACCGGCACCCCGAGCAGGGGGCGATCGCCACCCCGCGCGCGCTCATCGTCCGCGGCCCGTGCCGCGGCCATGGCTTCATCGCCGAGCAGGGTCACGAAGGCATTGAGACGCGGTTCGAGGCGCCCGATGCGCGCAAGCACCGCCGCCGTCAGTTCGGCCGATGACAGGGTGCCGCGACGCATTTCATCGAGCAGCGCAACGGCGGGCGTAAAGCAGAGATCTTCATCCGTCATGTCACCGCCTTCAGGTCATGTCCGCCCATCCGGACTCGTAGTCTGCTGCAAGCGACGGTGCGCGCACGCGGAGATGGTGAATCTTCCATTCACCGTTCGCGCGCCGGTACTGCTCTTCGTAGCGGCAGGTCTGCCAGCGGGCGGCATTGGGGGCACCCTTGCGCCCGCAGAACGTAAACATCCCGAGGAAATACCACTTGCCGGTTGCGACGTCGCCGTCGACCTTGATTCGGGGGTTGAACACCATGTGTTGCGAGAACTTGATCGACCTGGCAAATCCCTCGAACAACGTTNTTATTTCGGCGTGGCCATTCGCGGTCCCGATGCCGCGCGCTTCCCAAATGCCGTCTTCGGTGAAAATCGACACGATCCGGTCCGGGTCGTGCGCGTCGTCGCAGATGTCGCAGTACTCGGCCTTGAGTTGGCGAATTGCCTCGATCGACTCGAGCGTGTCCAGTCGGGCAGCAAGGGTCTGTAGGTCCATCAGGGCTCCGTGTGCTGAGTGGTTGCGGTGACCGGAGAGTACGCTCATTGCCCCGTGCGCGGGAACCGTGGCGGGCTGCGTGGCCCAACTGAGCGGTCACAGCGTGGCTCGGGCATACTGCAGGCACGAATTCCTTTGGGGCGGGATCGATCCATGGCTGACCACAACGGGGCTGACCACGGGGCTGACCAGAACGGACACGCTGACGAGGCCGGGCAATGAGCGAGACGGGACCCACAAACGCAACGGAAGCGTCCATGCCGGTCACTGACGCGATCGACCCGTACACCCAGGCGGACGGTGCCACCCTGCCGCCGCCCACGACGTTCGTCGAGCGCCTCAAGCACCTCGGACCGAGTGTCATCGTTTCCGGNTCGATCGTCGGCTCGGGTGAGATCTTCCTGACCTCGGGTATGGGAGCGACCGCCGGATTCGTGCTGCTTTGGTGGGTGTTCGTTGCCTGTTGGAGCAAGTCGATTGTGCAGGCGGAACTCACGCGATACTGCATCACGACCGGCGACACGTACATGCGGGCGCTGCATCGTCTGCCCGGACGCCTGCCCGGCCCGAACGGTCCGGTGGGCTGGCCTATCTGGCTTGCTGTAGCCGGCTTCTTTATCGGCGTACCCGGACTCGGTGGCATCGTCGGCGGCGCGGGCCAGGGGTTCGAGCTCCTGACGGGCATTCCGGCGTCCATCTCCGCTGCCGTGATCGCACTGGTGGCAATCGCCATTCTGGCAACGGGGTCGTATCGCTACATCGAACGCGTGATGCTGTTTCTCGTCATTGGGTTCACGGCAACGACGATCCTTTCGGCCGTGATGATGCAGTTCACCGACTTCCGCGTGACGAGCGCGGACCTCTCGACCGGCTTCGCCTTCGACTTCCCCCTCGAATACGCCGCGCTGGCGATTGCGATGTACGGCTACACGGGGGTGAACTCCGGTGAGATTGCCGCGTACACGTACTGGTGTGTGGAGAAGGGGTATCCCAGGTACATCGGCGCGGACCGGGATGATCCCAACTGGGTCGAACGCGCGAAAGGCTGGATCAAAGTGCTGCAGACGGACGTGTGGGCGACCCTCATCATCCTGACGTTTGCGACCGTCCCGTTCTTCATCCTTGGCGCGGGTGTGTTGTTCGAGAGTGGTGCAAAGCCGGAAGGGATCGACACCGTGAAGGTGCTGTCGGGCATGTTCACAGAAACGCTCGGCGACTGGTCGCTCTGGGTGTTCGCGCTTGGCGCGTTTTTCATCCTCTTCTCGACCACGATCTCNGGCGTGGGTGCGGGTGGCCGGGTTTTCCCGGACTANGCGATCGAGTTCGGGTTCGCTGACCGACAGGCAATTCGCCGGCGGCTGTGGACGCGGGTCTACGTGATTGCCATTCCGATCCTCGCGTACGCGCTGTACATGCTCTCCGCGCAGCGACCGATTCTGCTGATCCAGATCTCCGCCACCTTCGCGGCAATCACGCTGCCGATCCAGAGTGGTGCGACGCTGTTCCTCCAGAAGCGTCACATGGATNCCCGCGTGAAGCCGGGGATGCCCATGTACGTTGCGTTGTGGGCAACGTTCATTTTCCAGCTCTGCATGACGTGTTTCGTGCTGGGCTTCCTGTTCTTCTTCTAGCNCCGCGTTCCTCCCGCGTCTGCCTGGCGTCGGGACCGGATTCGTGAACGTGTTTGACTTCTCAGGGTGTCGGTTCTCGGAAGCGCAAAAGCCCGCGACGCCAGGCGCCGATGCCCGCGGTTTCCTTCACACGCCGCTTAGGGCGCATTCGAAATGCGGAGCTCTCGGTCTCGGCAGACCTCTTTGACCTGACGGCCGCCTTCGACCTCTTTCAGGATCTTGATGATCNGGGTCTCGGTAAAGGATGATTTCTTCATGGCGTTCTCCATTGATGGCANTCTNCGCAGGAGNACTCTGGTTTCACATGACGCTACTGAGGGGGATGCTTACACTGCTGGTGGCGCGGGATTTTAGGCGCGCCACGGATCAATGACTTTGANGCCGAGATCGCTGAAGTCGGCCGTGTTTCTTGTTGCGATTGGGGCACCNATCTGCGCGGCAATGCCAGCGATCAGCATGTCAGCGAACTGAGCGTGCAGACCACGCGATTCGCGCTGCTCCCTAAACCGACCTGCAAGTCGGGCTGCGTCTTCTTCGAGGGGCAAAGCTCGAAGTCCGGCATCGGTGCCGATGAGTTCCTCGAATCTGTGCCGGAGGGCGGCCCTGCGGNTCCCCTCTGGCAGGCGTGCGATACCGTATTCGATTTCGCTGGCCGTGATGACCGTGGTGACGAGTGTCTCGTCCACGGCGCTCGCGAGCCAAAGCCTCACGCCGTCCGACGGTGCCGGACGCATCAATTCGGACACGACGTTCGTGTCCAGTACGATCATGGATCGAATCTCGGCGGCGTTCGGTCACGATCGCGGCGGGGCTGTTCAAGGTCAACCCCGTGTTCTTCTCCAAAGAGTCGCTGCGTTGTGGACCACAAGTCTGGGCCACTCACGCCTCCAAGCGCTCGCCGCAGGATGATGCGCGCCTCCTCTTCCATTGAATGGCCGCAAGTCGCAGCACGAACTCTCAGCCTCTCCTTGAGTTCGTCATCGAGATTTCGAATAGTGATACTGGCCATTGATAGACGCTCTTCGTCCACTCGTATCCACGCTACCGGTTGATTCTATTGAAATCAATGATTGCACGACTCGCGCGCGCGCACGGTATCGGTCTGTCGCTGATGGATGAGTCGAAGGGACGGCTCTAGAACCGCATGATGGTGCCCTGAGCAATCTTCATAATTTCCTCGGCGCAGCACCAGGTGGCTTGTTGAGCCCAGTAAATTTCAAAAAGCTTACGGAAGTCCGGTTCACTGTCAAAGGACAGCTTTTGTCTACTGGGGGCAGGAGACCCATGGGGGTGGTGGGAAGTTATAGAAGTGCCCGGACTTTTTGAAAGTTCTGGAAGTTGTCTACGACCCTTCAAGCATAGCCAAGCGTTTCTCCAGCAACGCCAATCTATCTTCCAACTCGGCATTTTCGATTAGAGCGGTTTCCTCGTCCTGCTGGTT
>PBVL01000135.1 GCA_002728675.1 Gammaproteobacteria bacterium
ATCGCGTCACGCACCGTGACGACGGTCGAGGGCACCCCGAAGTAGGCAGAGTTTGCAAGCCCGATGACAAGACCTGCGAGGCCGGGGTTCTCCTTGATGATTCCGGCCAGTTGGGCAGATCCACGTCTTCGTCTGTGACCAGTTCGAGAGTGAGTCGATCCACTGCCGAGCAGTTCGGAATGTCGTCCAGACACCGCTGCTGTAAGGCTTCCGTTTGATTCATGCACAATCCCGGCGAATAACCCGACTCCTCAAATATAGTCGAACATTCGGAGTTCGGAACGATATAAGATCGATAGTCATGGAGATCGTCTGGCTTGGAGCTGTGCTGACGCTCATCGCGGTGTTGGCCTGGGTAGGGGGGCGGCGCCCGGAGGACTCGTCCGCGCGGATCGTCAGCTGGTTTCTCGCCGGAAACAACGACATCCAGCCTCGCCGCGGGCCGGAATTTCTGGGCTACGCGCGCGCGGACCTGAACACAATCTGGCAGGAGGCAATTGCGCCGGATGACGCCAAGCGCGTACGCACGGCCCTCGACGAAGTCCAGGCCGGGCATCTCGAATCCCTTGACTTCCTCTATGACGTCGCGGCCGCCGACGGCACGCTGCATCGGATCGCAACGCAGATGGAGCGGGGCGCGTCCGGCCTGCTCGAGGGGCGACACATCGACCTTGGCGAACCTGCCGAGCCGGCTCATGCGCCGTATCGGCTCGCGCCGCAACTCGTCGCGCTCGGCGGCGCCCTCGACCGGCTGATTGAGGACTCCGAACTGACCGAGCCGCAGTTCGAACGTCTGGTCGAACTGCGACGCGCGGTGGAGTCGCTCAGTACCGAGGCTGGCGTAAAGGGCCCGCCGGCAGACTCGTTTGCCGGCATTGTGGGGGAGGCGCTCGAAGCGTCTCCCCTTCGCGGACTTTCGTGCGGCCACAACGTCCCTGGCGGGCGGATTCCTGCCGTCGCTGAAACCCGGAATGCAATGGCCGCGGCGTTTGCCTGGGCTGACGGCCATCGGGGCGCGTCAGCACCGGTGCTCTCGACAGACGTGACGCAGATTCAGGGTCGCTGTGGCGGCTGCGTGCTCGATGTCGTGGGGCGATGGCACAGACTGCTGCTGTCGGGCCTTGCCGTACCGCCTTCGCTGCAGCGGCACGTTCTGCATCCGGACTATACGGAGGGCAACCAACGCGGTGCGGAACTTGCGCTCGCGTCAACCCGGATACATGCGCTCGGGGGCCATATGCTGATCGGGTCGGATGCCGGCAGCCGAATGGCCGTCGAGATGCTCATTCCCCTTGGCAGGCCGCACGATGCAGCGGCAGGAGAGAGCGCCGTGCTGTTTGTCGTCGACGATGAACCGGCCGTAGCCACCTTCATGGAACGTGTGCTGTCTGACGCCGGATACCGTGTACGAACATTCACATCGCCTGCCCGTGCCCTTGCAGCGTTCCAATCGGACCCGTGGGCCGTCGATCTCGTCGTGACGGACCAGTCGATACCCGGCCTCTCCGGTGACGTCCTGATGAGTTCAATGCTGGAAATTCGGCCGCGCCTGCCCGTCATCCGCTGCACAGGCTACACGCTCGATCTTGGGGGCCGCGCGGCGATGGGGCTCGGCGCAGCCGGAGACCTGACGAAACCGATTGCCGTGACGGAGTTGCAGCAGCTTGTCAGCGCGGGCCTGGCGAGGACTGCATAGGGATGGACAAGGGACTCGAAAACAACGCCGCAGAGGGAGCGGGGGAGGAACTTCGTCGCCTGCGGGCCTCTGTTGACGAGATGTCGAGCATGATCGCTCTGCTTGACCGGGCGCCGATCGGACTGGTGGAAGTGTCGACCGACGGCGCCGTGGTCGCGGCGAACCACCTTGCTCGGGCCCTGCTGGCGCAGTCCGATCTCGTCGGTTGCACGTTCGAAGACTTCATCCACCCCGACGTTTCGGACACATGGGACACCCTCTGGCGTCGAATGCTTGCGGGCGAGACACCGCAGGCGGAGACGCTTCAGGTGCAGCTCTCGGCGGGCCGAACCCGCTTCCTCCGCTTTACCTTCGACAGGGAAGGGTCCCATTGGTACCTGTGGATCGAAGACCGGTCCGAGCACCGCGCGCTGAGCACACAGCTCACCCGCGATACAGGCCCCGAACGCCATCTGCTGCACGACCTCAACAATGCACTCACATCCGGGATCGGCTTGGTCGACGTCATTCAGCTCCAGCTCGAAGGTCGCACCGCCCTGACCGGGAAAACGCTCGATACGCTCCGGGATCACATTGCCCTGGTGAACCAGAGCCTCGCGGACACCGAAGCACTCGTAAGCAAGTCCCGCCGTGCGCGTCATGCGGCTCCGTCGGCGGTGGCCGCCGAGACGCCGCGCCACCACATCCTTGTGGTCGACGATGAAACGGCGATCCTGGAGCTGCTGGCGGAGTTGTTTCGTGAACAGTATCGCGTGTCCACGTTTTCGAACGCGGCTCACGCGCTGCGGTTCTTCAACGGCGAGTCGTCGACGATCGACGTTGCGATCGTTGATCACAAGATGCCCGGTGTCAGCGGGATTGGCCTCGCGAGCGAGATGCTTGCCACGCGGGCGGACCTCCCCGTCATTCTCTGCACCACCGACCCTGAGCTGATCGCTGAACAGGCCGCGGGACGCGTTCAGGTCGAGCGATTGCTCGAAAAGCCCATTGACCTCACGCGGCTTCGAAAGATGGTGGAGTCGATTGTCGCTCCCGACGACTGGCCGGGAGCGTTCAGACCCGCGTCAGTCGAGGATAGCTGACAACGTGGGTCCGATGTCATCGGAGATCGTCAGGTCGCAGAACGGGTCGATGTCCGTCGGCTGATTGTTGACGATGACGAGCCTCGCGCCGGACTGTTTCGCAACTCTCGGGAACGCTGCGGCGGGATACACGACGAGTGAAGAGCCGAGGACGATGAACAGGTCGCAGGCGAGGGTGGCCTGCTCCGCGCGCTCCACTTCCGCAGCGGGCATCGCCTGACCGAAGGAAATCGTTGCCGTCTTGATGATGCCTCCGCAGTCGTCACAGTACGGCACCGTTTCGTCCGGCAGGAACACGTCACGCAAGGCCTTGAACTCGTAGCGCCTGGCGCAGGACAGGCACGTCGCATAGGACGCGTTGCCATGCAGTTCGATGACCTGCTCGTCGAGCACCCCACTCTTCTGGTGCAGCCCGTCGACGTTCTGCGTGATGATGTGAGTGACCTTGCCGAGTTCGACCAGGCGCGCGACTGCAAGATGTCCCGCGTTCGGTTCTGCCCCGGCCATGACATTCGGGCCCGTGAAGCGGCCCCGCCAGGACTTCCGGCGGACCGACTCACTACCGACAAAGTCCTTGAAGTCGATCGGAGTCTGGGTCTTCCAGACGCCGTTTGGTCCGCGGTAGTCGGGGATGCCGGACTCCGTGCTGATGCCGGCACCTGTGAACACGACCACCCGCTGCGCTGCGCCGATCAGCCGGCGCAGTTCGCGCACCGATTCCTCGTTGATCTCTGCCATGAGCTTTCCCGGACTGCCCCGTGGACGATGCCACAGACGCATCGGGTCAGCCAGTTCCGGGCCGGGGTAGACTGCGCCTTCCATCAACTGCCAGGGATCGATCCGTGCAGGTTGAGTATTTTTTCGATTGCTCGAGCCCGTGGACTTACCTGTCTTTCGCCCACATCGAATCGTTGTGCGACGCACGCGATGCGGAACTGGTGTGGAAGCCCATTCTGGTGGGAGGCGTGTTCAACACGGTGAACCCTTCGGTCTACGCCGCCCGCGGCAACCCGGTCCCGGTCAAAGCGCGCTACAGCGCCAAAGACCTTCAGGACTGGGCACGATTGCGGGGCATCCGCATCGGGTCGCCGCCCGTCTTTCCGGTCAACAGTGTCAAAGCCATGCGGGGCGCCTTCGTTGCGCTCGAGGCGGGATGCATCTCGGCCTACACACGTGCCGTGTTCGAACGCTACTGGGGCGAGTTGGACGACATCAGCCAGGATTCCGTCATGCGAGACATTGCGGCGGGCGTCGGTCTCGACCCCGATGCATTCATGGCTGAGATCGGGACGGATGCACGCAAATCCGCGCTGCGCCGCAATACCGATGAACTCATCGAGCGGGGCGGATTCGGCTCCCCCACGATGTTTCTCGACGGGACGGACATGTACTTTGGCAATGACCGGCTCGTGCTGCTCGATGCGGCGATGGCCGCACGGTCTGCAACCGCGTAGCGGTCCACCCACCGGGCGCAAGCCTGCGTGTGAGCGATGTCCTACACGGACTGTCAGATATGTCCTACAGCCTCTGAGAGGCGGATTCGTTACGTTCGGCTATCAGGAGAGCCACTCACAGGGACGTGAACCTGCCCCCCCGAAACCAAGCCTGTGTCTGCACCCGCGGGGCGCGCTCAGGGTGACACTCCGTAGGCGTGCTCGCGCGCGGCGTTGAGCCAGGTTCGATCCGCCGCGTAGTGATGACCGCCGACGGTCTCCGCGCACAGGGCACCGAGACAGCATGCGCGTTCGATGGCTGCGCGTTCATCGAGATGCTCGACCAGTCCGCTCAGATAACCCGCCCGGAATGCGTCACCACAGCCAGTCTCGTCGGTGACCGTTGTCGGCGGCGGACGTACGAGCAAGTCGGCGTCCCGCCCCAACACACGCACGGCTTCTGCGCTGTCGGTGATGACCACGATGTCCACGACCCTGCGCAACCGGTGCTCGGGCCAGCCAAGCCGGGCCAGCAGTCGCCACTCGGCCTGATTGAGCGTGAGCCGTGTCGTCAGATCAAGCGCCTCGGCGAGCTGATCACGGTCGAATCGTGACAGACACTGGCCTGGATCGAACACCGCGCTGATGCCAAGTTCACGCGCGTCCCGCAGGTGTCGGAGCGCAGTTTCCGGCGCGAGGGGCGCGACGTGTACAAACGCCGCGTCGCGGGCCCCGGGGAGGGCTGTCAGACGGCGGTGTGCGTCGGAATCTGATGGTCCGGCATGGAAAAACGTCTGCTGCGGCGCATCCGGCGGGTCGATCATGATCGCCGTCGCCTGCACCGCGAAGCGATCGTCACGGAACACGCCCGCTTCGGACAACCCGAGACCCTGCAAATAGGGTTGCAGCCGCTCCCTGTAGTCAGCACCCACCGTCGCGACGGGTACGGGAGGCACCCCCAACTGCGCGAGCGCAGCAGAGATGTTGAGGGCGCAGCCGCCCCAACGCCGCACGAGCGAATCGAGCACGAGCGCCGGATGCCCGTCTCCGTCGCTGCGGATCCCGGGTCCTCCGGTTGCCGTCGTCCCGCCGATGACATCCTCGGCGATGCTGCCGCAGACCAGCACCGGTGCGTTCATTTGCCAACTCCTCGCGGATTGCTGCACCATTCTCGCATCCCCCAGGCGGCAGAAGTTACTTGGCTGCGACGTTCCAGGCCGTGCTCGGCATTGTTGTATTCGTTGCCATCAGCTGGGCACTCTCGGAGGCGCGTCAGAAGATCACCTGGCAGGTGGTTGCCGCCGGTATCGGGCTGCAGTTCGCCTTCGCGCTGATTCTCTTCAAGGTTCCGGTCCTGCAGCAGGCTCTCGCACTGCTCAATGCCGGCGTCAACGCACTTGCCGGTGCGACCGAGGTAGGCACGGCGTTCGTCTTCGGCTACCTGGGGGCGGCGCCCGGAGAAACGGCCTATCCCTACGCTGTCACGGACGTGGGCTCGACGTACGTCCTCGCGTTCCGGGTCCTTCCGCTCATCCTGTTCTTCACAGTCCTCTCGGCACTGCTGTGGCACTTGCGCTTTCTGCCCTGGGTCATTCGCGGGTTCGCGTTCGTCCTGCGGCGGACAATGGGCGTCGGTGGGGCTGTGGGAGTCGGTACCGCGGCAAACGTCTTTCTCGGCATGGTCGAGGCGCCGCTGCTGATTCGTCCCTACCTCATGAAACTGTCGCGATCGGAGCTGTTCATGCTCATGACCTGCGGCATGGCCACCGTGGCGGGTTCGGTCATGGTCCTGTACTCCATCTTTCTCGACGGATACATCGAGAACCCGCTCGGGCATGTGCTCACAGCGTCCGTGATCAGCGCACCGGCAGCCCTGATGATCGCCGCCATTCTGGTGCCGGGGGACCGCGGGACCGAAGCGGACATCGCCGATGAAGCGATTCGCTACGAAGGGGTCATGGACGCGATTACCACGGCCGCTGCTGATGGCGTGCGGCTGATGGTGAACGTCGGCGCCATGCTGATCGTCCTGGTGGCGCTCGTCGCGCTGGTGGATCGCGTGCTCGGCATGTTTCCCGACATCGCGGGGGCACCGCTCGCCCTCGACCGAATTTTCGGCTGGCTGTTCGCGCCAGTCGTCTGGCTCATGGGAGTGCCCTGGCGCGAATGTCTGGACGCAGGCGCGATCATGGGCACGAAGACCGTGCTGAACGAGCTCCTGGCGTTTCTCAAGCTGGCGCAGTATTCAGAGCTCAGTGCCCAGACGCGCCTCATTCTCACGTATGCCGTGTGTGGATTTGCCAATTTCGGGTCGCTCGGGATCATGATCGGCGGGTTGGGCGCCATGTGCCCCGAGCGGCGTGCCGAAATTGTTCGCCTGGCGCCGAAGTCCCTGCTGTCGGGCACCCTCGCGACCTGCATGACCGGCGCCATTGCAGGTCTGCTGGCCTAGAGCCGTCAGGCCAGCCTCACCACGGGAAGTCTGACAGCGCCTCCAACACATGCTCGATGTCCTGCGCACTCACGTCGAGATGGGTCACAAGGCGCGCTGACGACAGCGTGATGTCACGCGCGGCTGCGTGCGCCACAAGCGCGGCGATGCGCTCCGGAGCCAGATCGAGCAGCACCATGTTGGTGTGCACTGGCGAAGCGAGCGGGGCACCGACTGCTTCGAGACCGGCACCGAGGCGGCGGGCATGGGCGTGATCTTCCGCCAGCCGGTCCACATGGTGGTCCAGTGCGTGGTGTGCCGCTGCGGCGAGTATCCCGGCCTGACGCATCCCTCCGCCCAGCATCTTGCGCCATCGTCGCGCCCGCGCGATCTGTGCCTCGGACCCGACGAGTACCGACCCCACCGGGGCTCCTAGGCCTTTGCTGAAACACACTGAAACGGAATCGAAAGGAGCGGCCAGCACCGCTGGCGCGACACTCTGCGCCACGGCCGCGTTGAAGAGGCGGGCACCATCCAGATGCCCTGCCAGTCCCGTCTCGTCAAGGAGCGCGTCGAACCTGGTCAGGTACCCGCCCGATAGCGGCTGCCCTGAAACCGTGTTCTCGAGACAGACGAGGCGGGTCTTTGCGAAGTGGAAGTCATCGGGTTTGATGGCGGCGCGCACGTCGTCAAGGTCCAGTTCGCCTTGTGCATTGAAGGGCAGGGGCTGCGGCTGGATGCCCCCCAGGACCGCCGCTCCGCCCCCCTCGAACCGATAGGTATGCGCCTGCTGACCCGCGATGTACTCATCGCCGCGCTCGCAATGGGAGAGGAGGGCGAGCAGGTTGCTCTGTGTCCCGCTGGCTACAAAGAGCCCCGCAGCCTTGCCCAGACGCTCGGCGGTCGCTGCTTCGAGGGCGTTCACGGTCGGATCCTCACCGTAGACGTCATCGCCTACCGTGGCGGTTGCCATGGCCTCACGCATTGCGTCCGTGGGGCGGGTGACGGTGTCGCTGCGCAGGTCGATCATGGCTGAGTCGTTACCTTAATTATATTCTTCAAACTTTTGAAAATACGATTATTTTTAGAGTTAAAATGTCCCGGTCTGCCGCCTCCGGAGGCACAAGGACACCGGGTGTTCGGGCTGAATCTTCTTTTACTTTCGACGCAGGATCAACAATGTCGCTCAAGCCATTGATTTAACGTGACAATCATGATCCTAGCGATGGCGCCATGACCTCTGGGTAACGATGGCGTAGACTCGCGGCTTTCCCGCTCACACAGGTCACAGCACATGTCGTATCTCATCGATCCCCCCGCGGTGCCCACGCTCCCCGTGCGTGGTACCGACGCGCGGTTCCCGGTCCACCGCATCTACTGCGTGGGGCGCAACTACGCGGATCATGCGGTCGAGATGGGCCACGATCCTGATGCAGAACCACCGTTCTTCTTTATGAAACCGGCCGATGCCGTCCTCGAGTCGGGCGCGACGTTTCCTTATCCGTCGCTGTCGAGCGATGTTCAGCACGAGGTGGAACTGGTCCTCGCGCTCGGCAAGGGCGGCAGGGACATTCCGCTCGGTGACGCCGAGGGCTGCATTGTCGCCGCCGGCGTCGGGATCGACATGACGCGCCGTGATCTGCAGGGGGAAGCGAAAAAGATGGGGCGTCCCTGGGACTCTGGCAAAGGGTTCGATCACGGCGCGCCCTGCTCGGAGCTTGTCCCCGTTGCGGAGCCGGGTGAGCTCGGGTCGGGAAGTATCCTGCTGACGGTCAATGGTGAGACGCGCCAGCAGGGTGATCTGAACCAGATGATCTGGAAAATTCCGGAAATCATCTCGCGTCTCTCGGAACTCTTTACCCTGGCTCCTGGCGATCTGATCTATACGGGCACGCCTGCCGGGGTTGGACCCGTCACCCGCGGCGACCAGATTCGAGCGGAGATTGACGGCCTGGCGGCACTCGAGGTCTCGGTTGGCTGAATGCTTGTCCATAGGGTTGGGCCACGATACGCTGGATTCCATGTTCCGGATCGAGCGCGCCGCCCAACCTGGCGCGCAACCTGGCAAAGCCGTCCCGGCGGGTCTTCCATCATCGCGACCCTGACGACGCGTGGAGATCGGCAGCGGTCGTCTCACCGGGCCATCAATGTCGGAAGCGCATCGTTGCAGTCGATTGGGCAGTCGAATGGTCAGGCGCTGGGGGCCGCGCAAACATCCGCCATTGGCACGCGGATCGTACAGTGGGTGCCGCCAGGGCGATGGACGCGCGGAAGTAGCCTGCCTGCTTCCAGTGCTCTGGCTACTGTTTCGAAATGTGAGGACCTGAGTCATGTATACAGGGATCGTGCAGGCACTCTTGCCTGTCGCAGAAGTTGAAGAGCTGACCGGGCTCAGGCGGTTTCACCTGGATTTCTCGGAAGCGCTGATGGACGGGCTCGAGCTCGGCGCGAGTGTTGGCCTGAACGGCGTGTGTCTCACGGTCACGGCAATCGAAGGCTCTCGCGTCTCTTTCGAGGCAATTGCGGAAACGCTGCGTATCACAAACCTCAGCGGAGTCGAAAACGGGACGTTGGTCAACGTGGAACGCTCCGCCAGGGCGGGCGTTGAGGTGGGCGGGCACATTCTCGCGGGGCATGTTGTGGACACGGCTCCGGTGCTCACCGTCGAGAACAGCGAGAACAACCGCCGTCTGACGTTCAGGGGACAGCCCGACTGGCTGAAGTACGTGTTCAACAAGGGCTTCCTTGCCCTCAACGGCGCGAGCCTGACGGTGGCGGATCTAGACCGCGAAGCGACCACCTTCAGCGTTAATCTGATCCCGGAAACGCTCAGGCGGACGAACTTCGATCTGCTGAGCGAGGGTGACGAAGTCAATGTCGAGGTGGACCAGCAGACCCAGGCGATCGTCGATACCGTGGAACGCGTACTGGCCGAGCGCGACGCCTGATCGCACGCACAACCGCCGTGCTAAACCAACGAACCCTTGAGCCAGGCAGGGCGGGCAGCTAAGCTCTGCCCGCTCTTGTAGACGCTAAAGCAGTAGAAAAATCATGGCCTTACGACTCTTCGATACGTACGCACGTGAAGTTCGTGAGTTTGTGCCGCTGAATGCGGACGGACCGGTTGGCCTCTACGCGTGTGGACCCACTGTCTATCACTACGCGCACATCGGCAATCTGCGGACTTATCTCTTCGTGGACTGGCTGCGTCGAGGACTCGAGTATTGCGGATTTGACGTCAATCACGTCATGAACATCACCGATGTCGGCCATCTGACATCGGATGCGGATACCGGCGAAGACAAGATGGAACTCGGGGCGCTGCGCATGGGGATGGATGCTTGGGAGGTGGCCCGGTTCTTCACCGACGCCTTCCGCACTGACCTCGACGCGCTCAACATTGCGAATCCACACACCTGGTGCAACGCGACTGACCACATCGCGGAGCAGATCGAGTTCGTGAGCGACCTCGAAGCCAAAGGGTTCACGTATCGGACGTCTGACGGGATTTACTTCGATTCGCGGCGCCTGAACAGCTATGGGCACCTCGCCCGGCTGAACATCGAGGGCCTCCAGGCCGGCGCACGCGTCGACCAGGGCGAGCGCAGATTCGTCACCGACTTTGCCCTCTGGAAGTTCTCGCCAAAGGATGAACAGCGGCAGATGGAGTGGCACAGCCCATGGGGCCGCGGGTTTCCTGGCTGGCACATCGAGTGTTCCGCGATGTCGGCCAAGTATCTGGGGGATTTCTTCGACATCCATTGCGGCGGTGAAGATCATATCCCGATCCACCACACGAACGAGATTGCCCAGACCGAGGCAAGTCGCGGAACGCGTCTGGCGAATTTCTGGATGCACGGCTACTTCCTGCAACTCGACGGCGAGAAGATGGCGAAGTCCAGTGGCGACTTTCTGCGGCTGACCAGTCTGATCGAGGCCGGGCATGACCCGCTTGTCTACAGGTATTTCTGTCTGACGGCCCACTACCGCAGCAAGCTGACCTTCAGTTGGGAATCAATCGAATCGGCCGCGACGGCACTGGGCCGCCTGCGCCAGACTGTCCGGGACTGGGGTGACGCGGGTGAAGCGGCCCCGGACCCGGGTTTCATGGAGGAATTCCGGACGCATGTGGAAAACGATCTGAATCTGCCGCGTGCGCTTGCCCTGACCTGGGATCTGACCCGTGCAGACCTCCCGGACCCTGTCCGCAAGGCAACCGTGCTTGCGTTCGACGTGGTGTTTGGACTTGAGTTGGCGGAGTGGGAACCGGAGACCGAGGCGGTCCCGGCGGAGGTCCTGGGCCTCGCAGCGGACCGTCAGGCTGCCCGGGAAAGCAAAGACTGGGCGCGTGCGGACGCATTGCGCGACGCGCTTGCGGAACTGGGCTGGACGGTCGAGGACACGCGCGAGGGGCCGCGCCTTCTCAAAACATGAGCGGCGCGCCAGACGGGGAGTCCGGGGTGCCGCTTTCGGGGGAGTAGTGGGGCGGTCAGGGTCATCCGCACACAACCTCTCAGCCGTTGATGGTTCGCCACTCGCTGATGTCGGTCGCCACACCTTCGTGCAGTTCCACGCCAAACTCGCAGGGACAGTCGCCATTGACCTGGCGTGACCAGCGAACGTCACTGGTCAGGAAGAACTTGCCCGGACGTGAGCGGATGTCGATCCAAAGGTCCAACTCGCAACCGGCCGGAACGAAACGGTCCGCGGTGACCTTCAATCCGCGGGCGGACACGTCGACGGCGCTGCACGAGATGGTCGTGCCGACGAGATCGGGGTCTTCCGGGCAGTTCGCTATCTGCACGAACGTCCGGTCAGTGCTTTCGCGTCGGTAGTTGCGCCGGCGTTCCTGTTTGCTGCTCATGGCCTTAGCTGCCTGACGCTGGTCGCGCTGGCGCCGTGCCTCCCCGATGTCGATGATTTTTGACAGGAGCAAAGACGTGGTCATATCCGCATTCCTCGAACTTCTTCACGCAAAAAGAATGCGAACCTCACGCCAACTTCCGACAATCCCACAAAAAGTCATATAAAACAGCTAACTGCTTTTGTTTTCCTGATTCAAGACGCGCCGCGGCACGCCGACATTTTGTGTCACATCTCACATTATAATGACGGGCTGGGACACAATTCCGGCGCGTCGCGTCACCCGACGCCCATCTGCGCCAGGAGGAGCATGCGAGTTGACCTTTCTTGACTCTGTAATTGCGAGGCAGCGCGAGACACATTCGATGCTGTGCGTGGGCCTGGACCCCGACCCCGGGCGGTTTCCGGAGGGATACGGCGATGACGCAGAGGCCATTCTTCGGTTCAACCAGATGGTGATCGACGCGACTGCCGGCTATGCCTGCTGCGTTAAACCGCAGCATGCCCACTACGCTGCGCGCCGGGCGGAGGCGGCCCTGGAAGGTACCATCGAGTATGCCCACAGCAAGGGCCTGCCGGTCCTGCTCGACGTCAAACGGGCTGATATAGGATCGACCGCCGAGTACTACGCGGCTGAAGCGTTCGACCGTTACGGGGCGGACGCGGCCACCGTCAATCCCTACCTGGGGCAGGATGCCCTGGCGCCGTTCCTCGACCGGTCCGACCGCGGCATTGTTGTCCTGTGCCGAACCTCCAACCCGGGCGGGGCCGACCTGCAGCATCTGCAACTGGCGGAGGGCGGCACGCTCTTCGAGCACGTTGCGCGACTCGCGAGTACACAATGGAACGCCGCCGGGAACGTACTGCTCCTCGTCGGCGCGACCCGCCCTGCGGAACTCCGCCGTGTGCGGGAGATCGTCGGGGGTATGGGCCTGCTGCTTGCCGGCGTGGGTGCCCAGGGCGCGGACGTACGGGCCATGATGGAAGCAGGGAAGGGGGGGGGCCTCATCATCAACTCATCCCGTGGCGTAACCTATCCCGACTTCACGACCGGCGATCCGGCCACACTGGTTGCCGATGCGGCCAGGAAGACGCGCGACGAGATCAATCAGTATCTGTAAATCAGCTGAGCGCGGGTGCGTCCCGTACACCCCGTCGCACCTGCTGACTACACCTGCTGAACGGTGTTGACGTTCGGATCCTGCCTGCGCCGAATATCGAGTGACAAACCCTCCGCGGCGACCCACGGTGTGACCAGTCCGCCCGCGGTCTGGAAATACCCGGCCGTGCCGGTCGAAATCTCGTCGAGGTCTGAATCGCTGCGGTCCGGATCATGGTGGTAGAAGGCAACGTTCTTAACGTGCGCGTCGCTTGCGAGTTGCTGAACCTGTGAAATTAGGGAATGCCCCCAACCGTGTTTGGCAGGCATGTCCTCGCTTGTGTACTGGGCATCGTGGATCAGCAGGTCGACGTCCCGGCAGAAATCCACCCAGTCGGGATAACTCGTCTGCGGCACATTCGGTGGCTCGAGTTCGTTGTCCGTGATGTAGGCAATCGACACGCCGTCTTCCTCGATTCGATACGCGTACCCGCCACCCGGATGGTTCAGATTGAGGCGACGCGTCCTGAATGCCTGGTTGTCGAGGAACGTCTGAACTTCCTGGATCGTCGATACCTGGGAGGGCAGTTCTTTCGCGTGCACCGGGAAGCTCGAGCCGTCCATCTGCCTGATGAGTGCCTGCAGGGAAGCCGCGTTGCCCTCGACACCCTGGCAAATGACGATTTCACGCCCGGGCTGATAGATGGGCGCAAAAAACGGATAGCCCTGGATGTGGTCCCAATGACCGTGGCTCAGGAGCAGCAGGATCGGTTCGTCGGCGTCTGCAAGTCGATTGCCGAGCATGCGAATGCCCGTACCCGCATCCAACACCACGTTTTGCCCCGAATTGAGCCGAAGGTGAACGCATGAGGTGTTGCCGCCGTAGCGCACTGTCGTTGGTCCCGGTGCCGGCATTGAGCCACGAACGCCGTAGAACGTGACCTGCACGTAGCGCTAGTCCTAGGGACGTTTGCCGGCGATCAGATCCCGGAACTTGTCGAGCAACGTCTCGTACTTGTAGTCGGTGAACTCGCCGGCGTCGAAGAACATGCCGTGTTCGGCACAGCTTTCATACCAGATGTGCGGCTGCTTGGGGTCAGAGACCTTCTCCATCATGTTTCCGCAGATCGGGCACGCGACGTCTTCGACTTTGTTGAATTCCTTGCCGACCTCGGGGTCGCCGACGTCGACGAACTCGGACATCCATTTGCCCTTGAGTTCATCGGCCTCGCCCAGGTCGAACCAGATTCCCTTGCAGTTCGTGCAACGGTCGATCGTCATGTTTCGACCGTAGGTCACTTCCTCCATGCTCGCGTGGCACTTGGGACATTCCATGAACTCACCTTCTGTGACTGGTATTTCGACATACGGCCGACACCGCCGAGGACTCCGTCCCCGGGCCCCGGTGACGNTNGAAGTATACAAAGACGTCCAGTGCGTTGCATGACGACCTGTCGGTTCCGTCTGGTACCGCCTTTGCGCGCNAAAATACGGCGACCGCTTCACGGCGACCGCCTCACGCCACCCCATGGAGGGTGNGGAGTGGGCCGCAATCCATCATCAACGATTCAGGAGTCACCCCGGATGCCCGGTTATCACCGAATTCTGCTGGCTACCGATTTTGCTGCCGACAATCGCCCGGTCGTCGACAAGGCTGCGGAGACTGCAAAGCTTTATGACGCCGAACTGTGAATCATCCACGTCCTTGAACGCGTTCCCGTCGTGATCAACGATCCGTCCGGCGGCGTCGCCGATCAGTTGGCGTCACTGCAGGCCGATCTCGACGCAAGTGCAAACGCGGAGATGGCGACGCGGTGTGATGAGCTTGGCGTTCCTGCGGATCGGACGCACGCGGTCCATGGCCGCGCAGCAACGGAGATCCACCATTTCGCGGAGGCGAATGCCATCGATCTGATCGTCATGGGTACACACGGTCAGCACGGTTTGGGACTGTTGCTTGGCTCCACAGCCAACGCGGTGCTGCACGGCATCGCGTGTGATTCCCTGATCGTGCGGGTGGGCGACGCAGCTTGAGCTTCAGGAACATGCTGTTCGTCGGTGACGGCACCGGCCCGGAATCCCTTAACGCGCTGCGCCAGGCGATCCGCGCCGCACGCGCAGCCGGCGCGCGGATGTCCGTACTCGATGTCGTGGCGGACCTGCAGACCAACGATGAGGAACTCAGGTCGCACGCGGCAACGCTCGGCGCGAAGCTCATAGAAGAGCGCGAGACCACGCTTCGGCGCCTTGTGGACGAGGCGGGTGGCGGTCCGGACGTGAAGGTTGTCGCCGGAAAAGGCATCGACGAGATCGTTCGGGCGGTCAGCGCAGAGGGGTTCGACCTCGTTGCCAAGTCCTCCATCTCGGGTCGCCTCAGTCACATGATCTGGGGCGCACTCGATCTCAAACTGCTGCGCGCATGTCCGGCCCCGGTCTGGCTCATCCGGGATGACCACGCGGAGACCGTCGCCCGGGTGGTCGTCGCGGTTGATGCGACGGGCGAGTCCGGGTTTGCGCTCAGGATCCTGCGCATGGCGGCCGACTTTGCGACGCGCATGGGGGCTGCGCTCCATGTCGTCACTGTAGCCGTGACCGACCAGTGGCTGTATCCAGGTCTCGGTGGTGATGCGAACCGGTCGACCGTCAGGCGGGACTTCGTCGATCGATTCCACGCGTTGCTGGATGAAGTCCCGATGGATCTCACTGACGTGATACTCGAGGGCATGCCCGCTGAGTGCATCCTCGACTACGCAAACCCTGACGATCTCGTGGTCGCCGGCACCCATCGGTGCATCGGTGTTGGCGGTCAAACCCGAGGACTTTGTGAGCCCTATCGAACTGGGCTGAGCGCACGATTGGACGACCGGGTGCACGGAGCCGTCACCCGCCTCGATGGGGACCGCCGCTCTCATTGGCTGCGTATAATATATATTATGTTAAATTATGGTGTGCCGCACGCACTGTGCCCATCCCCGGTTGTGATTCGGTTGTCGAAGGACAGCTGCGCTCAACGCGCAGGCTGTGCCCGCATGGATGCGGTACGGAGGTCGCCGGGCGGCCAGCTCGCTGGAGCATGTCCAACTCACGCACCTCGAGCCTCCCCACTACGGGGTGCTGTGCACCGAAAAGACTGTTGCCACAACACTGTCACCCCGACTCTTTAGACTCAGTGTCTCCGCAGTGAACGGAACGATCAGATGAAACACTACTCCAATCCCAAGAGCCACGCGGTGACGACGCATTGGATGCTGACCGAACTCAACGCCGAGCACGAGCAGGTGTTCATGGACGTGACGTCCGGCGCGACACGATCGCNCNAGTATCTCGCCGTGAATCCAANGGGNAAGATCCCGGCNCTCGTGGATGACGGCGTGGTCGTGACCGAGGCAGCGGCAATCTGTGCGTANCTTGCGGACAGATTTCCGGAGCAAGGGCTGGCCCCCGCGGTTGGCTCGCCGGAGCGTGCAACCTACTACAGGTACCTGTTCTTCCCCGGCACCACCCTTGAACCCATGTTCCTGATCAGGAGCTGCGCGTCACGGAGTACTCTACAGAGTCGGTTGGCTGGGGTGACTGGGATCGCTGCATGAACACCGTGGAGTCCATGACCCCTGCTGACGGCTGGGCGATGAAGTGCGGGTTCAGCGCTGCCGACGTCGTATTTGGCGGCACGCTGGACTTCGCTTCACAGTTCGGCTGGCTCGAATCGCCCAGTGCCAGGGTGGCCGGGTATATCGACCGGCTCAGGGCGCGGCCGGCTTACCAACAGAGCCACACACCGCCGCCCGGATAGCCCCGCGCAGATGGGCACGCGGGAGCGGTTCGGGTGAGCCCGCGGCCTGTGCGAAAATCGGGTGTGCCGCTACGGCCCCCGATCGAGCCCCTGCCCGCCCATGACGCCAGACGCCCTCTCCGAACTGATCCTGCGCGATACGCCGCTGATTGACGTTCGCGCGCCGGTCGAATTCGAGGGCGGCGCGTTCCCGGCGAGTGTGAATCTGCCGATCATGAATGACGCCGAGCGCCACCGGATCGGCAAGCGGTACAAGGACGAAGGGCACGATGCGGCGGTCGGGCTTGGGCACGACCTCGTCTCCGGACCCCTGCGCGCGGCTCGCATCGAATCCTGGCAGGCGGTCCTGCGACGTCATCCGAACGCCCAGCTCTACTGTTTCCGGGGAGGGCAACGGTCCAATATCGCGGCCTCCTGGTTGCGGGAAGCCGGCACGCCGGTGCCCGTCATCGAGGGTGGGTACAAGCGACTCAGGCGTCATATGCTGGAACTGGCTGATGCCCTGCCCGGCCTGTTTAGTTACACGATCGTGGGTGGACAGACCGGTACCGGCAAGACACTCCTCCTCCGTGAGCTGCCGGACTTCAGTATCGATCTCGAGCAATACGCCAACCATCGGGGCAGCGCCTACGGCGCTTTGCCAACGGGTCAGCCCGCGCAGATCAATTTCGAACACGAGTGCATCGCGAACCTGCTCCGGTTACGCGAACAGGGCCGCAGACACATCGCCGTCGAGGACGAGAGTCATCGCGTTGGCCGGGTCACCGTGCCGCCAGTCCTGTTTGCAGCCATGTCGGAGGCGCCGGTCGCGGTGATCGAGGAACCGCACGCGGCGCGCGTCGAGCGCATCTATGATGAATACGTGACGGTGCAGCACGGGTTGTTTGTCGCAATCTACGGACCTCACGCGGGGTTCATCGCGTATGCCGAGTATCTGCGCCGTGCCCTGACCGCCATTCGCAAGAGACTGGGCGGCGTACTGCACGCCGAGCTGAGCGGCGTACTCGAAGGAGCGCTGCACCGGCACGCGGCCGGGGACCCCGCCGACCATCGGGCCTGGATCAGCAGGCTCCTTCACGGTTACTACGACCGCATGTACGCCTATCAGCTTGAGCGCAAGACGGACAGAGTCATGTTCCGCGGCAGCTATGGTGCGGTGCGTGAATACCTTACCGAAGCCTGCGGATGACGACCTGCCACCCAGGGCCTGAATGGATCCCGTGGGTGGCGGCAAAGCTCCCCTGGTTCAACGCGAGGGCAAGCTGCTCGAGGCTGTTGACACAGGCCAGCGGCGCCCCCTGCGCAACGTCGGCAAACGTATCGGTAAACGGGACTTCGGCTGTGTAGATGGGCTGTCCGTCCCGCAGGACCCGGACCAGCAGCAGCGACCCTGGAGCGATACCCGCAGCGCGCAAATCGGGTCGGCCAATGTTTGTCCAGACGTTGCCATAGCGGACGTCGAGAATTGGAATGGCCCCGGTCACGCCATCAGCGTTAACGAAGGCTTCGGGCAAAGTGATCGAAACGAAATCCCGTGGATCAAGCGCGCGCCCTACCCCTTCGAAATCGATGCGCCCGGACGCCAGGCGCGCGCCCGTGAAGGCGTACACATCCCGCCCGTGGAAGGTGTGGGAATCCGTCGAGCCGCGGATTCGGTTGACCGCCTCGTCGATCTCGCGGAGCGCGTCGATACCGCCGCCCGCTACCAGACTGAGGGTGCCGTTGTCCGGGGTCACGAAATACTGATCGCCAATCCGTGCAACCACCGACCGGCGTTCCGTGCCAACGCCGGGATCCACCACCGAAACGAACACCGTGCCGGCAGGATAGTACGCTGCTGCCTGGTGCAGCCTGTAAGCGCCGGCCCACACGTCGAACGGCGGAATATCGTGGGTGAGGTCATCGAGCACCAGATTCCTGTCAACAGTCAGCGCGACGCCGTGCATCGCGCCAACCGCTCCGTCGGAGCGTCCGAAGTCAGACTGGAGCACCAGGACCCCGGACGCGTCAGGCGGCGTCTGCGTTGCGCACGCACTGAGAACCGCGACGAGGAACGCAGCGAGGATGTGGCGGTGAAGCATGCTGACTGGCCCAGCAGTTAGGCGGGCGCAGTGTATCAGCTGACGCTGCGACTGAATGAACTCGTCAGTGAAGGCCCGTACGATGCGCCTGACCAAGGCACAGAAACTTTTCGCGAAAGGGTAT
>PBVL01000030.1 GCA_002728675.1 Gammaproteobacteria bacterium
CATGAGGGCCTGCGGGACGCCATGCAGGGCTCAGGGTGAGGCCTGCGCATCCAGGGCAGGTACGGTCGCGATCGCCTCGACGATCGGCTCTTTAGTCAGCCGCACCGTCGTGCGCCGGTTGAGGCCGCGGTTGCGCTCGTTCGTGTTGGGCACCGCTGGGTACTTGCTCCCGTGATATCGCGTGACGATCATGTCATCGGGGACACCCGTGGCCACCAGGTACCGGGTGACCATCTCGGCGCGCTTGCGTGACATCGAGACGTTGTCCCGCGCGAGCCCCCTGTGATCGGTATGACCATCGACATAGACGCGCGTAACGGTGGGATCGGCACCCACGTAGACGGAGATCCGCTCGAGCTTCTGCGTCAGTGACGCCGGAACGACGAAGCCACCGCTCGCGTAGGTGATCCGCAGCCGTTCGATTTGCGCGAAACTGGCGGGCAGGAGCTGGGCCTCACATGCCACAAACTCACGGTACGCAGGCTCGAAGCGGGTCGCGGAGAGCCTGACGCGCACCCGGCCACTCACACTGTGCTGCAAGGGTCCGGACAGTTGCACGTCATATCCGCGGGTCAGCGACGTCAGCATGCGGGACGCCACCGCGGCGTCAACGGCAATCCCGTCACCCTGATACTTCAGATCAGCGAGACGCGACCCGGCCAGGTGGGGACGCCACGGCGGCGGCTCGGCCGCGACGATGAGCGTGCCAACGTCGAATCGAAGGTCGTCCGAGACGAGCCCGAACGTTCGGTCGGCGCCCGCTTCGTGCCGGAAGCGGCCCGTGCCGTATACGGGCACGGCATGCTCGAGTACACACGCCTGGTTGTCACCGCGCACCGCCCAGGCGCTGTGCTCGAGCGCGGAACCGAATTGCAGGCCGGCGGCAGCCGCACTCCACGCGAACGCGAGCGTACCAAGCAGGCCCCACAATGACCGGGCCCGTGTGACGCCGCCGTGGTTCATGCGCGCGCAACATCTGATCATCCCTACCGGGTATCGGCCGACCCGAACGTCACTTGAGCGATTCATTGACCCCCGCTCACCGACAGACGGGGTTACAATGCAGCGAATCATGCCCTCCCTTACGATTACGCGCCCAGACGACTGGCACATACACCTTAGGGACGGCCCCGCCCTTCGGAATACCGTCGCCGACGCCGCGCGCTGTTTCGGCCGGGCGATCATCATGCCCAACCTGACACCGCCCGTGGCAACCACCGCCGACGCACTCGCGTACCGGGACCGGATCATGGCCCACGTGCCGGATGGCCGCCCCTTCGAACCGTTAATGACGCTCTACCTGACGGACACGACGACGCCTGCAATCATCCGTGAGGCGGCAGCTTGCCCCGAAGTCACAGCCTGCAAGCTCTATCCGGCCGGAGCGACGACCAACTCCGAGGGCGGCGTTGCCGATCTCGCCGCACTGGACCCGGTGTTCGAGGTAATGCAGGAGGTTGATCTGCCACTCTGCCTGCATGGAGAGGTCACGGACCACTCCGTCGACGTGTTCGACAGGGAAGCCGCGTTCATCGACGCGTATCTGGCAGGCCTGGTCGATCGCTTCCCGTCCCTGCGCATCATCTTCGAGCACATCACCACGCGCGAGGCGACTGATTTCGTGCGGGACGCGCGGGACGGGGTTGGCGCGACGATCACCGCCCATCACCTGCTCTACAACCGCAACGACATGCTCGCCGTCGGGATGCGGCCCCTGTATTACTGCCTGCCAATCCTGAAACGCGACACGCATCAGGCAGCGCTCGTTGAGGCTGCGGTCTCGGGCAGTCCGAAGTTCTTCCTTGGCACCGACTCGGCACCGCACCCGCAGAGCGCCAAGGAACGCATCCTCGGGTGCGCGGCTGGTTCCTACACGGCCCACGCCGCGATCGAACTTTACGCAGCGGTCTTCGATTCAGAAGACCGGCTCGATGCGCTGGAAGGATTCGCGAGCCACTTCGGGCCGGATTTCTACCGCCTCCCCCGCAATGCGGACACGATCACGCTGACGAAGACGCCCTGGCAGGTGCCCGAGTCGCTCCCTCTTGGGGACGACCCACTCATCCCAATCGCCGCAGGCGACATGCTCGACTGGCAGGTGACCTCATGAGTGGCATGCCGAAGCTGCCGATCGCACGTCGTTTCCGCGGCTATCTCCCAGTCGTAGTGGACCTCGAGACCGGCGGGTTCAACAAGGAAACGGACGCGCTGCTCGAGTTCGCCGCAGTCATAATCGAGATGGACCGTAACGGTTTCCTCCGCTTGGGCGAGCGGTTCTTCTACAACGTCGAACCGTTCGAAGGCTCGAACATCGAACCCGCGTCCCTGGAACTCACCGGCATCGACCCGGACTCGCCGCTGCGGGGGGCCGTCCCGGAAAAACAGGCGCTGGCCGATTCCTTCAGGGGTATCCGGAAACGAATCAGGGATACCGGCTGTACGCGCGCCGTGATGGTCGCGCACAACGCCTCGTTCGACCTCGGCTTCGTCAACCAGGCGGCAGAACGCTGCAACCTCAAGCGCAACCCGTTTCACCCGTTCTCGAGCTTCGACACGGCAACGTTGTGTGGGCTCGCATTCGGCCAGACGGTGCTCGCGCGAGCCTGCCAAGCAGCAGGGCTCGACTTCGATTCAGCCGACGCGCACTCGGCGCAGTACGACTGCGAGAAGACGGCTGAACTCTTCTGCCACGTGGTGAATCGATGGAAAGCACTCGGCGGCTACATTGTCGAGGACGATCCCCACCGGGAAGGCAACTGAGCCTCCCCGAATCGCCGCAACGCTTCGCCCAACTGTTCCCCAAAAAAGAAAACGCCCGCACTCGAATGAGTACGGGCGTCGTCTGATCTCGTTCAATCGGGCTGAGGCAACACCTCAACCGTCAAGATTGTCGAGCGCCTTCTGGAAGCGATTGGCGTGTGAACGCTCAGCCTTGGCCAGNGTCTCCATCCAGTCGGCAATCTCATCGAACCCTTCGTCACGCGCCGTCGCGGCCATGCCCGGGTACATGTCGGTGTACTCNTGGGTTTCGCCNGCGATGGCTGCCGCCAGGTTGTCAGCCGTGCCGCCAATCGGCAGACCGGTTGCGGGATCACCCGATTCTTCGAGGTACTCGAGGTGGCCGTGCGCGTGGCCCGTCTCACCTTCCGCCGTCGAACGGAACACCGTCGACACGTCGTTGTAACCCTCGACGTCCGCCTTCGCCGCGAAATAGAGGTAGCGACGGTTCGCCTGGCTCTCGCCCGCAAACGCGTCTTTGAGGTTCTGTTCTGTCTTGCTGCCTTTCAATGCCATGGAATGCACTCCCTGTTGATCAATCCTCGCCCGGCAGTTCGCACCCGGCAAGGGGTATGTTTCTCGTTTCAGCCCGCGGCCGCTTCTTCGACCATCGGACCCAGTTCACCAGACTGATACATCTCGGTAATGATGTCGCAGCCGCCCACGAGTTCACCCTTGATGAAGAGCTGCGGAAACGTCGGCCAGTCGGAATACTGCGGAAGATTCGCCCGGATCTCGGGATTGGCGAGAATGTCGATGTAGGCGAACTTCTTGCCATAGCTCATCAGAATCTGCGTCGCCTGCGCCGAAAAACCACACTGCGGCGCGTCTGGCGAACCCTTCATGTAAATCAGGATGGGATTGCTCCCAACCTGTTCCTTGATCGTGTCGATAATTTCCACGGGCGTCCTGTGTTGATGTGAACCGGATTGGGCTCAAATTCTAACCGCTTTCGACCGGCTTTGCCTTCAGCGAACGCGCGTCATCGCGGGGACCGTAACCCCCTCCCCCGGGCGTCTCGAGCCGCAGCCGCTGACCGGGCGCCGCTGTGAAGGTTGCCTTACCGGCCACCGCAAGTCCGTCGAGCAAATTGCGCCCTGCTGCCGCCGGTCCACCACCCGCGAGCCCCCAGGGCCGGGATTCCCGACGTTCACTGAGCAGCGTGACTTCAGCAGGCGCAAGGAACTCGAATTCCCGGACGATGCCATCACCGCCCTGGTGCTCTCCCGCACCACCCGACCCGCGCCGCAGCGAGTATTCGGTCACCCTGAGCGGGTAGTGCATCTCGAGGCTCTCGATAGGCGTATTGAGGGTATTGGTCATGTGGGACTGGACCGCCGAGCGTCCCGGTGCGGTCGCGTGCGCGCCCGCCCCGCCGCCAATCGTCTCGTAGTAGTCCCATGGCCGGTTCCCCACATGGTCACCCATCGCGACGTTGTTCATCGTGCCCTGGCTCGCGGCCGGGATGCGTGTCGGCAGCGCCTGTGCGAGCGCGCCCAGAACAATGTCCACGAGACGCATGGACGTCTCGACGTTGCCCGCAGCAACCGCGGCAGGCCTGCGCGCATTGACGATGGAGCCCTCACGCGTGCGCAGGGTAACGACGCGAAACGTTCCCGCGCAGGCCGGGGTATCGGCCGGCAGCAGACAGCGAAACGCGTAAAAGACTGCCGCGGCAGCCACTGCCGGCGGGCAGTTGGTGTTGCCCGGCACCTGATCGGCGCAGCGCTCGAGGTCAACGAGAATCCCGTCTGCGTCGATGCGCACCGTACACTCGAGCGCAACGCCCGCAGTCCCGGCGCCGTCGTCGTCCATGACGTCGGAGAAGCTGTACTCTCCTTCCGGAATGGACTGCAGCGCCGCACGCGCCAGCCGCTCAGCGTAGTCGTTGGTGTCGACGACCGCCGCTCTGAACGCCGTCAGGCCCGTCTTCCGAATAAGCGCCTGCAGACGCACCTCACCCCGCCGGTTGGCGCTCATCTGAGCCGCAAAGTCCCCCCCAACCTCGGAACCGGACAGCGCGTTGAGCGCATCCAGCGCATCGCGCACCGGCTCCCCTGCGCTGACGAGCAGCGTCGGCGGGATGATCAGGCCCTCCTCATCGAGGCTGGTCGACAGCGGCATTGACCCCGGGCTCTTCGCGCCAATGTTTGCGTGATGCGCCCGGTTCGCAACAAAGCCAACCTGCTCACCGTCGACGTACACCGGTGAGATCAGGGTCACGTCAGGCAGGTGAGTCCCGCCCAGAAACGGATCGTTGACGGCGAGCACGTCGCCTTCGGCCCAGGCGCGCGTCGCGACGATGTCCGCCATGGCAAACGCCATGCTCCCCAGGTGCACGGGAATGTGTGCGGCCTGCGCGAAGAGTTCGCCCTTTTCGTCGAAGAGGGCACAGGAGAAGTCCAGACGGTCCTTGATGTTCGGCGAGAAGGCGGCGTGCCGCAGGACGAGTCCCATTTCGTCACACACCGCGCTGACCCGGCTCACGAACACGCCGAGATCGATGGCCGAAAGGCTCATCGCACGGACCGCCCACATCGATGCGGCCAACTGCCCGTGGCTGCACATGCCCGCAGGCACGGCAATACAATGTTTGAAGGCTTGGGGTTCTGGGCTATCATCGCTCGCTTCCGCGGGGCTGGCCCCGCTGTTCACCGGGCGCAAACCGCCCGATTCAATCCGTCGTTCAACATATGTGCAGGTGCACCGCGATGTCCAATCCGATCATGAATACGTATGGCTCACCCAGCGTATCTTTCGTCAAAGGCGAAGGAGCCTGGCTCACGGATGACAACGGCAACCGGTACCTCGACGCTCTGTCCGGTATCGCCGTTGTGGCCCTCGGGCATGCCCACCCGGGCGTGGCCGAGACGATCAGCCGGCAGGCTTCGACGCTCGTGCACACGTCCAACCTTTACGGGATCCCCAACCAGCGGAAGCTCGCGGAAACGCTGACCTCCATCGCCGGGATGGACAATGCCTTCTTCGCCAACTCCGGCGCCGAGGCCAACGAAGCGGCCATCAAGATCACGCGGCTGTACGGTCGCAACAAGGGGATCGCCAACCCGGCCCTGATCGTCATGGACGGCTCGTTCCACGGCCGTACACTGGCAACGTTGACGGCTACCGGATCGCGCAAGGTCCACGCCGGGTTCGAGCCGCTTGTGGAAGGATTCGTCCGCGCACCGTTCGACGACGTCGAGTCGGTGAAGGCAATTGCCGCAAACAACCCCAACATCGCCGGCATCCTCGTGGAACCGGTCCTGGGCGAAGGCGGGGTCCACATTCCCGCCGACAACTATCTTGCGGAACTGCGGGCCCTCTGTGACCAGAACGACTGGCTGCTCGTACTGGACGAGGTCCAGACGGGCAACGGCCGGACTGGCACCTATTTCGCCTATCAGCAGACCAACGTGCTGCCTGATGTCGTCACGACCGCAAAGGGCCTGGGTAACGGCATGCCAATTGGCATCTGCATGGCGCGGGGCAAGGCGGCTGAAGTCTTCGGGCCGGGTAATCACGGCTCGACCTTCGGCGGCAACCCGCTCGCAACGGCAGTCGCCCAGACGGTGGTCGACACGATCGTTAACGACAAGCTTGCCGAGCGGGCGGGTGAACTGGGCGAGCGCATGCGTGACCGGTTGCGCGGCAGCCTCGAAGGCGTCAACTGCGTGAAGGAGATCCGGGGCAAAGGCCTCATGATCGGCGTTGAACTGGACGCGCCCTGCCCTGACTTCGTCGCAAAGGCGCAGGAAAAAGGCGTCCTGCTCAACGTGACGGCAGACTCCGTGATCAGACTTCTGCCGCCGCTCGTCCTGAGCGACGCCGAGGCTGAGCAGATCTGTGACGTCGTTGCTGACCTCGTCGAGGCGATCTGACCCGCACCGCAGTCAGGAGTCACGCAAGACGCTTGCTGACAACACGTTTCGCAGGAGAACGCGCCGCGCTTGCCGCGGCGCGTTTGCGTTCAGACGACGGTCAACTCAGCTAACGAGCTGAGTGAGGGGAATTTTTCCGCCGATACCGCATCAATGCCTTCAGGTCAGGGGCCGAGCACGCCGGCAATGCCCCCGTGAGGGAGGACACCTTCCGACCGCTCATCGCAGAAAAGGAACCGTTCGGACGGGTTTTTAGCACGGAAGTGGAGCCGCATTTCTAAATTGATGTAAGGCTCTTGCAAGACCGGGCAGCCCCCTCGCCTGCCTGTCTGTGCGGCAACCGCGTCCGTTCTGTCACCTCGCCGCTCGCTCAGGCGTCGCTGCGGACCCGACCCACCGCTTCCTGCCAGCCGGCATAAAGCGCGTCGCTCTTCACGGCCGGCATAACAGCGTCGACGCGACGATCGCTCGTCCAGCGCTCAGCCAGTTGCGCGGTCGATTCGAACATCCCCGCCTGGAGTCCCGCGAGGTAACACGCACCGAGCGCCGTTGATTCGGCGAACGCCGGACGCTCGACCCGCATCTGCAGCGCGTCGGACAGGAACTGCAGCATCCACTCGTTGGCCACCATGCCGCCGTCGACCCGAAGCGCGGAGGGCGCAACACCGTCCGCCCGCATTGCCACGAGCAGGTCCCTGGTCTGATAGCAGACCGATTGCAGCGTTGCCGCCACCACCTCATCGATCCCGGTGTCGCGGGTCAGTCCGACGATCGCGCCGCGCGCCCCGGCATCCCAGTACGGCGCACCGAGCCCCGTGAACGCAGGCACGACGTAGGTGCCGCTGCCGGGGTCCGCTGCTCTGGCGAGCGCCTCTGTCTCGGCGGCGTCGGCAAAGAGCTTCAGGCCGTCCCGCAACCACTGGATCGCGGTGCCCGCATTGAAGATGCTGCCCTCGAGCCCGTATGTGACTTGCCCGTCCAGCCTGTAGCCCACCGTGGTGAGCAGGCGATTCGCCGACTGCAATGCCTCGCTTCCGGTATTCGTGATCACGAAACAGCCGGTGCCGTAGGTGCTCTTGATCATCCCGGGCTCGAAGCAGCACTGGCCGACGAGGGCTGCCTGCTGGTCTCCGGCAACGCCGCAGATGGGGATCTCGGCACCCAATACGCCGGCGTCTGTCACCCCGAAGTCCGCGGCACAGTCGAGGACTTCCGGCAGCATCGAGCGCGGAATGCGGAGTTTCGTCAGCAGCGCGTCGTCCCACGTCTGCGTGTGAATGTTGAACAGCATGGTCCGTGAGGCGTTCGTCGCATCGGTGCGGTGCACACGTCCACCCGTCAATCGCCATATCAGCCAGGTATCGACCGTGCCGAACGCCAGTTCGCCGCGCTCGGCGGCGGCCCGACAACCATCGACATTGTCGAGCAGCCACGCGACCTTCGTGGCCGAGAAGTAGGGATCGAGCAGCAGTCCGGTCGAGGCGGTGACGGCATCGCCGAAGCCCTCGCCTTCGAGGCGATCGCAATACTCCGCCGTGCGCCGGTCCTGCCACACGATCGCACGATGCACCGGCTGACCCGTTCGACGATCCCAGACAAGCGTCGTCTCGCGCTGGTTGGTGATCCCGATCGCGGCAATTTCACTGACCGTCAGACCGGCCTGCACGATCGCATCGCGCGCAACCGCCAGCGTCGAATCGAAGATGTCGTCCGCGTCGTGTTCTACCCAGCCGTCTGCGGGAAAGTGCTGGGCAAACTCGCGCTGCGCGACCGATACCTGCACCGCGTCCGCGTCGAATACGATCGCCCGGGAACTCGTCGTGCCCTGATCGAGTGCCAGTATGTGTGACATCAGAATCTCCTGGCTGTCCGCCTGTCGCGGGTCCGATTATAGCGATGGCGCCCAATCGGAGCGCCGTTTGCAGACGCGTGTCTTACCCCCTGTGGCGGGCGGCCTGTGGCGTGTTGCTGCCCCATATCGAAAGAGGCACAATAGGCTGCCTTTTGCGGAACACGGCGCCTCGGCTGTTCGCTAGACGCGAAGCGAGACCGGACCTGAGTTCTTGTCCGTTGGCGACGCTGATGTGCGCTTTGGGCCCAAAAACATCAATCTCTGGGAGAGAAGATCACAATGCGTGACGTTGTTGTAGTTGACAGTGTAAGGACCGGGTTGGCGAAGTCCTTCCGCGGTACCTTTAACCTCACCCGCCCGGACGACATGGTTGCGCACTGTATTGATGCGCTCCTCGAGCGGAATCCAAAAATCGACCCTGCTGAAGTAGAAGACGTCATCGTTGGCGCTGCCTCACAGACCGGTGAGCAGGGCGGCAACCTCGCCCGTCTCGCTGTCGTTCTGTCGAAGCTGCCGATCACCACGTCGGGCTCCACGATCAGCCGGGCATGCTCCTCAGGCCTGAACTCGATCGCGTTCGCCGCGAACCAGATCGCTTCCGGCTGCCAGGACGTCATGATCGCGGGCGGCGTCGAGTCGATCTCGGCTGGCCAGCGTCAGACCCCGGGTAAATCTGCCAAGCACCCGTTCATCGAAGACGTTGCTCCGCACATCTTCATGGCAATGGGCAACACCGCAGAGGTTGTGGCACGCCGCTACAATCTGTCCCGTGAGTACCAGGACGAGTTTGCTCTGGAAAGCCAGCTCCGCACAGCTGCAGCGCAGCAGGCGGGCCTGTTCGATGACGAAATCATGCCCATGAAGACGAAGTGGCAGAAAGTCGTCAACAAAGAAACGAAGGAAACCGAAATCGTCGACGGCGTCTGCGTGGGTGACGAGTGCAATCGCCCCGAATCGACCGCCGAAGGTCTGGCCAAGCTGCCGCCTGCGTTCGAGGAAGACGGTACGGTCACCGCTGGTAATGCGTCCCAGCTGTCCGACGGCGCGTCCATGACGCTGCTGATGAGCGCTGATCGCGCACAGCAACTGGGTCTCGAGCCCTGGGCCTACTTCCGCGGCTTCACCGTCGCTGGTTGCGAGCCCGACGAGATGGGTATTGGCCCCGTATTCGCCATTCCCCGTCTGCTCGAGAACACGGGCCTCAAGATGGACGACATCGACTTGGTCGAGCTCAACGAAGCGTTCGCATCTCAGTGTGTGTACTGCCGTGACGAGCTCCACATCGATCCGGAGAAATACAACGTCAACGGCGGCTCGATCGCAATCGGGCACCCTTTCGGCATGACCGGCTCACGTCTGACCGGCCACGTCGTGCGCGAGCTGCGTCGTCGCAAGCAGAAGTACGGCATCGTTTCGATGTGCATCGGTGGTGGTATGGGTGCTGCGGGGCTTTTCGAAGCCATCAACTAAGCAGACCGCTTTCCGCTTCGGCGGAGAACCGAACGAACGGGCGGCCCCTGGGTCGCCCGTTTTTCGTTTCCGGGGTGCCGTTTCGCCGTGGGCGAAAGGCGCATTTGGCCGAAGGCCAAATCGCTTGCGGCATCGTTTCGATGTGCATCGGTGGTGGACTGGGTGCTGCTGGGCTTTTCGAAGCCATCAACTAAGCAGACCGCTTTCCGCTTCTGGCGGAGAACNGAACGAACGGGCGGCCCCTGGGTCGCCCGTTTTTCGTTTCCGGGGTGCCGTTTCGCTGTGGGCGAAAGGCGCATTTGGCCGAAGGCCAAAGCAGCTTGGGGTATCGCCAGCCAGTGCGTTGGCGGCGGCATCCGTGCCCCGGAGCGACAGCACCAGATCGCTACCCCTTGCAGATCAGTCCTTCAGTCGTGCCTGTAGCAACGCTATGAACGCCTGCGGCTGATCCAGGAACAGATGGTGCTGCGCATCGGCGATTTCGTGCACAAGCAGCGATGGCCGCAGCGACTGCATGTACTCCACGCTCTTCTTCGAGAAGCTCTCGCTGTTCTCGCCGTAGATCAATTCGACCGGCAGCGTCGCCGCCAGCAGGTCCGCGCCCGGGTCCGCCTCACCTTCCAGGCGGCCATTCAGCTCTTCATCGAACTTCCAGACCCAGCCTTCAGACACCCGTTCGACGGAGTTCCGCGCGATGTACTCGACCAGATAGTCATTCTCGCAGGTCTGGGCCGGTTGCAGACGGAACCGGGACTTGGCGACGTCAAACGTCGGATAGACCTTCGGACGGGAGTGACTTTCGGGCTCCCTCGGTTTCACTTCGTCCGGGTGTTTGACACCGGAGTCGACGAGAATCAGCCGGCTGAACCGATCGGGAGCCCTACAGACGGCCCGCAGCGCCATCATCCCGCCAAAACTATGCGCCACGACAGTCGTGTCGGCAGGCATCTTCGCGGCGTCCGCAACCGCGAGGATCTCGTCCGCGAAACCATTTGCCGAGTAGCTGTCCCGATGATCGCTGTCACCCATTCCGCCAAGATCCAGGCCGACTGTGTGCCGGTCTGCAGAGAACGAAGGCGCAATGAAGTCCCACCAGTGCGCGTGTGCATTGTGGCCATGCACGAACAGGAGTCCCGGCGCGCCGGGTTCGCTCCAGCTTTGGTAGTGGATGTCGATTTCGTCAACCTCGACATAGTCACTCACGGGCTTCTGGTCGACAGCGTCCCAGAACCACTGGGGAATATCTGACACAATCGCTTCCTAACGGTGGGCACGCCAGCGATCATAGCGCACTCATCAAGCCGCCCGGGGCTCACCTGGCGAGCGCGGACAGCACGCACGCCGAACGGAATCGGCCCGAAATCCGCGCTTTGTGCGACAGTCTGAGTGAAATGGCTGCAGCAAACACGGTTTCGGACGGTTTTGAGGGCTCCGAACGCGCTAAACTCCCACCTCACGTCTAGAACTTGAACTGGCATCCGGGGAACCCAATCCCCAACCGGTATAGCGAGCGAACTTCGGCCCGCATGAAACTGCGCGATCTGATCAAGCCCAAGTGGCAACACTCCGAACCCACCGTCAGGCAGGCAGCCATTGCTGCCGGTCTGGATGAGACGACACTCGCGACGATCATCAGGGAAGACGAAGACGCCGGTGTCAGGCAAGCCGCAATCGCACGCTGCACGGATACGCGTCTCCTGCAGACGGTGGCTTCAGGCAAGGTGGATGCCCAGGAAGCGATGCTGCGCCTCGGCGAGCTTCTGACGACTGCGGCAGCGGCCGCCGCCGCCTACGATGCGATGTCCACGGAGCACCGAACCAGGCTGTTCACCGCACTGCGCCATGGCGCGGTTCAACTCGAACTGCTCCCGACGGCACTCGCCGATGCGGACGCGGAGACGCTGCTGGACCTCCCGCTGCCGGCCGCGGTCCAGACCGCGTGCGTCGACACGGTCGACGACAAGGCCCGCTTGATCGCCTTGCGCGACAGTCATGCGGGTCGCAACAAGGGTATCCATCATCGGGCGGAAGAACGCATTGCGGCCATCGAAGCCGAAGAGGCACGTGCCGCCGCCTTCCTTGCCGAATGCACCACGCTCGTCGAGGAGTGGGAGCAGCTTGCTGCCGCGGCCTACAACGCCCACCTCGGAACCCGCACCGATCTGATCGAGAAGCGCTGGGCGAGTTGTACCGGCGGCACAGACCGTGAGGTCGATGCCGGCCTGACCGAACGCATCAAGGCCGCGCGGGAAACGATTGCGGCAACGCTCGAAGAGATGCCGAAACGTGTCGCTGCGGCCGAAAGCGCTGCGGATGCCATCGCGGCCGCGCTGGACACGCGCCTTGCCGGGCAGCAGGCAACCACGGCGTCCTGGGATGACCTCGATGCCTTCTGTACCGGCATTGACGAGCAGTGGGCTCCAATCGAACACTCGCTGCTCGAAACCGCACGCACCGAGACGGTCGCGAGCCGCCTGGAACAGCTGCGCGCCGCGGCTCGCAGGTACGCCAGTGTCACCGCAATCGAGCCAGCGAACACGTCCAATAAACTTCGTCGGCAGATCGAGTCTGTCGACTGGCCGACGTCCTCCTTCGCCGATCCGGCGCCGCTCCTTGCGCTGCGTACCAGACTCACTGAACTCGAGGCTGCGGAGGCAGCGGCGGCAGCAGCGGCTGAGCAGGTCAGGGCAGATTTTGTCGCGGCACTCGAAGCGCTTGAGAAGACTGTCGACGTGGGCGACCTCAGCGCCGCGCGGGAAGCCGATCGCCAGCTACGCAAGCAATCCACCGACGGTCTCGACAAGGACCTCAAAGCCCGTCATGGCATGGCGCAGAAACGCCTGGCCGACCTGAGAGACTGGCAGGGCTTTGCGACCGTGCCGAAGCGTCAGTCGCTCTGCGAGTCGATGGAAGCGCTTGCCGCCTCGGAATGTACCGACGCACCGGCCAGGGCCGAGGCAGTGAAGGCCCTGCAGGAAGAATGGAAAGCCCTCGGGCGCTCGGATTCACCCGTCGAGCAGCGCCTGTGGCGCCGGTTCCGCAAAGCGGCGGATCAGGCATACGCACCATGCAAGCGGCACTATGCCGCGCTCGATGAGACACGCCAGAAGAATCTCGCGGATGCCGAGGCGATGTGTGACCAGCTCGAGTCGTTCCTGAACGACAACGACTGGGAACGCGCCGACTGGCCAGGTATCCGGAAGATCCTCCGAACCTCACGCGAAGGCTTCCAGAAACTGAACGACCTGCCGCGGCGCGCGATCAAACCGGTGCGCGACCGGTTCAACCGGGTCACCCGGGCAATCTCCTCGAAGATTCAGGAGGAAGAACGCACCAACGAAAGCCGCAAGCAGGGCCTCATCGACGAACTGACCAGCCGGCTCGCCGAGTTCGACGGCAGTTCGCTCAGCAACCTGATCGAGCATGCCAAAGACGCCCAGCGCCGCTGGCGCGACATCGGCATCACCCGCTACAAGAAAGACAAGCAGCTCTGGGCGGATTTCCGTGCCCGTTGCGATGAAGTCTTCGCAATCCGCGAGACCGAGCGCAACCAGGCTGCGGAACAGGAAGAGGCCGAGATCGGCAAAGCTGACAAACTCTGCGCCGAACTGGACCAGATTCTGAATTCCGACGACGTTGACGAAGCGCGGTGCCGCGAACTGCTTCGCAGCTTCGACGCAATCGACCTCCCGCGTGGTGCGAAAGTCCGCAAGCGCCATGCATCTCTGCGCAAACGTTTTGACGCCGCACGGCAGGCAGCCAGGTCGCAACAGCAACGTGAAGAACTCGAGGCGCTGAAGACCTGCGCCGCCGCATGCACGAGCGCCGAGAGCAATCCCGACCTGCTCGACCAGCTCAACGACGACATCGAACGACTGCCGAAGCCGTTCCGCGAGCGGATGGCCTCACGCGTCGCCGAAATCAGCAAAGGGATCAACGGCAATCTCGCCGGGAATGCCGAACTGGCGGAGACCCTCTGCGTCCGTGCGGAAATGCTGGCATCGATTCCGTCACCACCTGAATCAACCCAGCTGCGACTGCGCCTGCAGGTCGACACCCTCAACGACAAGTTTTCGAGAGGGCAGGTGGACGAGCGCGCCACGACGGATCGCTTCCGTGAACTGCAGGTCGACTGGTATTGCCTGGGACCCCTCGATTCGGACCTGCGGTCCCGCTTGGAAACCCGGTTCCAATCGGCCGAAAAGGCGCTCGGGGCTTAGGCTCCGAAGCGGTCCGGGCAGGGCCACTCAGCCCACCGGCATCACCACGGTCACTGCCGCGCCGCCCAGCGGGCTCTCGCCAATCTCCANGTCACCGCCGTACCTGTCCACAATCTCGCTGACCACCGCAAGCCCGATGCCNTGACCGCTGGCTGCTGTGTCNAGACGCGCGCCACGTTCGAGAATATGCCCGCGCTCTCCGCGGGGGATGGGTACGCCGTCGTTCTCGACGGTACACCGCAGCAGACGGCCTTCTGTCTTCAGCGTCAGCCGGGCGTTGCACGCGCCATACTTGCACGCGTTGTCGAGCAGATTGCCCAGCACCTCCATGAAATCCCGCTCATCGCCAAATGCCGGAACGGATTCACCGCAGACGAGCGTAATGTTGTGTTCGGGATAGACCTTGCGGAGCGCTGCGACGAGTTCCCGCGCGACACCCGCCACGTCGAATTCAGCGCGCACGGGGCCTTCCGCCCTGGTGACCGCCCGCTCTAGCTGATAGCCGACAATCTGGTCCATCCGCTCGATCTGCTCATCGATCGCACCGGCCCCTTGCGCCGCTTCACCGAGGCTCGAAGCCTCTGTGCGCAGGATGGCGAGCGGCGTCTTCAGGCTGTGCGCAAGGTCGGCAAGCGTCGTGCGGTACCGCTCCCTCTGCGCCCTCTCGCTCGCCAGCAGCAGATTGAGGTTTCGGGTGACACCGGCAATTTCGGCGGGGTACTCGCCCTGCAGGCTGTCTCGTCGCCCCTCTTCGATGTCCTGCAGGTCCCGCGCAACCTGCGCGAGCGGCGCAAGGCCCCAATTCATGACCAGCCCCTGCACGATGACCAGCACGATCACGACGCCGAGCAGCCAGCCCGAGAGACTGTTCCGAAAGCCGGCGATCTCGCCCGCATAGGTATCGGTCGACTCCAGCACCGCGAACACATAAGCCCGGGCCTCTCCCGATGCCTCCCATGACACCTGGTAGGCGTGAAAAAAGACCGGGTCCCCAAGGTCAGTCTCGACCCGGCCAAAACGCTCCATGCCCTGGGTCAGGCCATTGAACAGGCGGACCTTCTCATCGGAGGCGAGGGTCAGATCCAGGGCCGATTCGCTCCGCCAAAGCTCGCGTCCGCCTGGCTCCAGGACCACCCCGTAGAGGCCGCTACCCATCTGATTGAAACGCGGCTCGGCCAGCGCATCCGGCAGCACGAGGCCGGCCTCCTGCTGTTCCGTGACAGCAAGCAGCCCGTAGATGTGCAACAGGAGTCGTTCAGAGACTCCCTGCTCGGCACTGCGTCGAAATGCCTGGTCGAGCACGGCGCCCATCAGTGACAGAAAGACAAGCAGCACCAACGTGGCGGACAGCAGCATCCGGTAGCGGAGCGACGCCGGCTGACCGTCAGCCACGGACCAGGAGTTCCGCCGGGACCGACGTAAGCGACAAGGGAAAGACCCGTAACGGAGCCAGCTCAGGCGCGGCCGGGAGCGTCCACCGAAAAACGGTAGCCCTGGCCGCGGACGGTTTCGATTGGTTTGATCTCATTGGCAGGATCGAGTTTACGCCGAAGCCTGCCCACGAATACCTCGATCACGTTACTGTCGCGGTCGAAGTCCTGATCGTAGAGATGTTCGGTCAGCGCCGTCTTCGAGACGACCTCGCCCGGTCGCTGCATGAGATATTCGAGCAGGTTGAACTCATAGGCGGTGAGGTCCACCGGGGCATCGCCAACAAGCACCCGCTTGCCGCGCGTATCCATCGAGATCGGCCCAAACTCGATCTGCACCTTGATTCTGCCGCTCGCTCTGCGCGTCAGGGCCTCGAGCCGCGCGAGAAACTCCTGGACGTGAAACGGCTTGACCAGGTAGTCGTCCGCGCCGCGTCCGAGGCCGTCGACCTTGTCTTTCCAGTCGCCGCGGGCAGTGAGAATGAGAATCGGGTACTCGTGCCCTTCCGCCCGCAGTTTCTCGATGACTTCCGTTCCGGGGATGCGCGGAAGCCCCAGATCGATGACCGCGATGTCATAGTCATACTTCTGGCCGAGGTACAGACCCTCGACCCCGTCCTCGGCGGCATCAACGGTGTAATGATGGCGATTCAGCAATTCGATGAGCTGCTCGCGCAGCTTCCGCTCGTCTTCCACGAGCAGGAGTCTTTGGCTCATGGCGCTCGTTACTCCAGCAGTCCCTGGGATTATTCGAAAACGTCTCCGCTACGGCCGTCGACGAAGACATGCTTGACGACACCTGCGCGGGACAGGGTCTTGACCCTGTACACAGGAGGACCCTTACTCTCGATCAGGCGAACCGAGAGCACTTTGCTGTTGGGGTACCGTTTGCGCACGAGGGCGGTCGCCTGATGATCTGCGACGCGCACGCGATTGCTGACGAGACTCTTGGGTTCGTTCTTCCCGGGATCAAACGCGGCGATGACAAACCCGCGCGCGGTGCTGCGCTCGCCGTCCCAGCCCGCCAGGGCCGGTGTCGCAAGCAGCAGGACGCTGATCAGAAGAACACATCGCATCGTCAGAATCTCTCGAAGCTCCCTCGGCAGTTTAGCCTGTTCGGAACCCGTATATCAGTGGCAACGGGGCCTGCAGCCGGTCCGGACCGGTCAGATGACCGGTGACACCGACACCCGGATCTTCAGCGTTTCACCGGGATTCCGCGACGTTCGGGTCGCATATGTGACGTCGTTGTAGCGGTATCTGACGTCATACCCCACGATGCGTTCTTCCTCGTGGTAGTCGTGGTACACCTCACAGACCTCTTCGGTTCCGCGCCGATCGGTCGAGGTCCGCCGATGCTGGTTGGAAACGGCACTCCCGACAGTCGCTCCAAGTACGGCACCCACCACGGCGCCCACCTGTTTATTGCGTTTCTTGTGCCCAACGGCATTCCCAATCGCACCGCCGATGATTCCGCCCACGACCGTACCGACACCGTTATCGTGATGACGCTCACGCCGATAGACGACATCCTCCTCCCAACACTCCTTCCGGGGCGTTGTGACGCGGACAGTCTTGACGATCGGATCGGCCGTGACGACGGTGGCGTACTCGTAACTCACGTCCGCACGCGCAGCGACTGCAAGCAGTACGCCGGCGACGGCTGTGATCAGTACCCTGGTGCTGTTGGCGGGCAGCCGGCGCAGTGTTTTCATGGCTTTTCGATCCGCTTCTGCTGAGAGTTGCAGGACAGGTTAGGCGCACAGCGCTGAACACGACCTGAACTGGATTCGATCGCGGAAACGGCAGTGAACGCGGGTGCTGCAGGCAAACGACGTCTGCCGGAATGTGAGTGAACGTGGACGGATACATAGACACAATCCGCCGCGTTTAGTATCACCGGATACCTTCATGACCGGAACGAGCGATGGCCTGCTGAGGCTGGTGAATGATGTTCACTTTGCCTTCGCACGCCTGTTCACCCATCGCGCGGCGGACTACGGCCTGACCCGTGCACACTGGCGCGTCATGGCGCGCCTTTACCGCCACAACGGGCTGACACAGACCGAACTCTCGACTGCGATTGCCATGGCCCGCTCACCGCTCGGCAAGGTCATCGATCGGCTCGAAGAGTCTGGCCTCGTGGAACGCCGTCTCGACCCCGACGACCGACGCGTCAAGCGACTGCATCTGACCCCGAAGGCCGATCCACTGGTCGCTCCGGCACGGGAGCTGTCAGACGGAATCGAGGCGAAGGCACTGTCTGCGATACCCAAGCACAGGCACGACGAACTGCTCACCGATCTCAACGCCATACGCACGGTGCTCATCCAGGAGCTCGAACAGGAATCCTGATCGGAACGGACCCGACCCGACACACGGAGCGTTGACCCTGCAGACGCTCGGCGGCATCGAGGCAAGCCAGTTTGCTTAATGTGACGAGCGCGCGGCAGGCACGGAATATCCTGTCCGTCGAAGTCGATGCTGCGGGCTGCGACGGCGGCCGGTCGCTCAGCGCTCAGCGAGTCTTCACGCTTGCGGACTCGATCTCGTGAGACTCGTTCATGCGCAGCACGACATCCGCCACGTCGGGCAGTTCGGCAAGCATGTTTCGCGTAATACGCTCGTAATGCATGATGAACCGCCTGACCCCCGCGGCGTCCATGACCCCGGACTTGTCTCCGGCCCTGGCGCGCAACATCTCTTCCTGTCGCAGTCGCCAGTTGAACACCGAGTCCATCCCCGGAACCTGCAGGAAGACAAACCGGCTGAATCCATCGAAGACCTGGCGGTAGTCCGCGTCGGACAGTCGCTCGTTCACGTGCCGACGCCATTGCCCGTTCTCGTCTTCCTGCGCTTCGAGGTCATTGATCGGATCAACCAGCCCCGCTTCGGGTTCCGGGCGCGCACCCACGCACCACCCCTCGACGATCACGAGATCCACAGGCCCCGGAATTGTCTCGGGTTCGGGCTCACGATCGTCAACGGCCTTGTCGAACCTGGGCGTCCGAACCGTTTCGCCACGCACGAGACCATCAATGACAGCACCCATCAGCTCCATGTCATGCGTGCCGGCAACACCGCGGGTGCGCAGCAGCGGATGCACCTCATTGCCGAGCACCTCACGCTCCGCGTGCGTCAGGTAGAAGTCGTCGATGGACAGACGCGCGACCCGCATGCCCCGCGCCTGCACGAAGGCCACTTCCAGGAGTTCCGCAATCGTGGACTTGCCGCTACCCTGGCTCCCGGCAAGACCGATCACCGCAGGCTTCGACAAATCCTTCAGGAGCCAGCTTGCGAGTCCCAGCACGGCCGGGACCAACGCCGCAGTCTCCGCATCGGACAGGCGCATCGTGGCGCACGTCGACTCCAGCGCAGCGCGCGCCGCTGCCTCGACCTCCGGATCGACGCACAGTTCATCCGGCCAGTTGCTCATCGCTCAACAATTCTCCGATAAGGCGGCAGCGCGTCGAGGAGCATCGCTCCGTACCACGCCGTCGCAAGTCTTCGGTCCAGGACGGTAATTCGGCCATGGTCCTGCTCGGTACGCAGCAGGCGACCGCAGGACTGCACCAGTCTCAGTGCAGCGTCAGGCAGTGACACTTCCCTGAACGGGTTCCCCCCGCGCGCCTCGATCCACTCGTTCAGCGTGGCGCCTACCGGGTCATCAGGCGTGGCAAACGGAATTTTCGAAATGATGACGTGTTCACAATACTCACCGGGCAGGTCGACCCCCTCGGCAAAACTGGCAAGGCCAAAGATGACGCTTCGGCGGCCCGCGTCGATCGCTTCACGATGCCGCATGAGAATCTCGGTTCGGGACAGGTCTCCCTGAACGAGCAACTCGTCGCCATAGTCGTCCACAACCAGATCCCTGACGCTCAGCAACTGGCGCCAGGACGTGAACAGCACGAGCGTGCCCCTGGCGCCCGCAGTCAGTTCGGGCAGACGTTCCGCAATGAGCCTCCAGTGTGCCTCCTGATCTCTCGGATCGATGTCACCCAGTTGCGGAATGATGAGCTCCGCCTGTTCCGCATGCCGGAACGGACTCGACAGCGCGCGCAGGCTCGCGTCGGACGCAATCCCCGCTTTCAGACAGAAGCGGGAGAAGTCCCCCGCCACGGCCAGCGTCGCGGAGGTCACGAGGGCCGCATGGCATCGGTCCCACAGTCGCTCACGCAGCATCGCGGCAACATCGATCGGGCTGCTCGACACCTGCATGTCGAATTCACGGGGCTGGATCCATCGAGCCGTCGGCGCGGCGTTGTCGGCGTCGCCCATACCGTACGAGCGCCAGAGGTCCCGGTTCGTCTCGACCCGGCGATAAAGCGCTCCAAAGGCCGGCATGAGCGCCTCGACTCCGGGCGCCCCGTCTTCTCCGCGAAGCTCATCCTCCGCTGCTTCGCGCAGCCGCTCCACGGCCACCAACACCGTGTCGAACTGACTGCCGAGACTCTGCGCAAGTTCGCGGACGTTGGCGGGGACCCGTCCGCGCGGGAAGCGCACGAGCGAGGCATCCTGCGCGCGAGGCCCGTCGTCCGCAGGTCGCGTTTCGCGCCGGGTCAGCTCCAGGATGTGACGCATCTCTGTCAGCGCCTGGGCAAGCTCCGCAACCGTTCGGGAGAGGGAGCGCACGTCAACGAGCACGTCGATTCCCATCGTCCGCGCCGTCTCGAACACCCGCGGCGCCTGCTCCAGCCAGCCGTGATCTTCGCCAAGATTGACCTGCGCGCGACCGTGACTGACGGCCTTGTCGGGAAGATGATGGCCCTCGTCGAACACATAGATAGTGTCTTCCGGTGCCGGGAGCACGGCACCGCCACCCATTGCGAGGTCGGCCAGCACGAGGTCCTGATTCGCGACGATGCAGTCCGAACGGAACACTTCCTCACGCGCCTTGAAGTACACGCAGTTGTCGAAGTGTGAGCACTGTCGGTTGGTGCACTGGACGTGGTCCGAGGTGAGCCGGCTCCAGACGGGCTCGTCCACTTCCTCGCGCCACGCATCCCGGTCGCCGTCCCATTCACCGGCCATCAGCTGACTGACCATGTCGTTCAGCAGAACCTTGGCGTCGACCAGCGGCGAGCCGGTTTCATCGTCGAACAACGGAACGGGCGCCGTGCTTTCCTGCAAGGCCTCGTCGAGCCGCGCGAGACAGAGGTAACGCCGCCGCCCTTTCGCAAGCGTGAAGCTGAACGGCAGGCCCGTGCCGAGCCCAAGGTCCGGGAGATCCTTGCCGACAATCTGCTCCTGCAGCGCAACCGTCGCGGTCGCGACGACCAGACGTTTACCCAGTGCCTTTGCGACGGGGATGGCCGCAATCATGTACGCCACGGTCTTCCCGGTCCCGGTGCCTGCCTCGACAACCGCGACGTGGGAATGGCCTTCACGCTCCTCCTCACGGGGAACTGACAGCGTGCGCGCGACCTCCGCAATCATGTGTTTCTGACAACTTCTGGGCGCATAACCCTTGGCGCCGAGCAGGGCGGTGTAAGCGCCCTGGATCGTGGACTTCAGCTCGTCGCTCAGCATGGGCGGGGAACCGTGTCCGGGCACAACCGCGCGATGGCATACTGCCGCTCAGACACTTCCTTCAGGACCTGCGGCTTGGCCACCATCGAACACGTTCGCATCCATCCATTAAACCACGGTCTCACCCAGTTGTTGGTTGAGATAATCGACTCAGATGGGGTCAGTGGAATCGGTGAATGCTGGTGGGGAATTCCGAATGCCGAGGTGCCCGGGCGGGGCGCAAACCCGATTGCGGCGACCGTCGAATCGGTCATTACGCCGAGGATTCAGGGTCATGACGCACATGACGTCCAGCGCCTCTGGTACGAGGTCATGGACTTCGGCCAGCGCTACGGCGATCAGGGCATCTTCACCATGGCACTGGCCGGAGTAGACCTCGCCCTTTGGGATTTGCTGGGCAAGCGACACGACTGCCCGGTGGTCAGCCTGCTCGGTGGCGCCGTGCACCAACGCGTCCCCGCCTATGCAAGCCTCCCACCGCTGCGCGACCCCGACGTGCTCGCCGCCGAATGTCGGCGCGCGGTCCGCGAAGGCTTCGCCGGCATCAAACTGCACGAACACGAAGAAGACCTGGTGCACCTCTCACGAGAAGCGGCTGGTCCCGACGTCGAGATCATGGTCGACGTCAACGGATGGTTCCGTCCGGAACAGACCCGGGCATTCGACGACGCGCTGGTGGCGGCGCGGGTGCTGTGGTTCGAGGAACCCATCAGTCCGATGCGCGACATCGATGCCATCGCGGCGGTGTCGCAAACGCTGGAGACTCCCCTCGCCGGGGGCGAGAATGAATACAGCCTGCGGGATTTCGAACGCCTGCTCTCCGCCCGCGCGCTCACCTGGGTCCAACCAGAGATCACAAAGATCGGCGGTCTGACGCCCGCGCTTCGGATCAGCGCACTGACCGAGCTTTACAACACGGCCCTCGCGCCGCACAACTTCCGTCTCGGACCGTCGCTGCTCGCGTCAATCCACTGGGGCTTCGCGAGCCCGCAGACCACATGGTTCGAGGTTCCGTTTGTCCCGGAGACCATGCATGTGCCATCGGGCCTCCAGCGCCCGACGCTGATCGACGGGTGCATCACCGTGCCCGAGGAACCTGGATTCGGCGCCTTCCTGCCGCCATCAGGAGACTAGATCCGTGCGTCACCTGAACAACAGTCTGGACAGCCAGCCCCGCTTCAGACGCTTTTCGCACCCGGACAACTGCTGACCGTAGCGATCCGAACGGGACGCCACCTTCCGGGCAGCGTCCTTGAGCCACGCCTTGCCCGCATGGCTGCGACGATTGAACCCGCCGTGGCCCTCGTGATAGGCGAGGTACAGATTGTAGGCGTCCGTCTTGGCAATCTTGCTCTTGCGATTGCTCTGCTCGTTGTACCAGCCGACAAAGTCCATCGCGTCCCCAAAATCGTCCCGGTCCGCCCCCCAGCGACCCGTCGACTTCCTGTATGCCTGCCACGTCTCGTTCGTCGCCTGCGCGAAGCCGTAGGCACTGGCCGGCCGCGGCCCCGGGATGAAACCCAGAATCTTCCTGCGCGGCGGACGGGCCTTCGCCTTGAAGCTGGACTCCTGGTACGCAAACGCCATCATGACCGGGATCGAGGATCCCCAGCGCGTCCGTGCCTTGGCTGCGGCCCGGTACCACTTGCGCTTCTCATCGAAGATCGCGCAAATGTCGTCCGCGTTCGAGGGCGGGTTCGTGGCGCAACCGGTCAGCACGACGGCCACGGCACACAGCAGCAGAATCGACCGGGCGATTGCCGTCTTCACGAACCCGCCAACGCGGGACCTGACCGACGCGCCGTTCACAGTCCGTGGGATTCGAACAGTTCGAGCAGTGCCGCTTCGTCCTTGATCTCGAGGCCAAGCCCCTGCGCCTTCATCAGCTTGGAGCCCGCCGAGTCGCCCGCAACGACCACAGTGGTCTTCCTGGACACAGAGCCCGACACCTTGGCACCCAGTTGCTGGAGTTTGGCTTTGGCCTCGTCGCGACTCATGGCGGCGAGCGTCCCCGTCAGCACCCAGGTCTGATCCGCCAGCGGGTCGTGCGGCACCGCCTGCCCGACCGCCTCCCATGCCACGCCGTGGGCCAACAGCGCGTCAATCGTGGCCGCGTTGTTCGCCTGACGGAAGAACGTCTCGATTTTCTCGGCAACGATCGGCCCCACGTCCGGCACCTGCTGAAGCGCTTCCGCATCCGCGTCCCGAAGCGGCGCAAGGTCGCCGAAGTACTGCGCGAGATTGCGCGCGGTCGACTCGCCAACCTCGCTGATGCCGAGTGCGAAGATGAAACGCGGCAGCGTCGTTGCCTTGCTGGACTCGAGATTCGCAAGGATGTTACCCGCGCTTTTCTCGGCCATGCGTTCGAGACTGCAGAGTTCCTCCATTGTCAGCGCAAAGAGATCCGCGGCCGTTTCGACAAGACCGGCCTCGACGAGCTGCTCTACAAGCTTCTCGCCGACGCCTTCAATGTCGAGCGCAAGCCGGGACGCGAAGTGGCGAATCGCTTCCTTGCGCTGGGCGCCGCACACGAGGCCCCCCGAACAACGAACGATCACCTCATCTTCGGCCTTCATCAGTTCCGAACCGCAGTCGGGACATGCCTCCGGCAACGCGACCGGCTGGCCCTGGTCACCCGCCGACCGGGCTACCCGCACAACTTTGGGGATCACGTCACCGGCACGCTGGATCACCACGTCGTCACCGATACGCAGACCGAGCCGCGCAATCTCGTCCATGTTGTGCAGCGTCGCGTTGCGAATCGTCACGCCCGCAACCTGCACCGGCGCGAGCCGCGCCACGGGCGTGATAGCGCCCGTCCGGCCGACCTGAAACTCGACGTCATCGAGACGCGTGGTCGCCTGCTCGGCCGGAAACTTGCGGGCGATCGCCCATCGCGGGGTGCGCGTGAGGAACCCAAGCCGTTGCTGCCGCGCAAAGTCGTCCACCTTGATGACCAGACCATCGATCTCGTAGTTGAGACGCGGGCGCAGGTCGAGAAGTTTGTTGTAGTAACCGTCACACCCGGCGGCGCCTTCGACAACCTCCACGACGGGGTTGGTCCGGAGTCCCCATTCACCCAGCGCATCCAGCACCTCGCTGTGGCGCCCCGGTAGCGTCCCGCCCTCGACCAGGCCCACGCTGTAGCAGAACATGGTCAGTTTGCGCTTGGCGGTCAGCCGCGGATCGAGCTGACGCAGGGTGCCGGCCGCAGTGTTACGCGGATTGGCAAACGTCTTCTCGCCGGCCGCTTCGAGCGCGGCATTCATCGCGTGAAACGCGTCGAGCGGGAAGTACACTTCACCGCGGACTTCGAGTCGCGACGGATAGCCGCTGCCGAGCAGCCGCAACGGCACGGACTCGATCGTCCGCACGTTCATGGTGATGTTCTCACCGGTGGACCCGTCGCCGCGGGTCGCGGCACGCGTCAGCACGCCGTCTTCGTAAAGCAGACTGACCGCCACGCCGTCGATTTTTGGCTCGCACGTGTATTCAATGACGTCCCCGGAGTCGAGGCGCTGTCGCGCGCGGCGCTCGAAGTCCTCAACGTCATCGGTACTGAATGCGTTGTCCAGCGACAGCATCGGGACTTCGTGCGCGACCTGCTCGAACCCTTCGAGCGGCGCTCCGCCGACTCGCTGGGTCGGCGAGTCGGGCGTCACAAGCTGCGGATGATCCGCTTCGAGGTCCTTGAGTTCCCGGAACAGCTGATCGAACTCAGCGTCCGATACGGCAGGCGCGTCGAGCGAGTGATACAGGTGATTGTGGTGATTGATCGCGTCGCGAAGTTCCGCCGCGCGTCTCTCCACGTCGGCTGGTACAGCCATCGCTGCCTCAGGCCCGCAGTCGATAGCCGCGCAGGCTGTCCCGGCGGCTGTCGATCGTCTGATCGGTCAGATCGTCCCGTTGCTCGTCTTTCACCGTTCCGCCGAGCTCATCTGCGAGGATCTGCGCCACCATCAGCATGTTCTCGTAGGTCGAACCGGGGTCGACGAGTTGATCCGCAATCATGAACAGCGTCACACCCGGCGTTTCCATCCCGTCCATCGTGTCCGGACTGAACGTGCCGGGCTTCACGGCATTGGCGAGACTGAACTCGAGCTCGCCCTGCGGATTGAGCCGGTGAAAAATGTCCATTTCTCCGTGCGCCATGTCGAGGGATTCGAGCACCCGCCGCAGTTTCGCGCCAGAGAACATGCCCCTGTCAGCAAGTACGCTGAGCACCACGGGCTGCGGCTCGCGCTCAGCCCCGGGCGCGCGCCCCGCCGCCTCGTCCGCCACCGGCGTCGGTTCTGAAGCCTCCGCCGGGTCGAGGGGGGCGGGGTCGGGGGCTGCATTCTGCGACACGTCGGCGACTGCGACGCCGGCCAGATTACTGTCATCCGCGCGGGAGACATCTCCATCGGCGCGATCCGCTGTGGCTCCCGCNAGAGCNGCTNCCTCCAGAGCNGCTTCTTCNCGCGCTGACTCCACTGCGGGCGCGGCACNCATGCGTTCAATGTNCGGCAGCGGATCGCGCGACATGGAAGGCGTATCGCTCCGTACGCCAACCGTACCGATGATGCCGTCCGNGTCAGCATCGTCGATGTCTGCTGGCACCCGGGCTTCGGGCATCGCAACCGACTCGACAAAGACCGGGATGTCCTCCCCGGCCACGATCGGATCAGGCTGCTCCGGCGGCGCCGCCGTCTGAGCCACGGCGGCAACGGACTCACTCGGATCGGGATTCGCTTCGTCCTCGTCGCGAGGCCGGACGACACGCGCTCCGCCGTTCGGCAGTTCCGCGCGGAGCAGCATGAGGTCACTGACCTCCGGGTCGTCTTCCTCGGTGCCGACGTAGTTTTTGTCCAGCTGGATGCGCAGTTCGTTGTTGCGGCGCATCGCAAGAAAACCATGTGTGAGCACAACGAGCACCGCCAGAACACTGGCGGCAAGAAGCGCTTCCTGAAGTCCGAAATCCATCATAGGGCCCTCAAACAGCCGCCATAGCGACGGCCTCCTCCACGTCGACAGTCACCAGTCGCGACACGCCAGCCTCATGCATCGTGACACCCATCAGTTGCTCGGCCATTTCCATGGCGATCTTGTTGTGGGTGATGTAGATGAACTGCACCGAACGCGACATCTCTTTGACCATGTCCGAATAGCGTCCGACGTTGGCATCGTCCAGCGGCGCATCGACCTCATCAAGCAGGCAGAACGGCGCCGGGTTCAGGCTGAAAATCGCAAACACGAGTGCAATTGCGGTCAGCGCTTTCTCTCCACCCGAGAGCATCGAGATGCTCGCGTTCCGCTTTCCGGGAGGGCGCGCCATGAGACCGACACCGGTATTCAGCAAGTCGTCGCCGGTCATTTCCAGATACGCATGGCCGCCACCGAAAAGTTTCGGGAACAACTGCTGAAGCTGTCGGTTGACCTTGTCAAAGGTCTCCTTGAACCGGGTGCGGGTCTCTGCGTCGATCTTGCGGATCGCATTCTCGAGCGTCCCGAGCGCCTTCTCGAGGTCATCGTTCTGCGCGTCGAGATACTCCTTGCGCTCGGCGCCTTCCCTGAACTCGTCGATCGCTGCAAGGTTGATGGGACCGAGACGCGTAATCCGGTTGCCCACCCGCGTCAGGCGCTCCTCCCAGGCCGCTTCGGATGCGCCTTCTTCGATGCTTTCGAGGACCTGACGGACGTCAAAGCCGTCGCCGGCCAACCTGTCACTGATCGTCGTTCGCCGCACGTTGGCGGCTTCGCGTTCCAGGCGGACTTTCTCGAGACTGCCGCGTACGGTTTCGACCCGCTGTTCCGCTTCGGCACGCGCGGCTTCGAGCTGACGAATCTTTGCTTCGCCGGCGTCTGCGCTCCGGCGTGCCTCACCAAGTTCCACCTCGACCGAGTGACGGCCGGCAAGCTGCTCGGTCAGACTGTCCTGCAGCGAATCAATCGGCTCGGCGTTTTCGGCGATCGCCTCCGCCAGCGTGGCGTGCTGTTCACGAATGGTCGACTCCTGCGCAACCAGTCGCTCCATGGCCTGCGCCACGGATGCAAGATCAGACTCGATCGAGCGGACTTCCAGTGCAACCCGATGGGCTTCGCCACGCCCGGTATCCGCAGCTTCACGAGCGCCGGAGAGCGCTGCCGCCAGCGACTCACGTTCCGCCTGGAGCCGCTCGCCAGCCTGACTGTCCCGCTCCATCAGGTCGAGGCTCTCTGAGAGTTCGGCGCGGGACCGATTCACGGCATCGGTGTCGCGGCCCATCTCTGCCTGGCCCGCCTCCATCTCCGCGGCGGTCCGCTGAAGCTCGTTCTCAACCTGTTCGACCTGCACTTCCTGGGCCCCGACGGCCGCGCGGGCGTCCGCGGCTTCCCGTTGTTTCTCGGCAAGCAGAACACCCACGTGGTCGCGTTCGATCTCGAGGCTCTTGAGCTCCGCGACGCCGGTATTGAGCGCGTCGTTACAGGCGTAGACGGACTCTTCGAGTTCCGCGATATCGCCGCGCAGCATCTCAATGTCACGTTGCCTGCGCAGCACGCCGGCCTCCGCACCCTCGCCCTGCCGCACACGCAGCCAGTCGCTGCCGAGCCACACGCCGCCAGGCGTAATGACCGATTCGCCATCCGCGAGACCCGCGCGCATGGCGATCGCGGCCGGGACGTCAGGCGCGCAGCGGATTCCCGCGAGCAGTCCGGCAACGGACACTTCGCCGCTCACGTGGCTGCGCAGCCAGTCGTCCGCTCCGCCCTGCGCGATCGGGGTGTCACCAACCAGCGTCATGGACACTCCTGCCCCGTCGAGCGCGGCGGCAAGATCGTCTGCATCGTTGACCACGACCGCACCGATGGCATCGCCGAGTACCGTCTCGACAGCATCTTCCCACGGCGCGGCAACCTGGAGCACCGCCCCAAGGCGGGCGGCGTCGGCGAGACCGCGGGATTCGAGCCAGGCGCCTGCCTCGGTCTCTTCCTGCCCAAGCGCCGCCTGCTGCAGCGCATCGAGGGACGCAAGCCGCCCCTGGGCACTCTGCAGGTCGGACTTGAGATCATCCAGACGCTCGCCCGTTTCCTGGTTCAGCCCGCGCTGGCGCTCGATGGACTCGGTCAGTTCGGCGACCCGTGCGGAGATCTCGACGGACTCCGCTTCGAGCCCGGTGAGCTTCTCGCGCAGCGGGGCAAGCTGCGCTGCGGACGTGTCCGCCTCCGCTCGCGCGTGCTCCGCGGTCAGCGACTCCAGCCGTACCCGCTGGCGCTGCAGCGCGCCTTCGAGTTGCTCGATGCGCGCCCGTGCAGCTTCCGCACGCTTCTGGGGCTCGGCAGACCCGATGCTGAAGCGTTCGAAGCGGCCCTGCCAGTCGCGCATTTCGGCTTCCGCGCGGATCAGACGATCGACGCCTTCGCGCGCCGCCACGTCGGCGGCTTCGAGGCGCTCCCGTGCGCCGCTCAGGGACTCCTGCAGCGCGGTTTGCCGCGCACGGTCCCCCTCGAGGTCCCGGCGTACGGATTCCCACGAGGCATTCAGTTCCGTCAGGTTGTTGTCCAGCTGTCTGCCACGTTCCCGCTGGAACTGCAGGGTCTCTTCGAGACGCGCAATCTCGGTGCCCAGATCGTAGTACCGCTTCTGAACCTCGTTGACCGTTTCAGTTCGGTCGACCAGGGCTTCGCGTTCGGCGACAGCATCCGCTTCGATGCGCCGCTGCTCGGCGGTTTCCGCTTCCATGCCGTTCGTGAGCCGCGAAATCTCATCGTCATGTGAGGACACGATGGCGTCGATGTCCTGCCACCGCAGCGCCTCCAGTTGAGACGAAGTCTCACGTTCCTCGGCCTTGAGCACGCCATAGCGCTCGGCTGCCTTCGCCTGACGTTCGAGACGATGGAGCTGTCGCTCGAGTTCCTCACGCAGATCCCCCAGGCGATCCAGATTGTCGCGCGTATGGGAGATGCGGCGTTCGGTCTCGCGGCGGCGCTCCTTGTACTTGGAAATACCCGCGGCTTCTTCGAGGTAGGCACGCAGATCCTCCGGCCTTGCCTCGATCAGCTGGGAAATCATCCCCTGCTCGATGATCGAATAGCTACGGGGCCCCAGACCAGTCCCCAGGAAGACGTCAGTGATGTCCTTGCGGCGACATTTCTGATTGTTCAGCAGGTACAGCGACGTCCCGTCGCGGGATACCTGACGCTTGATCGAAATCTCGCTGTAGCCGGCGTACTCGCCCTTGAGCCGCCCTTCGGTGTTGTCGAAAATCAGCTCGATGCTGGCCTGACCGATGGGCTTGCGGGTTGTCGACCCGTTGAAGATCACGTCCGCCATGGACTCCCCGCGCAACGTCTTGGCGGAGGACTCGCCCATGACCCAACGGACGGCATCGATGATATTCGACTTGCCGCACCCGTTCGGACCGACGACGGCACAAAGATTGGAGGGGAAGGCGACTGTTGTAGGGTCTACAAAAGATTTGAAGCCGGCGAGCTTGATTGCCTGCAGTCGCATAGATGGATGTTACATGAGCGCAAAGCCCGTGGAAACGTCCGAGTGGCTCAGGAATCGTCCGTGAGGCGCAATTTCACCACATCGACTGACTGTGTGAGATCGAGCACGGGCGAAAGTGCCTCAACGTCGCCCTCACCCGGCGTCACGGAGCCGCTGCGCGACAGACGCGCCACCACCTCGACCGTGTCGAACGTATCGAGGCTCATGTTGGGAACCATGGCCATGGACGTGGTCAGTCTGACGAGCACAGGCAGCGCGCCCGGCGTCAGACGTTGAATCGCGAGCGGCATGCGCGGCCCCCCCGTCGCGCGGGCGTAAACGAATACGGTCTCACTGCCCTGCACCGGCACGGAGGGGTCGAGCTCGACCAGCACGGAAATCTCGCGGCCCTGTCCGCCCTCGTCAGCCGGCCGCTGCTCGCCGCCGGTGCCTGCGACGGTCGGTGCCCCTGCCTGCGCGCCGTGCGCCTCGGCGCCGGTCTGCGCAGGGAGTTCAGTGCCCGTGATCCGGGCGAGCACCCCCATGATCAGTTCGCGCCTGCGGGGATCGCTGGTGGTTCTGAGCGCCGACGCGAAATGTTCAGCCGCGTTCTTCGCATCACCCTCATTCCACGCGGCAATGCCCTGCAACTCGTAGAGCGTGGTCGCGTGAGGATTGGCCGCGAGCCCGGCATCGATCGCAGCTTTGACCCGCGGGGTGATCTTCCGGTCCGCCGCAAGGAAGAGCGCCTCCGCATACTGGGCCTTCAGGCTCGCCTGCTGCGGAAAGGTCCCGACCATCATGGCGAGCAGGCCCGATGCCCGTTCGTGTTCCCCCGCCGCCATCCAGGCCCGCGCGAGGAAGTAGCGTCCGTCGTGATTGTCGGGCTGTCCGGCCAGCCGCGCCTCGAGCCTTTCGAGCTGGCCCAGGCTGGGGCGTCCTTCCGCCGCGCGCAAGCTGTCCGCGAGTTCCTGATCTGCAGATGCGCCGATCAGCGCATAGACGATGAGCCCGACAATCGGCAGCCCGGCGACCGCAAACCAAGGGGTTGGCCCGGCTTCCCCGCTGCTCGCCGCCTCTTCGGCCGCGGTCTCGAGGAGCAGATTGCGTTCGAGATCCGCGGTGAGCAACTCCCGCTCGGACTGATCCAGCACCCCATCGTCAGCGCGGATGTCCCCGAGCCTTTCGTTGAAGAACCCGACGTTGGCCGCGCGGCGGGTCTGGCCGGCAGGACTCGCTTCCTCGGCACGGCCCGCCCGGGCCCGCGCGGCAAGGAGGGGGGCCGCAACGAAGGTGCCGGCGCCGGCGGCGAGCAGGACAGCCACGATCCAGAATCCGGTCACGAGCCGCGCTCCCGGGTCAGTTCGGCGAGGCGCTGACGCTCGGCATCGCTGATCGGCGCGGGCGGCACCCGGCGGTTGCGCCGAACAATGACGACCACGCACGCCAACCCAACTGCCAGAAGCGCCGGTGGCAGGATCCACAGGAGGGAGGTGCCGGCAGTGAATCTCGGGCGGTAGAGCACAAAGTCGCCGTAACGCTGGTACATGTAGTCGAGGATCTCCTCGTCCGTCGCTCCATCAAGCAGCAACCGGTGGACCTCGCGTCGCAGGTCCTGCGCGATCATGGCATCAGACCCTGCAAGGTTCGTGTTGAGACACTGCGGGCAGCGTAACTCGGCAATCAGGTTCCTGTACCGCTCGGCGGTCGCGGCGTCGGGGAACTCGTATGCGTCAATGGCTCCCAGCAACAGCGCCATGGCACCCAGCAACAGCGCGTGCGGCCAGCCACCGCGTCCAGGCATGCGTGGGCGCCCCGCAATCACGAGTCCCGGCCTTCACGCAGCGCGCTGACGATCGGGCCCAGGATGTCTCGCCACACGTCCTCTGTCACGGCACCCACGTGCCGGAAACGGATCGTGCCGTTCGCATCCACCACAAATGTCTCGGGCGCGCCGTAAATTCCGAGATCGATCCCGAGCACACCCTCGTGGTCAACGACGGTGAGCGCATACGGGTCCTCATGGCGCCGCAGCCACGCGACGGCCTTGGTCGATTCATCGTTGTAGTTGACACCAACGATCCTGACCCCCTCTTCGCGCGCCAGACGCAGCAGGACCGGGTGCTCCACCAGACAGGCCGCACACCAGGTTGCCCAGACGTTGACGAGGGCCACCTCGCCCACAATGTCAGAGCGGGTGACCACGCGTTGCGCATCGGCAAGGTCCGGGAGACTGAACTCCGGGAACGGCCGGTCGATCAGTACCGAGGGAAGCTTGTGGGGATCTTCGAGCGTGAAGCCGACACCCAGGAACAGGATGAGCACCACAAACGCGCCAAGAGGGATGAAAAGCCAGGGTTTCACGTCAGGAAGGCACCACGGGCGGCGACAATGAGGCGTCCTGATCCGTGCCTTCCCCGCCATCCGCGCCATCCGCAAGTTCCCGAGCCGCTACCCGACGGCGCCGGTACCTGCGATCCAGCAGCGTCACGAAGCCGCCCGCGGCAACCATGAGCCCGCCCAGCCAGATCCAGCGCACGAACGGCTTGTAGTGCACGCGCACCGACCATGCCCCCGCATCATCCAGCGGCTCGCCCAGCGCCACGTAGAGATCACGGATCAGGCCCGCGTCCATGGCTGCCTCGGTCATCGTCTGGCCGCCCGCGTCGTAGACGCGTTTCTCCGGGTACAGGATGACAACCTGTTCACCGCCCCGCGTGACCACAACCGTCCCCCGATCGGCGGCGTAGTTCGGGCCGCGAACCCGATCGACGCTCTGCAGGGTGAAGGTGTAACCCTCCAGGTCAACAGCATCGCCGGCCGTCATGCGAAGATCGCGTTCGGTCGAGAAGAACACGGTCACAGTCACGCCAATGGCTGCCGCGGCGATGCCCAGGTGACCAAGAAACATGCCGATCCAGGACGGATTGAGCCGCCACGGCGCCCGAAAGCCCGCTCGCGTGCGCAACTTCGCGTAGAGATCAAGCGCAAGATTCGCCGTGATCCAGAGCGCCAACGCGACCGGCAGGACAAGCATGAACTCGATCCGACCGAGGGTCACGAATGCGATCAGCGTCACGACGGAGGCGCCTCCCAGCAGCACCGCCTGCTGCATCAGCAGCCCGGCGAGCGGCGTTTCGCGCCAGCGCGAACGGGGCGACACGGCCAGGAACACGAAGAGCAACAGCATCAACGGGACGAACACGCTGTTGAACCACGGCGGCCCGACCGAAAGTTTCGCACCCCCCGAAATCGCCTCGTAGATGAGCGGCTTCAGTGTTCCGTAGAGAATCGAGCCCGCGGCCACCACGAGGATCACGTTGTTCAGCAACAGCAGGACCTCACGCCCCGACGGTGCAAAGACGACGTTGCTCTCGATCCGCCCGGCGCGCAGCGCGTACAAAGCGAGCGAAGCCCCGACCACGACCGCGAAGAAGACCAGCATGAAGAGGCCGCGCTCCGGATCGACCGCAAAGGCATGCACGCTGGTCAGCACGCCGGAGCGGACCAGAAACCCGCCAAGCAGCGACAGCGAGAACGCCGCGATGGCCAGCAGCACGGTCCAGCTCTTGAACACGCCGCGTTTTTCGCTCGCGACGAGCGAGTGGATGAGTGCGGTCCCGACGAGCCAGGGGAGAAACGACGCGTTTTCCACCGCATCCCAGAACCACCAGCCGCCCCAACCCAGTTCGTAGTACGCCCACCAGCTGCCAAGGGTGATTCCAATCGTCAGAAACGCCCAGGCCGCATTCGTCCACGGGCGCGACCACCTCGCCCATGCGGTGTCCAGTCGCCCGGACCAGAGCGTCGCGATCGCAAACGCGAAGGGCACCGCGAAGCCGACATACCCCATATAGAGCATGGGCGGGTGCACGATCAGACCGAAGTCCTGCAGCAGCGGATTGAGATCGCTGCCGTTCTCGGGGTAGATCGGCAGATTCCGGTCGAACGGGTTCGATGTGCCGAGCATGAACGCGAAGAATCCGCTGCCGAGTCCGCCCAGGACCGCCAGGACCCGGGCGCGCATGTCCGGGGTCAGGTCACGGGCGAGCGTGGCGACCGCAAACGTCCATGCGCAAAGGACGAGCGTCCAGAGCAGGAACGAGCCCTCGTGCCCGCCCCAGACGGCGGAGATCTTGTACTGCAGCGGCAGCGACGCGTTCGAATGCGACGCGACATACCGAACGGAAAAGTCGTCCTGCAGGAACGTTGCCGTCAGACAGGCGAACGCGAACGCACAGAAGACGAGCATTCCGGCCGCGAGCGACCCGGCGCTCTGCATCCACAGCGACCAGCCCCTGATGACACCGACCGTCGGCAGCGTCGCGAGCAGCACCGCGAGCGCCATGGCCAGAATCAGGCACAGATGACCAACCTCGGCGATCACAGGTTCGCCTCGCTCCCCTCGAGGGCGGACGCTTCCGATTGTTGGACAACGGCCGCAGGCAGGCGGGGCGCATTTGCCTGCATGGCCGGCATCGCACCCGTTTCACGACCGGCGTGCGCCTTCTCGAGCGCGTCGGCGACTTCGGGCGGCATGTAGGTTTCGTCGTGCTTCGCCAGCACCTCTTCCGCCACGAACACGCCGCCGGCATTGAGGCGCCCCGTTGCGATCACGCCCTGACCCTCGCGGAACAGGTCGGGCAGGATGCCCACGTAATGCACGCGGTAGCGCGCGCCGGCGAGGTCACCCACTTCGAATGTGACCGTCAGGTCGGTCTTCGAACGCGCCACCGACCCGTCGACCACCATCCCACCCGCACGAATGGTGCGATCGGTCGGAGCTTCGCCAGCGGCAATCTGTGCCGGGTCGTAGAAGAGGTTCACGCTCTCATCGAACGCCGTGAGCGCAAGCGTCACGGCAATCCCCGACATCGACACAAGCAGGCCGATGAGCAGCAGTTGGTTCCTGCGGTGCGGTTTCATTGGCCCAAACTTCACGATCCCTCTCCTGGCGCGTCGCCCGCGGCCGCGGCCTGTGCTGCGGCGCGCCGCAGGGCAGCGCGCTCGCGTGCAAAAAAGGCGACGCGGGAACGCCGCACCCACCAGATGTTCGCGGCCGCCACGGCCACCGCAAGTCCGTAACAGGTCCACACGTACACGCCGTGCCCGCCCATGGCAAGGAAACTCGGGAAGTCCGCGAAAGCCACTACTGCTCCCTCACCAGATCGCCAACCCAGCGACTGCGGCGTTCAGCCTGCAATACACCGACCCGCATCCGCAAAAACAGCAAGACAAAAAACAAGAGGTAGAAGCCGAGCACCATCACGAGGAGCGGCAGATACATCTCGGGGGGCATCGCCGGTTTTTCGGTCAGCGTGAACGTACTGGGCTGGTGCAGCGAATTCCACCAATCGACCGAGTATTTGATGATGGGAATGTTGACCACGCCGACGATTGCGAGCCAGGCAGTCGCCCGCCCGCCGGCCTCGGAGTGGCCGTATGCACCACGCAGCGCGATGACCCCGATAAAGAGGAAAAAGAGGATCAGCGTCGACGTCAGCCGCGCGTCCCACATCCAGTACGTACCCCAGGTGGGGATGCCCCAGATGGCACCGGTGGCGAGAGCGAGGAACGTGACCGACGCACCGATCGGCGCCGCGGCGGCGAGCCCGATGTCCGCCAGCTTCATGCGCCAGACGAGGAACACAACCCCGAAGGACGCCATGATCATGTAACTCGACTGCGCAAGGATCGACGACGGGACGTGGATATACATGATCCGCGCGCTGTTCCCCTGCTGGTAGTCGGGCGGAGCAAACGCGAGTCCCCAGAAGATGCCGGTCACCAGCAGCAATCCTGCGATGACTGCCATCACCGGCAGCCACCTGCCCGTGCTTTCGTAGAACCAGCGCGGAGAGCCCATGCGGTGAAACCACACGAGCCAGGCCGGGCGCTGGCCGGACGAGGCTGACGTCGTTTGTGTATCCGCGGGTGTGCTCATGGTGGTGGGACCGTTCGACCGGGGCCCATTTTACCAGAAGGATCAGCGTCCACTGGTGATTTTGGCCCCCGCGGCGGCAACAATCGGACAGAAGCCGGCGGACAACGCGAGAATTGCACCCAGCCAGAGCAACGGGCCGTCCGTCGGCTCGCCCCTGGCCGCCGCCTTCACCGCCTCCGTCCCCAGAATGAGCAGCGGCACATAGAGAGGCAGGACGAGGATGCCAACGAGCACGGAGCCGTGGCGCAGCCCAACCGTCAGACCCGCCGCCACCGAGCCGAGCAGGCTGAAGACCGGGGTTGCGAGGAGGAGCGAACCGGCAAGCGTCGCCAACGCGCCCGCGGGCAGCCCCAACATCAGCCCGAGCGCGGGTGACAGGACGACGAGCGGCACTCCAGCGAGCAGCCAGTGCGCCAGCGCCTTGCCGAGCATCACGAGGAACAGCGGCTGCGTACCCAGCACCATCTGCTCCAGGACACCGGATTCGTGGTCCGCGCGCAGCATCATGTCGAGCGACAGCAGCGTCGCGAGCAACGCCGCGATCCAGACGACCCCGGGCGCCACCGACGCAAGTTCACTCAGCACCGGGCTGAAGCCGAGCGGGAACAGCGTCACCACGACCAGAAAGAAGACAATGGGGTTGAGGACCTCGCCCGGCTCGCGCCAGGCGGCGGCCAGATCCCGTTTGATGACCGACAGCAGAATCACAGCACGATCCGCCTCACCTCTGCTTCGAGCGGAATCGGCTGGTGCGTCGTCAGCACGACTGACCCGCCTTCGCGCACATGCGCGTCGACACGGCGGCCAATCCGCGCCACGCCCGCGTGATCGATCGCCGCAAGCGGCTCATCGAGCAACCAGACGCCTGGCGCAGGGAGGTACAAGCGGGCAAGCCCGATCCTCCGGGTCTGCCCGGCCGAGAGTTCCGCAGCCAGGGTGTCCTCGTACCCGGCAAGTCCCGTGGCCGCGAGTGCGGTCGCAATCGCGCTGTCCTCACAGCGGATCTCCGCCAGTTCCAGCAGCCAGCGCAGGTTTTCGATGACGGTCAGCGTGTCGCGTACGGCCGGCTTGTGCCCCATGAACAGGCAACGGGCGCCGGCCCGCCAGACAATCTGCCCTTCATAGTCCGCGAACAGACCGGCCAGCGCGCGCAGGAGCGTGGTCTTCCCGGACCCGTTGGGCCCCTCGATCTGCAGAACCTCGCCTGCTTCGACGACAAACGAGAGGTCCTCGAACAGGACGCGCTCGCCCCGTTCACAGAACAGCGACTGGGCGTTGACGACCGGATTGGTGCCGGGCACGGAGCCTCCGCGTTGAAGATGCGGCGCTATTCGAGCCCATTTCGGGCCACGGAGTAAACCCGGAGTGACATGCGGCAGCGGCAGGGGCCCCCGATTAGCCCTCCGGAACGCCCCGCGGACGGCGTGCTGAACGCGTCGCTCAGTGGAGCCGCGATTCCCTCAGCCGGTCGAGGAGGTGCGCTTCGCTCGATGAGAGCTCGCCCGCCAGCCGTGGCACCTCCGCCGCGAACAGCCGGCCCCATCGGTCTGCACGCCTTCACGCTCGAGGGCGTCAACCGCGGCACGCAACTCCGCGACGGATTCGCCGACGGAGTAGGCGGCGGCGTTGCTCACACGCATCTCGTGCCGGAGCGCATCGAGCGCTTTCTGCAGGCGCCGTCGTGTCGTCAGCACCCACAACGAGAGCGCCGCAACACCCGTGAACAGGCTGAGCAGACCGAGCGCAAGCACCTGGGAAAAGAAGTCACCCGGCAAGTCCCGGCCCTCCTGGTTTCCCGTCAGGCATTCCCTGCCTCCTGGAATATCCGTTCGATCTTTTTGTTGAGCGCCACCGCCGTGCTTGATGACGTAGCCGTCGACACCCGCCTCCGCGGCAGCAACGATCTGGTCACGCTGCGCTTCGGCCGTCACCATCA
>PBVL01000136.1 GCA_002728675.1 Gammaproteobacteria bacterium
ACCGGTCTCGCGGGGCGAATCCTCGCCGCTTCAGAATCAGCGCCGGATTGCGCAGATTGTATCGACTGCGCCATTCTTGAGGCGAAACGGGGGAGCAGTCATGAGTTTCAAAACACTGACCTGGGGCGTGAAAGCAAGCTTCAGGAGTTACGTTGACGCCGCAGGCGGCGCGGTCGCCTTGAGCGACGGCGCGACCCACGCCGACGATGGGGCCTTCGTCTTCCGGGCGGTGCCAGGCGGAGACCTGTCGATTGCCTCCGACGGCAGCGCGGAGGGGGCTGCGCGGTTCACCGGAACCGTACGGTTCGAGGCCCACGGCGGGATGCTCAATGTGACCCTGACGGACCTGGGTCTCGAGGCTGGGGACGATGGGCTCGTTTTGACGGCACCTCAGGCGCCGCAGAACGAAACGCGATGTGCGATCGCGAAGCTGGGCCCCATCGAGATCGGCACGGACGGTGCGGTGATCCTGGGCGCGGAGATCACAATGGACGGCATGTTCCAGATCGCGGACAACTATCCGCCAGGCACGGTGATGGACCCGGTGCGGCTGGATTGACCCAGTCGCGCAGGCAGGCGGAACGTTCTGCCCGCGACCGGCGTCCGGAGCCGGCCGAACCCATCGACGTCCGTCCCGTATTACTCGGTGCAACGTCCCTGATGAACTATCATGCGGGTCGTACGATCAATAGTGTCAGGAAAGCGGGAGAGACAGCGTGCAGCACGCAACACAGGTAGAGATCCTCAAGGAGCTGATGCAGCAGCTCGACGAGGGCAGGAACATTGATGCCGGCGTTCAGTATCGAATGCCGACAACCGCATACGTGTGCCCCGAGGTGGCTGAGCAGGAAAGGCAGGCGTTCTTTCGCGACCATCCGCAGTTGATCGGGCTCTCGGGCGATCTGCCGGAGCCCGGCAGCTTTCTCACGATGGACGATTTCGGGATTCCCATCCTGGCGACCCGCGACAAGGCCGGCGTCTTCCATGCGTTTCTCAACGCGTGCCGACATCGCTCGGTCAAGGTTGCCGCAGACTCGCGCGGCAGGAAGTCTGTCTTCATGTGCCCGTTCCACAGCTGGAGCTACGCCAACACGGGTGATCTGCTCACCATCCCTGACGAGGAACACTTCGGCGCGATCGACAAGTCGTGCAACGGGCTGATCGAGTTGCCCGCGGTTGAGCAGGGCGGCCTGCTGTGGGTCCATCCGAACGTCAACGGCACGCTCGACGTGGAGGACCTCCTTGGCGCAGAGCTCGCCGCCGAACTCGCCTCTCACGACGTGTCTCGCCACAAGTACGTGGGTGAGAAGACGATCGAGATGAACCTCAACTGGAAGTTCGCCAACGACACGTTCGGCGAGACCTACCACTTCAAAAAACTGCACAAAGACACGCTCGGCCAGCTCTACTACGGCAACAACCTGCATCTGAAGGAATTTGGCCGGCACCACCGCTTCGTCACGGCAAACTACGGCATCGACACCATGCGGGACATGCCGGAGTCGGAGTGGCACATCGCGCGCGGCACGTTCGTGCTGTACCACCTTTTCCCGAACATTCAGTTTCTCGCGGACCCGAACTCGGCCACGCTGATTCGCATCTATCCCGATGGGGATAACCCGGGCCGCTCGACGACCCGGATTTCGTTCTACTACACGGAGGAAGCGCTGGCGGCGATCGAGGCCGATCGGGCGACGAATGACGCGGAGATGGATGTCTACAACCGCGAGAGCGATGCCGTATTCGGCGTCGAGGCGGCGATGGAGGTCTTCTACAGCACGGTTGAGCGCGAAGATTACGTGATGGGCGAGATGCAGCAGCGGGCGGCGGAGACCGGCATGCTGAAGGAAATCATCTTCGGTCGTAACGAGCCTGCCCTGCATCACTTCCACCAGAACTATCGGGAAGCGCTGAATCAGCCGCCGCTCGAGCCGGTGTCCTAACGCGCAGGGGCAACCGCGACCGCGCGCTACCAGGGCAGGCGGTCACCCTGCCAGTTGACGAAAAGCCCGTGCAGCTCCCGGTCGCAGCGTGCTGCGAATCTGTTGAGACGCCGGGCAGTTGAGGACGGGTCCGCGACCCCGACACGACCAGCGACGTAGCCGGCTGAAAGTCCTGTCAGTGTGGTGCCGGGGTGGACCGCAACCACTGTCGCGTGTCGCGGGCGACGCGCTTCTTCGAGGGCAAGCGAGCGGATTCCCATGTTCAGCGCCGCTTTGCTCATGCGGTAGGAGTACCAGCCGCCGCTTCGGTTGTCGCCAATGCTGCCGACCTGTGCAGAAAGGACGCAGAGGGTGGAGTATCCGGTTCTCATCAGCGGGAGACAGACTTCCGCGGCCTTAACCGGCGCGATTGCGTTCACTGCGTAGATGCCGCCGGCGGTTGCCGGATCCAACTCGCGGACGCTTTTCTCCGGGCGCGGGCCAAGCGACAGCGTGCCAATCGTGATGAAGGCTCGTTCGATCGAGGGGGAGATTGCGGTCAGTCGGTTGCGCATTGCGCTGGTCGATTCTGCGAGGGCATCAAGACGCACAGCGCTGACGCGAGGGTGTGCGTGTGTGCTGGCAGCTCGCCCGGCGGCAATGACATGGTCAAACTCTCCGGTATCCACAAGGTGGTTCACGAGCGCCGCGCCAATACCCTCCCCGGCACCGATGACCAGTGCAGTCTTCATTGCGTGTGCGTTCCGATGAAAGTGTCGGCAGCATCGAACAGCCGTTTGCGGCGTTTGGCTTCGATACGGTCTGACTGAGCGACCATCAGCGCCAGCCGCGGGTTTTTCCTCAGCCTGTCCGCGTGCTTGTCGACGAAGCGCCAGAAGAGGCCGTCAACGGTCTCGCACCATTGACCTGATCCATGGTCGCTCATCTTGCGCATATAGTTGGAACCACAGATATATGGCTTCGTGGTGAACAGACCGCCGTCGGAAGTCAGGCCCATCCCGAAGACATTGGGGACCATGACCCAGTCGTACGCGTCAATGTAGTAGCGCATGAAGTAATCGTAGACGCACGACGGGTGGATACCGCACAGGTTCATCAAATTGGCGATCACCATGAGTCGCTCGATGTGATGGTTCCAGGCGAGATTCGTTGCGCCCCGCAGCGCATGATCGAGGGGCACGATCCCGGTGTCCGCTGTGAACCACGAGTGGTCCGGGCTGCGGTCGGCATCCCATGCGTTCGCTGTTCGCATCTCCCGACCCGATGTCCTCGCCATGCCGCGGATGAACTCTCGCCAGCCCACGATCTGCCTGATGAACCCTTCCAGATCGTTCAGCGCGACGTTGTGGTCCCTCGCGAAGGCCAGCGCCCGATCGATGACGAAGGAGGGCGTCAGCAGTCCCACATTGAGTATCGGCGCAAGCACCGAGTGGTGCACCACTCGGGAGCGGACGGTCATCGCGTCCTCGAACGTACCGAACCCCATGAAGCGCTGGCTGAGGAAGTGCTCCAGCCAGTGTTCGGCGCCGTTGCGCGAAGTGGGCAGCCAGAGCCCCGCCGCATCGCCCGGATGGTCCGGAAACAGCCGCGCGACGTCTTGAACGGCCCGGGAGGCGCTGTCAGACCACTGCAGGGACCGTGGCTCGGATGGCAGGACTGTTTCGCGTCGGACCCTGGAACGGTTCTCGGCGTCGAAACTCCACTGCCCCCCGACGGGATCTCGCCCTTCGACGAGAATTCCAAGGCGTCTGCGCTGCATTTTGTAGAAGGCCGACATCGCGGGCCGATTGGTTGAGAACCACTCGTCCAACACCCCCGGATCGGTGAGGAACATCGGCGATGCGATTGTCGCGTAGTTGATGCCGATGTCGCCCGCGACGTCGCGCAACTGTGTGGCAGGGGTCTGATCTTCGGTCTGGAAATGTGCGAGCGCCGTATGGTGGTGTCGCACGGTACGCCGGACGCCCTCCGCCAGCGTGACTCCGTCATCGATCTCGTAGTAGACCACCTCTCTGCCCGCGGCCCTGAGTTCGTCCCGCGCGTCCCGCATGCAGCCGAGGACGTAGGCGAGCTTTTGCTGATGGAAGCGTTTCCGGGCGCAGAAGCCCGGGTCCTCTACCAGCAGGACAGTGTCCCGTCGCGGGATGTGTTCCACGGGAAAAAGGGTGGTGCCCGTGAGCACCAGTAATCTGGACATCGACCTGTGGCACTGGTGAAGGGTCGGTGATCGTGGCATGGTGTCTAATAAGTGTCTAGTAGTGAGTGGGGGTGAGTATGGCGCCGGCAGATACCCGGGAACTGCCGATTGGTACGGTGGTGAGGCTTACGGGGTTGTCCAGTCACACGCTTCGCAAGTGGGAGAGTCGGTACGCGCTGGTGTCGCCGCGGCGAACCGAATCCGGTCGGCGCGTTTACGTTCAGGCGGACATCGATCGACTGGTGCTCGTGCGCGATCTCTCTGCGAAAGGACATCAATTGGGGCGGCTGAGCGGGTTGTCTGACGATGCGCTCAGGGACTTGCTCGACCAGTCGAGCCAGGCCCGGACGATGCGGGCGCCCAAGCGCGTCCTGGTCGTGGGACACGTTCTTGCCGCCGAGGCCAGCGTGCTTCGTAGCCGCTTTCGTGCGGATCTGAGCATCCAGTCGGTGGACCTTGATGAGTGGTTCAGGGACGGGGCGGTGCCTGCCGCGGGAGATGCGATCATTGCGGAGGCGCCGACGCTGGACGCTGCGCAGGCTGACAGACTGGTGCGTCTGGCCGAAGGTCGGCGGGTCGTGGTCGTCTATGGCTACGCGCAGAAACGCAGTCTGAACGCGTTGCGGGACAGTGGGGTCACTTGCCTGCGGGCGCCCATCGATCTCGAGTCAGTGCGTCTGGAGCTGGAGGGGCCTTCGCTGGTCGCCACCGGAGTGGGGGTGGTCCCGCCCCGGCGCTTTTCGGATGCGGCGATTGCTCGCGTCCGCGCCGCACCCACAGCGGTGCGGTGCGAATGCCCCGGGCACATCGCGGATCTTTTGTACGAACTGCTCGCGTTCGAGCGCTACAGCCGGACGTGTGAGTCCGAGCAAGCCAAGGATCAGGCGCTGCACCGGTATCTGGCAGAGGTTTCCGGGCACGCGCGGGCGGCGTTCGAAGAAGCGCTCGAACGGGTAGCGTTTGAGGAAGGCATCCCCCTTAACTAGCGTGCGAGAGTGGATGTCTAAATAAAAATAGACAAAAAGTTGACATCCGGATGCGAAGGGTCTGCGTATCAGCAGGACTACTCATGTTTCGGAGTGTCCCATGTCCCAGTTTCTGAAGAATCCCATTGTGTTCGGTTCGTCGACGGTCGCATGGGTCGGCTTGCTGACCACCGCCATGACAGTCATCGCATGATTGCGCGCATCGTGGAGGCGGCGCGCGAGTGTTTCGCGAACGTCGCCGCGACCGTTCGGTGGATGGGTCAGCCGTATCCGGAGGCCCGCGTTCGCATCATCGCGGACGGCTGCTCCGGGTACTTTCTGAAGGTGACGAGTGGAAACCGAACGCACCTTGTGCGTCGGCGAGGGCGGCCGCTCTCGTGTCGAAGCATCGTGGAGGCGAGAGACTTTGCGCGGCGTATGCACGCGGTTTCGGTGGAACTCGAGCATCGCGTCGCACATGACGAAATGGGTGGAGACGCTGGTGTATCGCGCCTGCGACTGTAGGTGGGGCGTCTCAACCATGGCCCATTCCGGTCCCGGACCGGGCCATGACGGCGGCCCGACTTCGTTGGTCGAAGCCTTGGTGAGAGGCTGCAGGCACCAGTTGAATGCGACTCCCGCCCGGATCGTCCCCGCAACGAGGATCGCTTGCGAGCCCTGCAGCCAGGGGTAGAACGCCGACACTGCCGAGGCGCCTGCGAAGAGCAGGACGCACAGGCTGTGCGGCTGCTCGAGCGCCCGGAACGTCGGGAACCCGACCAAAGTCGCGTCCGGCGGCGGCGTCTGGTTCGTGCGAATGCTCCGTGACCCTGGCGCGCGAGAGAGATCGCGCAAGAGCGGTCACGCCGTGTCGACTTTCCTTACGACTTGCGCCTGCCTGCGCGCCGAAATGCGCGTAAGTGATTGATTATCAGGGACCCTGATGATGTGGCCTGCCGTTTGCGTGACAGTCGTCCGAAGACGCGGCGGGGCAGGGCGCACTCGGTTGCCCAGGAAGGGCCCCGAACCATTCTTCGTCCAACGACAATAACGAAGATTCATTGGAGGGGCGCTCTTGGACACTTCACCCAGGTGGTGCATGAAGGCGCTGGCGGCAGTCGTTCTCACGCTCTGCGCGTCGTCGGTACTGGCAGCGCCAATTGTTATCAACAATGCAGGCTACGGCGGTTTCACGTTCGGCGTATTTGGCAGTCCGGCGGGAGCGACGTTCCCGAATACTCACCATGGTCAGTCGTTCATCGCGAGCGATACGGCCTATCACTCGATTGGCGTGGACATCGATGAAGTCTACGGGCTGGGGACCAGGGGGCTCTTTGACCCCGGTGCAAACTTCGACATGCGTTTCCAGGTCTTCGCCGGAGTCGGCACGGGCGGGGCGTTGCTGCGCACGATCGATTACGATCCCGGACCTGGCCATGACGGCTGGCTGGATTTCGAAGTGACCGGCATCGCGTTCACGAACGGCGGAAGCTACACCGCGACCTTCTCGGCGGCCGACGAGAGCGGCGAGCACCTGTGGTTTGGTTTCCTGTCGTCGACGAGTGTCTATGCCGGCGGCCAGGGCATCGAGGACGGGGCATTTGTGGCCAGTCGGGACCACGTCTTTCGGGTGCTGGACGCGCCGACGACCGATGGGGGTCTTCGCCGCCGTTCCTGCGCCCGCCGGGCTGGGCCTGTTGGTGCTTGGCCTCGCCGGACTTGCGAGGACGCGCAGAGCAGGATGAATCATAGCGGTCGCCCGCGCATGCGGGCGACCGCGAATCCGGGAAGCGCGCTACGGGCGGTAGTAAGGTTTCCGGCGATCTTCGTCGTAGTCGAGGATCGTCAGGCGTTCCATGTAGCGACTGTACGGCCAGAAGTCCGCACTTGCGCTGTGCAGAACCGCGCGGTTGTCCCACATCGCGATCGAGCCTTCCTCCCAACTGAATCGGCAGGTGTACTCGAGACGCCCTTCCTGTCCTTTCATCTCTGCGAGCATGGCGCGTTCTTCCTCTTCAGGAATCCCGTGCGATTCGTGCAGGTGTTTGACGAATCCTTGCTGGACGTACAGCGTCGTCTGCCCCGTTTCCGGATGCGTACGCGCGACGGGGTGGACGGACGAGGGTGTTTCTCCGTCCATCTGATGGATGACCGCGCCGACGTGGACGGCGGTCAGGTGCTCGGCCTTCTCCCGGGTTTCGGGCGACAGGCCCTGCCACATGGCGTAACAGTCGCAGAAGCAGGTGTCGCCGCCGATGGCGGGTGACTCGCGGCACATCAGGATCGAGCCCATGGGGGGCTTTTCCTGCCAGGTTGCATCGGCATGCCAGTTCGCCGCCACCCCGGGGGCGTTTTCGTCGGCCATGATGGTGAGCATCTCGGGCACGTCCTGTACGTCGATGTTGTGCCCGACGCTCGGAGTGTTCGGCTCGTGGCCTTTCTCGCCGTAGCGCGCCTGCACCTCGCCGAACTTCTCGGCGAATGCCTTCATTTGCAGCGGCGTCAGGTGCTGCTGTTCGCGGAACCCGATGACCCTGCGCTCGAGCCAAAGGGCACGCAGGAACGCGACCATCTCGTCGTCGAGATCCTTGGCGAGATCAATCCCGTGCACGACGGTGCCGATGCCTGGCTGCAGGGGTTCGAGCTTCAGTTCGACCCCGCTGACCGTGACGGGCTTGTACCAGGTCTTGTGGATGTAGCCCTGAACGAGGCCTTCGTCCTGTGCGCGGATCGCGGCGGCGCGTTCCGTNCGCGTGGNGGCGTCCGGGCTGCGTGCCGCCGCAACGGCGCCAAGCGGATTCCTGCGGGAAACCGGGCGGTTGTTCGTCTCCGCCTGTTCCTTCAGNTCCGCGTAGATTTCATTCTTCCCGAGNTTATCTTCGATCCGGGTCCTGGCTTCGGACATCCGCGTCTCCCAATGCCTTGTTCATCGTTGTTGTGAGTCCGTTTTAGCGCAGCCGCCGCCGTTATGCCAATGGCGACGCTGTGCCCGCTGACGCGTCTGGCGTTGCGGGCTACGTCTTGTAGGACGGGTCGTTTGCGTCGAGGCTTCGGATCATGGCCGCCCAGGCCATCAGATCCTGCGGACCGGACTCGTCCGTCAGTCGCCCGTACCGGGCAAGCGAAGCCTGGTCGTCAGGCTTCGGTTCATGCAGGGCCTGACCGCTCGCGAGGGCATCGATCTGCACCTTGCAGGCCAGTTCGAGGTTGTAGAGCAGCAGGAATGCCTCCGGGATATTCGAGCCGCATACCAACAGGCCGTGATTCAGGAGAATCATCGCGTGCTTGTCGGCGAGGTCGCGCCCGATGCGCGCGCATTCCTCTTCGGTTGCCACCGACAGTCCGTATTCGTGGTAGGCGATGTTGCCCATGATCTGGTTGGCCTGCTGGCAGAGGGGTAACAGCCCACACTGCATCGTCGATACCGCGATGCCTGCCCGCGTGTGGGTATGCAGGGAGAAGTTGAGGTCGGCCCGGTTCCTGAAGACCGAGGTGTGGATCGCGTGTCCGGCGTGGTTCACGGGGTAGTCGCCAAGGACGACGTTGCCGTCGAAGTCGACCTTGATGAGGTTCGAGGCCGTGATCTCCTCGAACAGCAGGCCATACGGATTGATGAGATATTGGTCCGGGGCGCCAGGAACGCGCGCCGCGAGGTGCGTGAAGATGAGGTCCGTCCAGCCGTAGCGTACGCACAGCCGATACGCCGCTGCGAGTTGCGTGCGTACCTCCCATTCCGCGGGTGTCACCTCGTCCTGGACGGACAGTTTGTGTGCGGGCGTCGACATTGTTGGTCCTGCTCGGAAGAATCGGACCCGGGAGAATAACCGAACGCGCCGCGCCACGAGCCTTGCCCGCGGCATCGCGTCTGCGGAATCGCGAATATCGCTGCGAGCTTATTCCGGTCCGGCGCACTGACCTTCTATCCCCAATCCCCAACTGCTGAGAAGGAGACCGGCACGATGTCGAGAGATAGTGTGTTTGTAGACACTGAGAAGCGATTCGCCGCGCGGGTCGCGGCGTGCAAAACGAAGCTGGATTAACTGCGGCGGCTGAACGACAGGAAACCCTTCGACTGGCGCAAGGTTGAGGAAGCGGAACGCCTCGCGGAGCGGGCCAGTCGCCTCGGCATGTCCGAAGAGGCGGGCGCGCTTGCGGGAGATCCGGACGACACCGAGACGGGCCAGCGGATCATCGACGCGAACAATCTGCTGGGCGTCAACTTTCTCCATGAAGGTGCCGGGAAGTCGAAGTCCGTCGGGCGCATCGTGTTGCCGGTGGATGGTGGCAATCGTCTCGGCACGGACTTCCTGGTTTCGGGCCGCGTGCTCATGACCAACAATCACGTGCTCGCGACCGCGGCGGAGGTGGGTGGCGCGCTGGTCGAGTTCGACTTCCATCTCGAACCGGACGGTTCCAGCCCGAGGGTGCAGCGGTTCAGGACCCGACCGGGTGACTTCTTCATGACGGACGAGGCTCTCGACTACACGCTCGTCGCCGTGGAGCCGACGAACGACGCGGGGGACGTGCTGACGGACCGTGGGTTCATCCCCCTCATAAATTCGTCAGGCAAGGCGGTCGTTGGTGAACGTGTCTCCATCATCCAGCACCCAGGTGGCGAGCGGCAGCAGGTTGCGTTGCACGACAACAGGGTTGTCGACATTGCCGGTGACTTTCTCCACTACGAGACCGACACGAAAGGCGGCTCGTCCGGCTCGACCGTCTTCAACATCCAGTGGGATCTTGCGGCGCTGCACCACGCGGCCGTCGGTAACAAGAATGAGGGGACCCGAATCAGCCGGATCGTCGAGCATCTGCGCAGCCAGTTCGAGTCCGATGAGTCGACGTCCGTCGGCGTTGGTGTCTTCAGGGACCTCATGGCCGCAACCGCGGCGCCCGCTTCCGATGGTGAGCAGCCGGCGGCTGCATCCCCGGGGAGCCTGGTTGGCCCGACCGCGACGATGAATCCCGACGGCACAACCAGTTGGGTCGTCCCGGAAAGCATCACTGTGGGCGTGGGGCAGAATCCGGTTGTCGCGCCCCCCGGAGCCGCGCCCGCTGGTGACGGGCAGCCAACCCCGGCGACCGCGCCAACGCCTGTCGTCGACAGCTACGACATGCAGGTAGCGTTGCAGAAGATTGAGGACGGTTCGAGACGCGTCTACTACAGCGCAACGAAAGACACGCTGGCGCGCGAGGCCTACTACGAGGGCATCGACATGGAGGCGGCGCCCGACGACCTCTATGAGGCGCTGGCGGAACTCCTGGACCGGACGCATACGACGACGCTCAGCTACAAGAAAGCGCGGCTGCATCATCTCTATCCCTGGATCGATCGGCGAGACGGTCCCAACCGTCTGCTGAAGGGGATTTACAGCAACAAGGCGTTTGACGCGACCGAGGCGATCATCCAGGAGTTGAGGGCCGAAGCGGAGCGGGAGCGGATGATCCATGCGCGCTCCTCGCTCGAGTCGCTGGAAAGCGTGGATGACACGTTCCTGGAGGAACTGGAAGCGGCAT
>PBVL01000031.1 GCA_002728675.1 Gammaproteobacteria bacterium
TGGCGGGCGGTCCCTCATAGGGGAATACGAGATCGTCCGCGGGCTCGCTCATGCGCATCAACTTGGGAAAGTGCAGGCGCGGATGATACCCCATCGCCGGGCCCGGCCGACCGAACGGTCGATCGTGACCGCTTGTCGGCCCATTCGTCCGCAATCCGCGCCGCCCGCACCGGAACCCAATTGGTGACCTGAGTCAAATCTAAACTGTGAACAGGCTCACACTTTGAGCCGAACTTACATAATCCATAGATACGCGACCGGTTGCACTGACGTAGGTTGATCGTACGGGCGGGTGCCTCGAAGGACAGATTGATGATGGCAGTGCATGATCGCGACTCTGAGGAAGTTGCAGGCGGTGCGGGTTCAGCGCGCGAGCGCGCTCTCGCCAGTATCCGCGAAGTCAAGGCGGACACAGAAGGCCGCATGGCGTTTCTCTTCGACGGGATGTCGCTCAACGTCGAAGACGCGCTCTTCGAAGAAATGCATGGCATGGAGGAGCAGGACGCACGGGCGAGTCATTTCAACATCGTACGGGCCATGCGCCAACAGGGCGCGCTGTTCCGGGACGAGTTCAAGGTCCTGATGAACGTTGCGTGGGTGAACCTGCTCAATCAGGAGCCGGGCAGGACGACACTCAAACCGGCGGACGTCGAAGTCGCGGCGATGATCAGCAAGCTGGCGATCAAGACCGAACTTCGGCACAAGATGCTGAGCGAGGAATTGTGCCGGCGATTTAGCGCGCTGATTGGCCGGGACGTCGACGAACATCCGCTGTCCGCTTTGAATCTTTTCCTGGCCTTCTGGTTCAGTGTCGACAAACTGACGCTGACGGACGATGAAAGGCGCCTGCTGCTGCCGCTCTTCGATCGCTTCGTGATGGATCGGATCGGTCCGGTGCTCGCCGCCGCGAACGCCAGTCTCGATCCCGCTGAATAGCGGCCGGTTGTTGCCTCAGAGCGTGGTCTGACCGACGTCGAACCAGAAGCCGTCCGCGGTCCGCCTGAAATAGCCGGCCGTTGGCGTGGCGAAGTGCGTCCCGATGATCAGTACGGGTCCGTCACTGTATTCGCCGAGGAGCGTTTCCCGCGTCTGGCGGGCCTGGGACTGATCGTAGTCCGCGCTGCTGGTCCACTCGGTCCGTGCGATCTGGCAGGAGTGATGGATGCAGTCCCCCGTGATCAGGGCTTCCTCACCTTCTGAGCGGATGTGAACAGAGACGTGCCCTGGGGTATGCCCGGGTGTCGGTTCGAGTTGCACCTCGTCACAGACCTGGTGGTTCACGTCGATGAGGTCGACGAGGCCTGCGTCGAACACTGGACGGACCGAGTCCGTCATAATATCGCCGAATTCGTCGCCGTCCGATTCAGCGTCCCAGTACTCGTACTCGGAGTGCGCGATGAGGTAGCGGGCGTTCGTGAAGGTCGGCACCCACTCGCCGTCCACCAGACTGGTATTCCAGCCAACGTGATCCACGTGCAGATGGGTACACAACACCGTGTCGATCGACTCCGGCGGGTACCCGGCGCGGGTCAGGTCTTCGATGAAGGGCAGAGACAGGTGACTCCACGCGGGGATCGACCGTTCCTTGTCATTGCCGATGCAGGTGTCGACGACGATCTTGCGGTCGGGCGTTTCGATGACGAGCGCGTGAATGCTCATGATGAGATTGCCTTTCTCATCCATGAAGTGCGGCGCGAGCCATTCGATTGGAAGGACCGCCTCGCGCGTCGCGTCCGGGAGGATAAAGCGACTGCCGCCCGCGACCTCCATTTCGATAACCCGCGTGATTTTGACGTTGCCAACCTGCCATTGACTCATGGAGCGATCTCCTTCTGCGAAAGCACGATCGATCATAGCCCAACCGCGCCGCCCGGTAGTGCGGGGCGCTGACGTCAGGCAACATGTGCCGGAGGCTGTCCGCCATGCCAGAGCCCATCATCCGCCCACTGCTGGAGAACGCCGTCGCAGCCGGCGCGACGGACGTCCACCTGGTCCCGGGCATGCCGATCNTGTATCGGCTCCAGGGCGAACTGCAGTCAACGNACGACACGGTGNTGANGGCNAACGGGGCGNGGGACCTTTGCTACTCGCTGCTCACCGANGCGCAGATTGCCGCGTTCGAGACCGACCTCGACCTGGATCTGATCCGCACGTTCGGTGCGAAGCGCTTCNGCGTGAACCTGCATGTGGCTGATGAATCGGTGGATACGGTCATCCGGGTCCTCGACCACACACCGTTGCCGCTCGAGCAACTCAGGCTGCCCAACGTGGTGACCCGATTCTGTCATCGTGACAAAGGTCTGGTGCTCATCAAGGGTACGACGAGCCAGGGCAAGACCACCACGCTCGCGGCGATGGTCGATTACATCAATCGTCACTATCGCAAACACATCATTTCTATCGAGGATCCGATCGAATACGTCCACACCAACAAACTGTCGGTGGTGCGGCAGCGGGAGATCGGTCGCGACACACGTTCGTTCGAGCGGGGCCTTCGGGCCGCGCTGCGAATGGACCCGAACGTCATCGTGATCGGGGAAATGCGCGACTTCGATTCGATCAAGATTGCGCTGGCGGCAGCAGAGAGCGGCGTGCTCGTCCTCTCGACGCTGCATACGATGTCGATCAACAAGATTCTGGAGCGTGTCTTCTCCTACGTCCCGTCCGAGGAGGAGGGGCAGATCCGCATGATGCTCGCGGAGTCCCTGCTTGGGGTCATTCATCAGGAACTCCTGCCGACAGTGACAGGCAACAAGCGTGTCGCGACCGAGATTCTGGTCAACACACACGCGATCCGGAATCTGATCCGAAACCGCCAGACCTACCACCTGAAGAGCTACATCACGATGGGTCAGCAGAACCACAAGATGCGCGCCATGAAGGCATCTTTGGACGAACTGTTCGAGGCTGGAGAGATCGACGAGGTGACCTACGAGCGCACGCTCAGGAACTACGCCTAGATGATGTTGGCCCCGCGCATCAGAAAATTGCGATCGGATTGACCGGTGAGCCCGTGCCGCGCTTGACCTTGAGCGGCGCGATGATGAAGAAGAACTCCCAGCGCTCGCGCGCCGAACAGGCGGTGGCCAGATCGCCAAGGTTCAGGTTGTCGAGCAGATGCAGGCCAATCGCCACGATGCCGCACTGATGGATGGGCATTGGCCACTGGTCTGCCGTGCCGTTCGGAATCGAGTCCGAGACCCCGTCGCTGCCCAACACCGCGACCTTCCTTTCGTACAGCCACTGTACGCAGTGCCCGTCGAGCCCCGCAAGGCCCTCCATCGGGGCCCACGATCCTTTCTCGGCCCGGCGCGCGTCGCGCCCTGTGGAGACCAGCAGGATATCGCCTTCCCTGATCTCGACGCCCTGTGCAGCAGCCATCGCGTCCAGTTCGTCCGGTCCGATCTGCTCGTCGATCCCGAGGTACGGCACGCCACGATGCCGTGGCGCGTCCAGGAGCACACCGCGGCCCGAGATGCCGTCCTCGCCGGCCATGACGCTGTTGCGCATGGCGCCGGTGCTCTTGACGTCTGACGCATCGAAACCGTTGTACATCTTCTCGTCGACGAAGACGTGGCACAGGGCGTCGATGTGAGACACGGCCATGCCGTGAAACGCGACGCCGATGAAGTCCATCGCGGACTGCATGCCCGGCATCCCGGTGGTCGTGCAGGCATCGCCCGCGACGACCATCATGTGCTGTGCCGGGCGCGGATTGTCAGGCGCCGGCTGCGTGGGGAAGTCGAGCGCGCAACTGACCGACACGCCTTCGGTCACGAGTGCAGCTGCGTCCCGGCGGATGGTGTCGGTGATGAAGTTCAGCGCGCCGCGCTCATCGTCGGGACCCCAGCGCCCCCAGTTCTTGACGCCTTCGAAGAGCGCCTCCATGTCGTTCCTCGTGAGTTCTGCGCGTACGTCCGACATGACGGATTCCTCAGGTTCGAAGCGCCTATTGAGCGCCCGGGGACGGGCTCAAGTCCAGTCGGTGCGACGGGCGCAAACAAGACGTGCGAGTCAGACTTCTTTATGCTCTCGCGCGATTTCCGAAGGAGAAGAACAATGAACGGTTTTGACGTGATCGCGCGGTGTCTGAAGGCGGAAGGTGTCGAGTGGATGGGGTGTTTCCCGAACAATCCGCTGATCGAGGCAGCCGCAAAAGTCGACATTCGGCCCATTGTTTTTCGTCAGGAACGTGGCGGCCTCAACGCGGTGGATGGCTACGCGCGGACGACGGGCGGCAAGCAGGTCGGCATCTTCGCCTCGCAGTCTGGGCCCGGCGTCGAGAACTCCTTCGGTGGTATTGCGCAGGCGTTTGGCGACGCCGTGCCCATGATCTTTCTCCCAGGGGGTGCGGGCCTCAAGAGCTACGACGTTGCGCCCAACTTCTCGGCGACCTCGAACTACAAAGACGTCACGAAGCTGGCCATCTCGATCGATCGGCCGGACCGGACGAGTACCCAGATGCAGCGCGCCTTTCACACGGTGCGGCAGGGGCGTCCGGGCCCCGTCATGGTCGAAATGCATCCCGACGTGATGATGCGCGAGGTGGACGAGTCGTCGTTCGACTACCGACCGTCGAAACCGATGCGGTCGGCACCGAGCTACGGAGATGCCAAAGACGCCGTGAAGGCCCTGCTCGAGGCAGACAACCCCGTGATTCTCGCGGGGCAGGGTGTGTTGTATGCCCACGCCTACGCTGAACTCATGACCTTTGCGGAACTCACGCAGATTCCCGTCGTCACGACGATGCAGGCCAAGAGCGCCTTTCCGGACGACCATCCGCTGGCGCTGGGTTCGGCGAACCGTACAGCACCCAAGACGGTCTGGAAGTGGCTTGGCGAGTCGGACACCGTCTTTGCGATCGGTTCGGGACTCACCCGGACCACGTTTGGCATCGACGTCCCGCCCGGCAAGTTCCTCATCCACGGCAACATCGCCGCCGAGGACATCAACAAGGACTACACGGTCGAGATTGGCCTCGTCGGCGACGCCAAACTGACCCTCGAAATGATGATCGACATCGTCAAGGGTGAAGTGGGCGAGGGCGGACGGCCGGCCAACCAGGGCCTCACGGACTCAATCGCCGCGGTCAAGGCCGAGTGGCTGGAGGAATGGGCGCCGCTGCTGACGTCGGACGAGACGCCCATCAATCCCTATCGCGTCATCAACGAGATCAACAACACGATCGATCACGCCAACTCGATCGTGACCCACGATGCGGGGAATCCGCGCGATCAGATCATGCCGTTCTACAAGGCGACCGTGCCGTTCGGCTACATCGGTTGGGGCAAGACGACGCACCTCGGCTACGGCATCCCGCTTGCGATTGGCGCAAAGATCGCCGATCCCTCGAAATTCTGTCTGAACTTCATGGGTGACCTTGCATTCGGTCATACCGGAATGGA